>JBDNBY010000028.1:0-13778 GCA_039767595.1 Paracoccaceae bacterium | reverse complement strand
TGAAGCCCTTTTAGCGATCTTTCGCCGGCAAGCAAGGGCGAAACGTCACAAAGAGAGGCGAATTTCAATGCTTACGCGGCGCGCTCCAACAGCTGCGCCAATTTTTGTTGAAGGGCTTGCAACTCTTGGCGTTTCTCCGAGGCGACCGACGTGGCTGTCATCAGCTTAGCGACATGCTCCATTGATAGATCAGGGGCCGCTTCCGTATCTCCGGCTTGACCTTCGAATAAGCTGAGTTGACCGGGTAAAATATCACTTGGTGATTTTTGCTTTGGCTTTTTAGATGGGGCCTGCGCTGTTGGCTTGGCCTCTTGTGATGGTGTTTGAGGTGCGGTGTCCTCGATAAATGATGTTTGAACGGCGTGTTCCATTGTTGTCTCTCCCCCCAGAGATGATGTGTCTTGCGAGAACTCCGCCTCTTTCGTGGGCAAGGGAATAACCTTTGCCGTCACTGGTGCGGACGTCTCGCCGATTTGATCCGATGGATCGCTGGGGGACGGGGTAACAAATACTTCGTTAACATTCGGAGACAGCGCTGCAATGGATTTTGGTCCATTTATCTTCATACGCTCTTGGACCTCTTTGATACTCAAACCCTCCACATGTAAGAGTATCTTGATCCCTCCTAACAGCTCCATATCCCGAGTGCGATAATAGCGGCGTCCCCCCGCGCGCTTTATCGGTTTGATATGAGTAAACTTTCCTTCCCAAAATCGCAGGACATGCGCCGGCGTGTTCAGCCAGTCAGAGACTTCTGAAATCGTGCGAAAGGCGTCTTTGGATTTACGGGCCATTGATCGTGTTTAAGATTTATTACCGTGCTCGACCCTATCTTTGAGCAGGTTTGACGCACGAAAGGTTAAGACACGGCGCGGTGTGATTGGGACCTCTTCCCCTGTTTTGGGGTTTCTCCCAACGCGTTCATTTTTGGATCTAATGTTGAAGGTCCCAAAGGATGAGATTTTCACTTGTTCACCTTCCACAAGCGCATCTGACATCATATCTAAAATGCGTTCGACCAATGCCGCGGATTCGTTGCGCGACAGCCCGACTTCGTTGAAGACCGCATCACTTAGATCCATCCGCGTGAGTGTTTTATTCGACATGTAGACGTGCTCCCTGACTGAGCAAGAGCATAGAGATTTCAGGGAATTGGAGTCAACAACTGAGGTGAAAATAGATCATCTAAAGAGTTGATTACCACCGTAAAAGTACAGAACCCCATGCTAAACCGCCGCCAATCGCCTCAGATAAGACGAGATCGCCGGCTTTGAGTCGCCCAGATTCGTGTGCAACACTCATGGCTAGGGGAATCGATGCTGCTGACGTATTGCCATGATCTTGGACGGTAGTGATGACTTTGGCCATATCCACATTCAGTTTTTTGGCGATGCCTTGAATGATACGAATGTTCGCTTGATGCGGAATGATCCAGTCAATGTCTGTCGGGTCGATCTGAGTTTTAGCCATCACAGTCTCGGCTGTTTGGGCGAGTTTCTCGACGGCATGGCGGAAAACTTCTTTGCCTTGCATCCGCAAAAATCCAGTGTTTTGCGTGATCACGCCGCCATCGACATATAAGATGTCTTTGTATCGACCATCAGAATTGAGATCGACCGCAAGAACGCCGCGATCACTTGATTGGCCTGTGCCGTCTTGCGCGCTCAAGACAAGTGCGCCAGCCCCATCGCCAAAAAGCACGCAGGTGCCACGATCCGTCCAGTCCATCAATTTAGAGAACGTTTCTGCACCAATCACAATCGCCGTTTTGCATTGGCCCGAGGCGATCATCGATTGTGCCGTGCTTAGCGCGAAAATAAATCCTGCGCAGACCGCTTGCACATCAAAGGCAAAGGCATTGTTCGCGCCGATTTGTGCTTGGACCATCGTCGCAACGGATGGGAATGTATGATCTGGGGAAGATGTCGCAACCACAATCGCATCGACATCTTGGGGCGTCAGACCCGCAGCCTCTAAGGCGCGCCGAGACGCTTCGGCAGCCATAGTTGATGTTGTCTCGTCCCCTTCGGCAAAATGCCGCCGTTCAATCCCCGAGCGCGACCGAATCCATGCATCACTGGTTTCGATGGACGCTTCAAACTCGCTGTTTTCAACAACGCGTTTGGGTAGGTAATGGCCCACTCCTTTGACAACCGCGCGTGTGATCATTCACTCTTCTCCTGTTCGAGGGTTTGACCACTATGTGCTTGTTCGTCCAATCTCGCAAGTCGGGCCACGATTTTATCGTGAAACTGTGATTGCGCGAGTGTAACGGCCAAGGATACAGCTGCGGCTACCCCCGTCGCATCAGCTGATCCGTGTGATTTTACAACGATCCCATTGAGGCCCAAAAACACGCCGCCATTCACACGTCGTGGATCAATCCGTTTGCGCAAGCGCCGCAAGGATGTCAGGGCCAAAAGCGCGGCGAGGCGCGAGAGGGGCGAGTGGGCAAAGGCGGATCTAAGCGATGCGCCAATAAAGCTTGCCGTGCCTTCGCCGGTTTTGAGGGCGACATTGCCAGTAAATCCGTCGGTGACAATCACATCCACGCGGTCTGAGCAGATATCTCCGCCCTCGACATAACCAATGTAATCGTACTGTCCTTCGTTCTGATAGCGCTCCAGTAATGTACCCGCGTCACGAAGCTCTGCGCGGCCTTTGTGCTCTTCGGTGCCAACATTCAACAAACCGACACGCGGCGTGTGGATTGACATGCCATTGCGGGCATAGGACGTGCCCATCAATGCATATTGCAGCAAATCTTGTGGATCAGCGCGCAGATCCGCACCGACGTCCAACACCACATTAAATCCTGTTTTATTATATGACGGCCATAACACAGCGATTGCGGGGCGATTGACGCCGTCCAATTTGCGCAGTCGCAGCATTGAAATTGCCATCAAGGCCCCAGTGTTGCCGCAGGACACGCAGACAGAGGCATCGCCCGAGCGCACTGAATCAATAGCCGAATACATGGATGTGCCCATCGCATTGCGCATAGCTTGCGACGGTTTGTCATGCATCGTGACAGTTTTTGCCGTGGGAATGATCGTGATGCGCTCTTTGAGGTGGCGGCATCGTTTGGCGTATTTACTCAGGAGCTCTTCGTCGCCATGTATGACAAAGTCAACATTCGGATGCGCACGCGCGACCTTATCAAGCCCGTAAACTACGGGCTTGGGGCCTTTGTCGCCTCCCATCGCGTCAATACTGATCGTTAGTCGTTCGTCAGTCGCGGGGGGGGGCGCTTGCATATTTTGGACCTACTTTGTCTTTCCATTTACTGGAAAGTTACGCCGCGTCTTCGTCGATTTCAATCTCGTCAACAGTCGCAATGACTTCGCGGTCAGCATAATGGCCACAGCTTGCACACACATGGTGTGGGCGCTTCAGCTCGCCACAGTTTGGGCACTCATTTGGGTTCGCAGCCACGAGCGCGTCATGCGCACGGCGGTTGTTGCGGCGTGATTTCGACACTTTATTCTGTTGAACAGCCATTGGTATTCACTCAATTCTTATCGGGGCCGCGCCCCTAGGTTTCTATGTCACACAGATGGTTGAGCAATGAGCCCCAAGCGCAAAAGTGCTGATTTGTCATGAAGTCGCGAAAATAGACAAAGTTTAAAATGGTGCAAGCCTTTTTTTGCATTCGCAGCGCATTCTTCGCAAAAGCTTAGCCGTCGTTCCCCTCTAACTTGGATTTGAGGGCCGCTAAGCTAGCAAATGGCTTCATCGCGGCGTCATCGAGGGGGCGTGCGCCGTCGGGGGCGGCTGTGATTTCGAAATCATCAAGCCCCTCTTTACGTGGAAAGGCGGGAATCACTAGGGCGATATGCTCGGCCGCGATATTCAAAAGATTGATCAGATCGCCCAGCGGCTCGAGGCGGTCATCATCGGGGATCTCGCGCTCTTCGTCGGTCATCTCTTCATGCCATTGCGCGACGAAAATACGCTCGACCGTGTCGTCGATCCGCGTGCGCACAGGCTCTAGCGTCACGCCGCAGGCCTGTGTCACAGTGACCCCTAATGTGCCTGTGAGGCGAAAGTCGCGCTTGCCCTTTGGAGTAATCTTGCCATCGAATCTTAGCTTGGCGATATCGGACACACCTAGATTATCGGCGATATGCGTCATCTCTTGGGCCGAGGCGGTGTATTTGAATTGGGTGACTTTGCTTTTGGATAGCTCAGCCGTTTCAATGAGATGGTGCGATGGAGAGGCTGCATTTTGGGCGGAATGTGTCTTGTTCATTGCAAGCTGCTTTCACTTAAGGCAAAGATTGAGTAGATCACTACCTAGTCGGTTTTGCGTTACGGTTCAACGCATGCAGACCAAGGTTTGCAATAATACATGGCACACGGTCGTGGCAAGCGCGCCAGATGTGCTTTGGGGAGGAACGAAAATGCGTTTGACCGCTTGGGTTGGCTTTATCATTTTAAGCACCACAGTTGCCTGTTCAGAGCGGCTGCGCGATCATGGGTATGCCCCGCTTCCCAGTGACCTTGCGGATATTGTCGTCGGTCTCGATACCAAAGAGAGCATCGAGGAAAAGCTTGGCTCGGCCTCGGTCACGGCGCTGCGGCGCGACAATCGGATCTATTATGTGGAATCGACTATTCGCCATTACGGTGCGCGCGAGCCCAAAGTGATCCGCCGCGATATCGTTGCCTTTAGTTTTGAGCCCACGGGCGTGCTGCGCAATATTGAGCGGTTTGACCTTTCTGATGGCCGTGTGGTGCCGCTCGAGCGCCGCGTGACGGAAACCATCGAAGATCACGGCGGGTTCCTTGCGTCCTTGGCCGAAAACGCAGGGCGCATTGATCTAGGTGATTTTATCGGGTCTGAATAACAGCGGCATGGATCTGCATTCACGCGGCGCGTGTCATTTACCTGACATAAAGACCCGATAGGATGTGTGAAAAGGCGTAATTCAGGACAAAGATATGAGCAGTGTTGCGAAATATCATGCAGCGCGGGCGCGCTGCGCACGCGATGTTCAACGGTGTCAGCGGTTGCGGGCCAAATGTTTTGCTGTGCCCAGCGGCATTGACCGCGACGAGCATGACGATGTCTGCACCCATTTTATGATCATGACGGATCAACATGATCTTGTCGCCTGCTTTCGGATTTTGCGCTTGAGCGGCGGCGCGCAGATCGAGCAAAGCTATGCTGCGCAGTACTATGAGCTCTCGGCGCTTGAGGCTTATGACGGTGTGATGATGGAGATGGGCCGGTTTTGCATCGATCCTGACGTCTCGGATCCCGATATCGTCCGCGTCGCGTGGGCCGCGCTGACCGAATTTGTCCACGAGCATAACGTATCCCTGTTGTTTGGCTGCGCGTCATTTTCGGGCACGGACCAAGAGCCGTATTTAGATGCGTTCTCGCTCCTCAAGCATCGGCATGTGGGGCCAAAACGCTGGCTGCCCCAAGTCAAGGCGCCCAATGTATTTCGCTTTGCCTCGCGATTGGTGCGCCCGCCGGATATGCGCCGTGCGATGCGCGCCATGCCGCCCTTGCTCAAATCCTATTTGATGATGGGGGGCTGGGTCAGTGATCATGCGGTGATCGATGCCCAAATGAACACGATCCATGTTTTCACAGGTGTTGAGATTGATAGCATTCCCCCTGCGCGCAAACGATTGCTGACGATGGCGGCGGCGCGGGCGTAATCACTATTGACGGCTGCGCGGCGGGGCGCTAGCGGAGGGTATGGCTAAATCTCCGGTACTCCAACTTGTCGATATTTCCCTCGGTTACGGGGGCGATCCGCTCTTTAAAAATCTATCCGTCACTTTGCACGAAGGCGAGCGCGTCGCGCTGGTTGGGCGCAATGGATCGGGGAAATCGACTTTGATGAAAATCATGGCCGGCTTCGTTGAACCCGATCAAGGGGACCGTATTTTGCCCTCTGGCACCTATGCCGGATATATGGAGCAAGAGCCGGATATGAGCGGCTATGCGACCTTGGGCGATTTTGCCGCTGATGGCCTGCCGGATGCGGAGCGCTATAAAATTGAGATGGTCTCCGAAGGGCTAAAATTCGATCCCGAGCGTCCGGTTGAGACCGCCTCTGGCGGCGAGCGGCGCCGCGCCGCTTTGGCGAAGCTTTTGGCCACGGAGCCAGATGTCTTGCTGCTCGATGAGCCGACGAACCACATGGATATCGAGGCCATCCAATGGCTGGAAAACTACTTGAAATCAACGCAGTCTGCCTTTGTTTTAATCTCGCATGACCGCGCATTTTTAAATGCGTTGACGCGCAACACTTTTTGGGTGGATCGCGGCGAAGTGCGCATGGCCGAAGTCGGTTTTGGCGGGTTTGAGGCTTGGCGCGAGAAGATCTGGGAAGAAGAAGATCAATATCGCCACAAGCTCAATCGCAAGATCAAAGAAGAGGCCCGCTGGGCCGTCGAGGGGATTTCGGCGCGGCGCAAGCGCAACCAAGGACGTGTGCGCGCCTTGCAAGAGCTGCGCTCTGAGCGCGCCTCGCAGATCAAACGCCAAGGCACGGCGGCCATGGCGCTCGAGGCATCACAAAAATCGGGGCGCAAAGTGGTGGTCGCCGAAGATGTGCAAAAATCCTACGATGACAAGCCGATTGTAAAAGACTTTTCCATCACCGTGCAGCGTGGCGATCGCATTGCATTTGTTGGGCCAAATGGCATTGGCAAGACGACATTACTCAAAATGATTCTGGGCTTGGAGGCACCTGATCGTGGCACGATCAAGCTTGGCACCAACTTAGACGTCGCGTTTTTTGATCAAGCGCGGGCACAGCTTGATCCATCCATGACCTTGTGGGAAAGCTTAACAGGCGATCCTGACATGCGCGTGTCGGGCAAGGCGGATCAAGTGCTTGTGCGTGGACAGCCCAAACATGTGGTCGGCTATCTCAAGGAATTTCTATTCGACGAAGGTCAAGCGCGGGCGCCCGTGCGCTCCCTCTCTGGGGGCGAAAAGGCGCGGTTGCTGCTGGCCAAATTGATGGCGCGCCCTGCCAATTTCCTTGTTTTGGACGAGCCGACGAATGATTTGGATATCGAAACGCTCGATTTATTACAGGAATTGATCACAGATTTTGACGGCACGGTTGTCCTCGTTTCGCATGACCGCGACTTTATTGATCGCACGGTCACCACCACCGTCGCCTTTGAGGGGCAGGGCGTGTGTACGGTCTACGCTGGGGGCTGGAGTGATTATCAGCATCAAAAATCCCTCAACGCCGCGGCGCAGGGGGATAAGAGCCATGGCCGCAAGGGCAAGGGGGCCGACAAGGGCGCAAAACCCACGGCACAGGCGGGCGGCGCACCGGCGGCCAAGCTCAGCTATACCCAAAAGCACCGCCTCGAGGCCCTACCGGCAGAAATTGCACGGATCGAAGCCGAGATTGCCAAACTCTCAGACCTCTTGAGCGATGCCGATCTGTTCACGCGCGAGCCAGTGAAGTTCAATAAAGCCACCGAAATGCTGATCGAGCGTCAAAGCAAACTCGAGGCGGCCGAAGAAGAATGGCTCATGCTCGAAGACTTGTCGCAAAGCACCTCTTAAAGCGTAATTTTAAGCCCATCATAGCCCAGATCGAATGGGCCATCGAAGTGCGGCGTGACCTCTTGGTGCCAATCCGCGTCGCTGCAAACATGCCGCTCGGGGGGCAAGAGGTGATTAAACACCAAACGCTTGACCTGCGCACGCTGTGCCAATGCGGCCGCATCGGCGGCAAATGTGTGCGAGGCCAAAAGATGCTGGCGCAGCCGGTCGTCTGCATTGCGGGTCTTTGAAAGCACGAAAGCGATCCCTTTTTCATGCATCGCTTCATGTACTAAAACATCGCTGTGACGGGCAAATTCCGCCAATTCGCTCAGTGCCGCCGTGTCCGACCCAAAGGTGATCACGCGGCCGTCCCCGCTAAATTTCAGGGCATAGGTCTGTGTGACGGGGGGATGCTCAACGCGCATCGCCTCAACCTTCAAGTCTGGGGTCTCAAGGATGTTATGGATCGCGCGATCTTGGGCATTGGCGCCAAATTCATGCAGGTGGATCAAATCCATCAAAGGAACGCGACCCTCATCGGCAATGCGCAAATGAATGTCATAGGACATCATCGCATAAAAGCCGTTCATCACATCGGTTAACCCCACAGGCCCGTAGACATGGATCGGTGTCTTGAGCCCCGACGTCCACGCCGTATGCAACAGCCCGCCCAGCTCAAGCACATGATCCGAATGGTAATGTGTGATGAAAATATCAGTGATCTGGGGCAGGGCCACACCCGCCCGCACAAGCGCCGCGCTTACCCCAATCCCACAATCCACAACAATAGACCGCCCCGCGATCGCAAGGTGATTTGACGTGGGCAAAAACGACGGCCCCTCCTCTCGCAAAGAAGGCCCGCCCTTGGTTCCAAGGAGTGTGAGTGTCGGCATGTTCCATCCTTTTTAATCAAGAGTGCCGTTTTTGATTGATCAAGGCAAGTTAACTGTGCCCCCAAAACCGGATGTTTGCGCGTTGTGCGTTCCATTGGTGCAAAATTTGGTTGAGCAACAAGGTGAGGATATGCGCATTTATTCACCCAATGGTTGTGTGGTGGCGTTTAAAAATTGTTGATCAGCAATTTTTTTAACCACATTAATCAGGAGAGAGTGAATGTCTCGTTTCATATATATTTTGGGGGGCGCGGTTTTTGCATCCCTTTTCTTATCAAATAAAGGATTTGCTGCGCATTGTTTCGCAGATGTACAGATCACACAAGCGGGCCAAGCGACGCTTCACAATAACAAGATTTGGGATCGTCGAACCAATGGGAAAAAGTGGCGCCAATGGGACGGCAGCCATAGATCGGAATGCAATGCACTTGGGCTCAATCATTTCAACTCCATTGATCTGGAGGCTTTTGCTAAGGAAAATGGGATGTGCGGCGTAATCACGGCTCAGGGTAAGTCTTGGATCGGTACGAGTGATAAAAAAGGACAGCTTGGCCCCAAATCAATCACGTTACCTTGTGGCCCAGGCAAGCCAATTACGAGCCAAGAAAACGCGCCCTCAGACTATCAATACGCCACTAAGGTCGTGTGTGGTCGCCCCAAAGGTGGCATGCTTCATGACGGCGATTATAGAACGGCTGTGAACATCCATAATCCCAACTACACCGCCGTTGAGTTTCGTGTAAAATTTGCCCAAGCATATAATGGCAAACCTGGGGATATATCACATTTTGTGGATGGAACTTTGGGACCGGATGGCGCTCAATATTATGACTGCGAAACAATGTCTCAATTTCAAGACATGGGAAGTTTTTTCGATGGATTTCTGGTGGTAGAGTCCCGAGAGCCATTTGATGTTGTTGGCTACTACACTGGCGGAGAAGCACAGGTTGCCAGTTTGGACGTCGAGACAACCAAAGAACGTTTGATCGAAAATAATCGGCTTTGGAATTGCGGTGGTGACCGAGTTGACCTTGCCAGCAATCAAGCCGTGGTGCACTGGAGCTTGAACGGCGGAGCCCCGACAGTTGTGCAAACATTAGATGGAGCACCTATTTTTGATCATGGCGCCTATGAGCACGACGATATGCACATTTGGTTGTCGGATCGCAGTAATCTATCCAAAGAGCAAAACGCCGGCGACTACGTGTATAAATTGCCGTTTTGTCTATGCAGTTCTCAAGAGTATCCAACCCAAGCGATCATCAATGTGACGGGATTGCGCGGTGACAACAGCGTGAGCGCCCACTTAGACGGTAACGAATTCATCGAAGGTCCGAACACGCATAATTCCGCCAATGCGGGGGCCGGTACGATTTCGACGTCCGATGCGGGACAACATTATTTGGAGTTTCGAAATTCGAACCGCCATGATTATCATGCTGTTGGGTTTAGTGGTGTGATCGGGTTCCAAAATGGATATCTCGGCATGTGCCAGTAGTTCGTAAACATGGACGATAGCGCGGTAGGACCGCGCTATCGTTTTCCGTTATGCGCGGCGGCGACGGCGGCGGCCACCACTGTCGTCCGAGCCGTTGGATTTTGCGTTATAATTCACCTTAGGTAACGTGAGGATTTTGCTCAGTTCTGGGAACGGGTCTGTTTTATGCGGGATCGCATTGGCATTGACGAAATGCTCTTGGAATTTTGGTTCAATCGCTGTTTCGACCTTGGTGATTTGACGCACCAGCCCTTCGATTTTGCGCCGTGCTGCGCGCGAACATAGCGCCATGCGCGCCCCTGTGCCGGCCGCATTGCCCGCCGATTGCACTTTGTCCAACGGCACATCAGGGATCATGCCCAGCACCATCGCATGTTTCGATGAGATATGTGCACCAAAGGCCCCCGCGAGCACCACGCGATCCACTTTATCAACGCCGCGCTCGTCCATCAGCAAACGCGCGCCAGCATAGAGCGCGGATTTCGCCAGCTGAATGGCGCGCACGTCCCCTTGGGTCACAGTGATTTTGGGCCCGCCCGCGGCACTGCCGTCATAGATCACATATTCATGCGTGCGGCCATTTTCGATACAGCGCGGCGTGCCAGTCATCGCCGCCGAGCCGATCAGACCGCTGTCATCCATGATCCCCGCAATGCGCATTTCGGCGATCGCCTCGATAATGCCAGAGCCGCAAATACCGGTGATACCGCTTTGGGCGGCGGCTGCGTCAAAGCCATCTTCATCTGACCATTGATCCACGCCAATGATGCGAAACCTTGGCTCTTTGCTCACAGGGTCAATTTCGATTTTCTCAATGGCCCCAGGGGCCGCCCTCTGGCCCGAGCTGATCTGCGCCCCTTCAAAGGCAGGGCCGGTCGGCGATGAGCAGGCCAGAACGCGCGTATGATCCCCAAGGAGGATTTCTGCATTTGTGCCCACATCGACGATCAAAGCGAGGTCTTGGGATGTCTCTGGCTCTTCGCTCAGGGCAACGGCGGCGGCATCCGCCCCGACATGACCCGCAATACATGGCAAGATATAGATTTGCGCCGCGGGGTTCATCGCGCTCAAATTCAGTTCCTTGGCCGCTACATGCACGGCCTGAGATGTCACAAGGGCAAAGGGCGCTTGGCCCAATTCCACAGGATCGACACCGATAAATAGGTGATGCATCACGGGGTTACATACAACCACCGTCTCCATTACCAAGCGCGGATCAATCTCGGCCTCGCTGGTCAGCGTGGCAAAGAGCGCATCCATCGCCTCGCGCACCGCGCGGGTCATTTCCTTGTCGCCGCCCTCATTCATCATCGCATAGGACACGCGGCTCATCAAATCCTCACCAAATCGGATCTGAGGGTTCATAATCCCAGACGAGGCAATGACCGCCCCCGTCTTGAGATCAGTCAAATGTGCGGCAATCGTCGTGGACCCGAGATCCACCGCAAAGCCATAGATCCCGCCCTCATGCAAACCAGAGAAGACATCAATTATGCGGGCCATCCCGTCGCCATCTTCAAACAGGGCAACGGTGGCCGTCCAATTCCCTTTGCGCAGGGTCTTTTGCAGTTTCGTCAGGACAGAAAAATCGAATTGAGCCGTTTCAATGCCCCAATCGCGTTTGAGCGCGGCCAACACACGCTGAGAATCGCCTGTGGGGTCATGCATGTCCGGCTCGGCCACTTCGACATAATAGAGCTTGGTCGCCGGATCCATCACCATCACGCGATCCGAGGCCGCCTTGCGCACCACTTGGCGATGCACTTGGCTCTCGGCCGGCACGTCGATGATCACGTCTTTTTGCACAGTGGCCTGACAGCCCAAACGCCGCCCAGAGGTGAGCCCGCGAATATCGTCATACCGCTGCTCCACAGAGTTCCATTCCGACAGGGCATCTGCCTCAACCGTGAGGCCATGTTTTGAAAACTCGCCATAAGAGGGCGTGATTTGGCATTTACTACAAATGCCACGCCCGCCGCACACAGAATCGAGATCGACCCCAAGCTGCCGCGCAGCGGTCAGGATAGGAGTGCCCACTGGAAAGTGGCCTCGTTTGCCGGATGGGGTGAAAATCACTAGGGGATCTTGCGCCATTGTACTGCCCTTATTTCAAACTCTCGCCTAACATAGACAGCTGTCAGACAAAGGAAAGCCGATCCACGTCACAAAAGGCGTTATTCGCGCCACAATTTGTCGAGTTTGGGGAATTGCACACTGGCGCGTGGCGTTATATGGACGGGGAAAAGGAGTGATCCCATGCAAATCCGTGAAGCTTTGACCTTTGACGATGTTCTTTTGGTTCCTGGGGCGTCAAACGTGATGCCCTCGATGGCGGATACGCGCACTGCGCTGACCCAATCCATTTCACTGAATATCCCACTGCTGTCCTCTGCGATGGATACGGTCACCGAGGCGCGGATGGCGATCACGATGGCCCAAGCGGGCGGCATGGGCGTCATTCACCGCAATCTAGATGTTCCAGAGCAAGCGCGCGAAGTGCGCCGCGTCAAACGATTTGTCAGCGGCATTGTCTATAATCCCATTACCCTTACCGATGATCAAACGCTGGCTGATGCCAAGGCTTTGCAAGAGCGGTACAAAATCACAGGCTTCCCGGTCGTGGCCAAAGATGGAACCATTGTGGGCATCGTAACCAATCGCGACATGCGCTTTGCCAAGGACGACAAGACACCGATCTCGGCGATGATGACATCGGATAATTTGGCGATTGTCTCAGAACCCTTTGATCGCGAATTGGCCCGCTCCATCATGCAAGAGCGCCGTTTAGAAAAGCTTTTGGTCACAGGTGATAAAGGCAAGCTGACGGGCCTATTGACCTTGCGCGATACGGATCAAGCTGTGCTGAACCCAACGGCGTGCAAAGATGATCTGGGCCGCTTGCGGGTGGCGGCGGCCTCTACCGTTGGGGATGCTGGCTTTGAACGTTCCATGGAATTGATCGAGGCTGGCGTTGATGCCGTTGTCATTGACACGGCCCATGGTCATTCCGAAGGCGTAGCCGCTGCGGTGGCGCGTTTGAAAAAAGAGGCAGGCGACACGCAAATCATCGCCGGTAATGTGGCCACAGGGGCCGCGACGCGCGCGCTGATTGATGCGGGGGCAGATGCGATCAAAGTGGGCATTGGCCCGGGCTCCATTTGTACCACGCGCATTGTGGCGGGTGTGGGCGTGCCGCAACTGACGGCGATTATGGATTGCGCGGCGGCGGCCGGTGATGTCCCTGTGATTGCGGATGGCGGTATCAAATTTTCGGGCGATTTTGCCAAGGCAATTGCCGCCGGAGCATCCTGCGCGATGGTCGGCTCGGCGATTGCGGGCACAGACGAGTCGCCAGGCGAAGTGATTTTGTATCAAGGCCGGTCGTTCAAATCCTATCGCGGGATGGGATCGATGGGCGCGATGGCGCGTGGATCTGCGGATCGGTATTTCCAAAAAGACGCCGCGACGGACAAATTGGTGCCCGAAGGCATCGAAGGCCAAGTTCCCTACAAAGGTGCGGCTGGCGCAGTTGTGCACCAATTGGTGGGCGGGCTGCGGGCGGCCATGGGCTATACTGGCTGTGCAACGGTCGATGAGATGCGCCGCAACTGTGAATTCGTCCGTATTACCAATGCGGGCCTGTCAGAAAGCCACGTGCATGATGTTCAAATCACGCGCGAGAGCCCCAACTATCGTCGCAGCTGACCCATGACACCAGCTGCGCGCGTCAGTGCCGCGATAGAAATCTTAGATGTTTGGCTTGAGGGCACGGCCCTTGAGCAAGCGTTCCTGCGCTGGGCGCGCAACAGCCGCTATGCCGGATCCAAGGATCGTGCCGCCATTCGTGACCATA
>JBDNBY010000027.1:0-2820 GCA_039767595.1 Paracoccaceae bacterium | reverse complement strand
TTTATCCGTTCGTCACCAATGGGTTGTGTTTGATCGCTCATTCATCCCTCCCGTTTTGAAAAAGGCGGCGCCTGAGCGCCGCCTTCATGTTAGTTTGTCTTATACGACTTAGCGGATGCCTTTGGCCGACAGCTCAACCACTTGAGACGCTTTGTCCGCTGTGATCAAATTTGGACCTGATGGTACGTTACCACCCGGCATCAGACCGTAGTCTGCGTTCATCGCAAGGAACACAACTGGCAAGTAACCTTGCAAGAACTGCTGCTGGTCGATCGCGAAGGCGGCTTTGCCGTCGGTGATCATTTGCAAGAAGTTTGCAGACAGGTCGAATGACGCAACATTGACGTCGCGGCCCGATTCACCGGCTGCTTCTGCCGCTGGCTCACCCGCAAGACCCGCACCAAGCGCCATCACTGTGTCGATGTCTTGGTTTGAATCAAGTGCAGCGCGCACTTTTGATTTGATCTCTGCTGGGTCGTTGCCTGTTGGCAGAACTGTGACGTCCCCACCGAAACCATCAGCGAAACCTGAGCAGCGCAGATCGAGAGCAACGTTGCCCACTTCGTGGTTCACACAAAGACCTGTTGAGCCGCCCATAGCCGCAAGCTTTTCGCCCGCTGCTTTACCAGCATCATACTCGTCTTGGCCAACGTGCAACAACGCACCGAGGCTTTTGGCGACATCTGAACCAGAGTTCATTGAGATCACTGCGATACCGGCTTCTGCCGCGCGTTGGATGGATGGGCCAAGCGCATCGCCATCAGGGATAGACACAACGATCCCATCGGGCTCTTGGTTCACGGCTGCGTCGATCATTTGTGACATGGCAACCATGTCGAATGTTTCAGGCGCGCGGTATTCCACGTTTGCACCTGTGTGCTGAGCCGCCATATCAACGCCGTTTTTAACAACGGACCAGAATGGGTCATTGGCTTGGCCATGCGATACAACGATGATGTCTGCCGCAAGCACTGGTGTAGCCATGGACAAAGCCGCCGCTGCGACGATACCTTTTACGAAATCTTTCATTTTTACCTCCCAATAAAAGATCAAAGTGTGGTCAATGTGACCGGTTCTTCCGGTCTATGCCGGATCTATCATCACTCTTTGAGATCAAAGAATGACATCTGTGATATGAGCGCGCCTCCCAGCGCATCTCACACATCACTGAGCGCCACAGGGCGCCCCGTGTTTTTCGATGTAGTGGCCGCCTCTGCCATGGCAAGGGCGAGCACGCCATCCTCAAGGCTGACGGGCATCGCGGCCCCTTGGGTCACAGCATCTACAAATGCCGACCACTCTGCCTCATAGGCAGGCATGTAGCGCTCGAGGAAAAAATAAGTAGGTTTGGCCGACATCACACCGTGCGCCGTGCTCTTTACAACTGTGTTTTCAAGCATGTTTTGCGCTTGCAACAACCCGTCAGAGCCTAAAACCTCGAGCCGCTGATCATAGCCATAGACCGCGCGGCGTGAATTTTTGATCACCGCGATCCGCCCATCCGCATAGCGCAAGGTGGCCACAGCGGTATCCACATCCCCCGCCTCACCAATCGCCGTATCGACAATCGATGTGCCCAGCGCCGAGATTTCAACAGGCGCGGCGCCCATGATAAAGTTCGCCATATCAAAATCGTGGATCATCATGTCGCGGAACAAACCGCCAGAGACTTTGATATACTCAACAGGGGGCGGCGCAGGATCATAGGACGTGATATTCAACAACTCAGCGCGGCCAATTTCACCAGCATCCAGCGCAGTTTTCACAGCGCCAAAGCTCGGATCAAAGCGGCGATTGAACCCGACCATCACGGGCTGACCCGACGCAGAGGCATGGGCCAAACATTGACGCGCGCGCGCAAGGCTCAGGTCCACTGGCTTTTCGCACAAAACCGCCTTACCGGCCGATGTAGCCGCCTCAATAAGCTCAGAATGCGTATCGGTGGAGGTCGCAATCAAAACGGCGTCAATGGTGGGGTCGGCGATAATCTCATCCGAGCTACGCACATCACAGCTGTATTGCGCCGCAAGGGTCGTGGCGTTTTGCTCAAAGACATCAGAGACAGCGACAAGCGTGCTATGTGCATGTGCCGTGATGGCCTTGGCATGCACATTGGCAATGCGTCCCGCGCCTAATAAACCGACTTTGAGCATTCACGTCTCCCGTCTCGAATCTTTTCGTTGGTTTGAGGATACGCATTTTGCAACCGGTTGCAATAGTTTTTAAAATGATTTTTCACGACACTCTAGAAACGGTACTTTAGTTAAGAAAACGCCACGCAAAACCCAAGATGGCACTGGCATTAAAGTGCTAGGCAGTGAGCGGACACCTGAGACGGTGATGGCGGCTACATTAATTTTGCACACCATTGACCTTCCACCTTGTGGAAGGATTATATGGTGGTTAACACTCCATAAGTTAGAAGGCTTATATGACACACACTCTCAGCTTTGCGATCAATGGCCTCTCGTGTGGGGGCTGCGCGGCGCGGGCGGAACGGGCGCTCAGTGCGGTCGAGGGGCTCAGCGATGTACATGTGAACTTCGCTAGCCATCAGGCGCGCGTGACCCTAGCCCACGGCGCCGATCTTGACCCCGCGCTCACAGCGTTAGAGCAGGCAGGCTATCCTGCGCGGATCATCCAAGAGAGTTTTGATATCGCCAACCTGTCCTGTGGCGGCTGCGTCGCGCGGGCCGAGCGGGCGATTGGCGCCTTGGGCGGTGTGACGGATGTCACTGTCAACCTCGCCACGCATCAGGGGCAGATCAGCTATATCGAGGGCCTGACCTCAGCCGATGAAATCCGCGATCTGAGCCACGC
>JBDNBY010000026.1:0-10604 GCA_039767595.1 Paracoccaceae bacterium | reverse complement strand
GCCCCCACACGGACTCGAACCGCGGACCTATTGATTACAAATCAATTGCTCTACCAGCTGAGCTATAGGGGCGTGAGGGGGTGATTAATCGGAATTTTCTTGTGGTGCAAGCGGAAAAATAGGGGAATTCGAAAAAATTTTATCCCCTAACTCTCTGAATGCGGCGATAACCGTGAGCGCGCGAGGATCAGCACGGCCACAAGTCCCACCGCAATGATTCCAATGGCTGACGGTGCGGCGCGCGATAAGTCTTCGAGAGACGCGAAGTTATGAGTGCGTGTCGCCAATGTCTCGTAATTAAAGGGCCTTAAGATCATCGTCGCTGGCAATTCTTTGACGCTATCGACAAAGACGAGCAAGACCGCCGCAGACGCCGCACGGGCGATCAGTGGCACATAGACATGGCGCAATGTATCTCGATGCCCTTTGCCCAAAGAGCGCGCCGCGGCACCAAGGTTGGGTGGCATCTGGGCCATCGCCGTGTCAATCGCGCCCAGTGGCACTGCGAAAAATCTTACAGTCAATGCCATCACAATCGCCACCTGCGTCCCCGTGATCAACAGTCCTGGATCCCAGCCGGTGCTCTCGTAAATCAAATCGGCAAACCAATTATCAAAGGCCGCAAATGGGATGAGCACGCCAACGGCCAATACAGCCCCCGGTGCGGCATAGCCCAGCCCGAGCACTGGCAAGATGGCCCGCGCCTTGGGCGCGCTGGACAGGCGGGCTGCATAGAGGATCAAGATCGCCATTAAGGTCGCCACAAGTGCCGTCAGGGCCGCCACGCTGATTGTATTACGCAGAGCACGCCAAAGGTCTGGATCGCGCCAGACCTCCATCTCGCCAAAGGCATGATACCCCAGAACCGCAAAGGGCAAAATAAAGCCAACGGCAAAGGGCATGAAACACAAGCCAAAGGCAACCCCTGCACGCCACCCACGCAACACAACAGCACGTTGGGCTCGAGAGTGCCGCGTCGTGTCGAAATAGCGTTGCCGCCGCCGCGAACGCCGCTCAATCAAAATGAGCGCCCCGACTAAAATTAAAACACTGAGCGACAACTGCGCCGCGCCGCCCGGATTGCTGCGTTCAAACCACGTTGAAAAAATGCCTGTCGTCAGCGTTTGCACTGCGAAATAGTCAACCGTGCCAAAATCATTGACCGCCTCCATCATCGCCACGGCTGCCCCTGCTACAATCGCAGGGCGCGCAAGGGGCAGCGAAATCTTCCATAACCGCGTCCATCCGCCGTATCCCATTGAGCGGGCGACGTCCTCCATCCCTGCGCTTTGACTTTGAAGCGAAGCGCGTGCGAGCAAATAGACATAAGGATAAAGTGACGCCGACAAAATTATGATCGCTGCGCCCATGGATCTAATTTCCGGAAACCAATAATCTTGCGCGCTTTGATATCCCATCACGGCGCGCATCCCCGTTTGCACGGGCCCGGCATATTCCAGCAAATCAACCAAGGAATACGCCCCCAGATACCCTGGGATCGCCAGCGGCATTAACATTGCCCAACGCAACCACGATAGCCCCCAAAACGAAAACCGCACAGACATCCAAGCACAGCCAGTCCCCACTAATATGGTACAGATCCCCACCCCAATCATTAAGATGAGCGTGTTTTTCATATATACAGGGAAGGTCGTCGCCAGCAAATGTGGCCAGATATTATCACTGGGAAACAGGGCAATCCACACAACCGCCAACATCGGCAATAGCACTAAACCGGCCATCACTGCTGCGAGGCCGCTAAGAATGTTGACATTTTGCATCACACGAGAAAGCCAACTGCGGCGCTGTGATGAATTTACCGTTTGCATCATTCAGAGATTGTCCTAGGGTTTACTTTGACGCTAGATCTACGATGTTGTAGCGCGCTTAGCCAAAGAAAAAATGCAATGAAACTTATTTTACACGCAGGAGCTCATGTAACTGATAATGATCGCTTGATCAAAGGGTTACTGCGCAACAGAGAAGGCTTTGCCAAACAAGGCATCGCTATACCCGCCCCGCGGCGCTACCGTGCGCTGTTGCGCGATACGCTCAATGCCCTAAGCCAAGGCAAGCCTGCGCCGGACGCCGATGTTATGTTTTGGGATGACGTGTTGGACCAAGATTTATCTGCTGTGTCCCGCGTCGTCTTGTCGAACACAGATTTCTTTGGCCCCCCGCAAATCGCCATCGAGGGCAACATCCTCTACCCCACGGCAGAGCGGCGCATAGCGGCGCTGGCCTCTTTGTTCGAGGGGTATGATTTAGAAATTTGTCTAGCTATCCGTAATCCGGCGACTTGGCTCAATGATCTCTACGGCTCATCTGGGGCACAGTCGTTTTCAACCTTTTTACCGCAAACTGACCCGATGCAGCTGCGTTGATCGCATCTGTTTGCGCGGCTCCAACGCGCGTTTCCACAGATCAAGTTCACCCTATGGTGCGACGAAGATACCCCTGTGTTATGGGGCGGGATCATGCGGCGTATGGCAGGATTGCCCCCTGGCACCCGCATCACCGGCGCCTTTGATATGCTGGCCAATGTCATTACACAAGACGGCTATCGACAGTTTCGGACATACCTCAAAGCGCGGGCAAATTTAAATCATGAGCAACGCATGCGCGCCGCATTGGCCTTTTTGCGCAAATACGCCAAACCTGAAGCAATTGAACAAGAGATAACCATCCCCGAATGGGACGAGAATACCGTGACCGCCCTGACCACGCTCTATGAGGATGATCTAGGGCAAATATCACAGATCGACGGGGTTAGGCTTTTGGCGTTATAAACTGCCCCTCGCCCCGCCGTCGCGTTTAGGACATGCCCAGCGCTTCTTTGTACATGTCTAAAATTGCCTCTTCTTCAGCAATTTCATCACGATCACGTTTGCGCAGGGCCACAATTTTGCGCATCACTTTGGTGTCATAGCCGCGGCCCTTGGCCTCTGCCATGACTTCTTTTTGCAATTCTGCAAGCTTGGCTTTTTCAGCATCAAGTTGTTCAAATTGTTCGATAAACTGACGCAACTCTTGTGACGTTGCGCTATGGGCATCCTCGGACATAGGGCCTCCGTGGGGTAAAATGTTTCGATGATAAGTCTGCTCTGAGGATGACTTAATGCAACATCCCCTCCCCTCGCAAGGGCAAAGCTTGTCTGCAGGCCCAAAATCGCCTAATCCCTGACGGGACACAAGGCGCATCACTTTAGAAAAGGAAAATCAACGCATGCCTGCTTTAATTTGGTCTGGTGCTGTCATCAGCTTAGTTGGTCTCTTGGGGCTGATCTATTTCATCGTAAGTGCCGTCAAGCTGCGCAAGCAACCGCTCGAAGACGAGGCGATGCGCGCCGCTTTGCAAAAACTCATCCCAATCAACCTCGGTTCTCTTTTACTCAGCGTACTCGGACTATGCTGTGTGATTATGGGAATTTACCTCAGCTAACGCTAAACCACCTTTGCGCAGCGCCGCATCATCAAGGCGCCCCGCATCGATCAACAGATGTTCAAGCCCCTTGGGCACGTGCCATGCCGCGGGGGACCACTGCGCGTTTTCTGATAACACTGCCCTCATATTCACGACACCCAGTCTTTGCGCCAAGGCGATAAGGCCACCCGCGCCGCGATCCAGTCCTAACGCCTCGTTGAGCCATATGTCGATATCACTGAGCCGCTCAATTTCGCAGGCTTGGCACATTTCAAGCAACACCATCAATGGCCCCGCTACCGCATGCCTTTGAATTTTCCGAACATGCCGCAGATAGCTGGCACTGTGATCTGCCAATTGGGCAAGATCGCTCGCATCTTCGGGATCGAATGTGACCGACTGCGCAATGAGCATGTGATAAAACGGTGTGGGGCCCACATCAAAACGCTGGCATAACTCAACCACCCCTTCGGGCCCAAGAGCACGCGCGACGTGCCCAAACGGATATGCAAAGCCAAGCGCCTCAAGCGCGCTGTCAATCTCTTCCAAGCTATGACCGCGGCGCAATAACGCCTCGTAACTGAGGGCAAAACCACTCATAATGCGCCCCGTTACGCCGATCGCTTGATCAGGGACAGCGATGGGAATAATGCCCATTTGCGTTAAAAACCCTTGTAGCGCCTGACGATCGCGCAGCCGCGCGGCACAGAGTAACGCAGCGCGTACATCCCGCCCCTCTTTCAAGGCAAATTCGACACCGCCCACATCGGCCCGCAGCTCCGGCGGTAATGCGGGCCAGTCATCCTCTAGGCTGGCCGCCACAAAAAACCGCGGCACATCACCCAAACGGCGCATTTTTTCAACGGCCTGCGCAAATCGCTCCGGCCCGTCAAAGGCATCAAACACTAGGACTAGATCTGTGCCTTCGGGAATAGGGGCATCTGGGGTGCTAATATGAACACCAACTCCCGCAGCTGCCGCTTGCGAAGCGATATATTCGCGAAGCGTCGAATGACCGATACACGTCACATGGGTCAAGGCATGCTGTCGGTGGGCGGCTGTGGCGTACTGCTCGGCACGCGCGCGATAGCACACTGCGGCAAATCGGTCAGAGGACAGTTGCGCTTTAGCGTATTCATGCTCAACATTCAAAGCCTGCTCATATGGCAGTAGGTGCGCGCCCTCAATCAACCGCGCAATTTCCATAAGGACATGCGAATCTTCTGGGGTGATTTGCGCGCGAAACTCGGCAATTTGAGCCGTAAAATTCTGCGGATCCAAGGGGGGCACACCCCGCGTGCCAGATAGATCCATCTCGCGCGCCAGCTGAAGGGGTGCGTCATCTATCAAATCGATACAGCCAGAGTGCGCCAAATCCTCGACCTTGATCGCCGCGCCTGCTAAGAAAATGTCAAAGCTTTCCTGCACCCCCACAAGATAGACCAACCGTTGCAATGCCCCCGACGGCGGGCATATGTCAAACTGAGCATAGGGAAACCCAAGGTGCGCCTGCGGTGCCACTATGCGCCAATCGCAGGCCAAAGCCAGTTCAAAGCCGCCATCCACACAAGTACCGCTCACTGCGGCGATGATTGGAATGCGTGATGTCTCAATTTTGCGACACAGATCAAAAATCGCAACCGATGTCGATGTATCGCGCAAATCGGCCAAAAGGTATCCCGTGGAAAACGCATAACTGCCTCCCGTCAGAATGATCCGATCAATATCCTCTCGTTCTTGAAGAGCGTCGATATGATCCCCAAGATCCTGAAGCATGGCACGCGACATCACATTGGACGGCGGATTGCTCATCCACACAATGGCCGCAGCGTGCACAATCTCTAATTCCACCAATTGCGACATAAACTGCTCCAACGCGCGAGGTCGTTTTTTGCGTAGTGTTACTTATTCAAACAATTTGCTCAACCCCCGTTCCTAAGATGCGAGTGTGCTGGACAAATCGTATCAAAATATATACATTCAACAAATTAAATATGAATAAGGAATAAACTCAATGACAATCGTGGAACCTGATTGGATAAACGGTCTTATCGGCGGCTTGATCATCGGCCTCGCTGGAGCTGTTTTTCTGCTTGGAAATGGACGCGTCATGGGCGCAAGTGGCATTCTTGGCAGCACTGTCGATGGCAGCGCGCGGCGCCAATTGATTGAAAACCTCGCTTTCATTTTGGGGCTCATCGGCGTGCCCGCGGCTTTGATTGCGATGGGCTATATCAAATCGACAAATGCGACTGAAAACACGCTTGTCCTAGCTGCGGCGGGACTATGCGTTGGGATCGGGACTCGGATTGCGAATGGCTGCACATCTGGGCATGGCGTTTGCGGTATTTCGCGCTTTTCGGTCCGAGGCATTGTCGCAACGGTATTTTACATAATGGCAGGCGGCATAGCCGTCTATGCGTTTAGACATATGTTAGGGTGGATCTAATGCGGTTAATTATCTCTTTGCTATCGGGCGGGCTTTTTGGCCTTGGATTATTTATTTCGGGCATGACCGACACCAACCGCGTGCAAGGTTGGCTTGATCTTTTTGGCGAATGGGATCCGACTTTGGCCTTTGTCATGGGCGGGGCCATCATCCCAATGTTTTTTGCGTGGCGCTTTACAGTTGGTCGCGCACCTGTGTTTGGTGAAAGTTTTCCATCTCAAACAAATACGCGCTTGTCGAAGGATTTAATTGTGGGCTCAACGCTCTTTGGTGTGGGCTGGGGGCTCGCAGGGCTATGCCCTGGGCCCGCTCTGGCATCTTTGAGCTTTGGTGGCAGCAGCGGATGGGTTTTCCTGGCTGCGATGGTCGCAGGCATGTGGATAGCTCTCCCTGTCAAAAAGATGATCGCCCAGTAAGCCCAAATAGTGCAGAAGTGCCAGAGATTACTCTGGCGCTTCTTCCGACCCAATATCGACACTTGGGGAGGAGATGGGAAACGTGTCTAAGATTTGGATCGCGCGCTGACCATCTTCTTGGCCGATGAGAACATTGACTTGAGCATGTGCATCTCTCAACAAAAGTGTTCCGCTCTTTGTGACATCATCAGGCATTTCAATCTCCATTCCGACGTGCAGGTTTTGCAGGATATTTAGAGGAACCTGAAAGGTATGCGATTGAACCGAGAGCTCTGCTGGCATTGCTTTCCAAAAATCCGACTCTGAATTGCCAATTGACGTCGGGCTGCCCCTCGATACGTCGGCAGCTACACTCGTCAAGTCAGTCGAGCATACCGGATTACTGACCTCACTCGCCTCGCTGAGCAACCACATTTGAGCGCCTCGTGTGGTGCCTGAAAACTTGAACTCAATTTCAGTGAGATCCCAAGCGCCCTCATCAAAGAACACTTCAATTTCATGTCGAGACGCGATCACACCATTCAAATTCAAATGGCGTAGACTTGGCCATTGGTTTTCATTCAACTTCTCATCAAGCCCGCATAAAAATGTTGCGATAAAGGTTTCGCACAAAGAATAATCCACCGCAGTGAACGATCCCGATATCACAGGCTTATCCAAAACTTTGCCCCGCACGGCGTTTTCAACCAATGCCGTGACCGCTTGAAAGTTTAAAACACATAAGGCCCGTGTGCTCGATTGACCTTGCAAATGTACAAAAAGTGCTGGCTCCGGCCACGATGAAACCGCCTCAGCCAATGAAACGGGTCGCGACTTCAACTTTGGCGCCTCTTCTGGCACGAGGTCAAATGCGGCAAGCGCCTTGATCAAAGAAGACTGGCAGCCATTGAGGAGAGGCTGCGTGCGGCGCTTGTGCTCCAATTGATCCTCTTGCGAGGTATGCGCGGCAAAGGATCTGTGGATGCTCATGCGGGTCCCTTTGGCTGAGTTCTCATAAACTGTGCCAGAAAAACCTTAATAAATCGTCACTGTGAGGGCATTGATTTGGGTAATTTCACAAAAAAGTATCCGCCAAGCGGCACATTTCGATAACCAATCGTGCCCCCAAGGCGATTGACCGTCTCGGCGCAAATCGCAAGACCAAGCCCAACCCCACCTTGAAGATCGTTCGAGCTAAGGCGCGAGAATTTTTCGAAAATAATATTGCTATCTTCTGGCGGGATGCCACTGCCGTTATCTTGGAATTTAAACTCCACTATATCCCCGCGTTCAGCATAGCTGATATCAAGCGTCTTACTGGGTGCATCACAATATTTTCGTGCATTTACAATAAGGTTAATGAAAACCTGCATCAATCGGTTGCGATCTGTGATGATCTGAGGATCCCCATCGATATGCACATTCACTCTGAGGGCATCCTCTTGCGAGATCAATGCCGAAGCTTGGGCCTGTTCTAATAAATCCTTAACCATCGTGGGGGCATAGACCATGCGCACTTGGCCATGCTCAAGCACACTAAGGTCAAGTAAATCATCCAACAGCCCCGTCAGGCGCAGCGCCTCATCATGGATGATTTGCGAAAAGCGACGCGCATCAAAATCGGGATCCTCGGAATGATCGCGCAAGAGTTCCGAAAATGAGCGGATCGATGTCATCGGCGTGCGCAATTCATGGGAAATTTGCGATAGGAACGCATCTTTTTGTTCGGACAAACGCGTCAATTTTGTATTGGCTTGCCGCAATTCCAAGGCGGCCTGCTCTAACTCTTCGGACTGCGTTTCGAGCTTTCTCGAATATTCAATGATCTGCGCCGCCTCATCCGCCACGGCCATCAAATCATCGACGCTAACGGGGGTGTTTTGGGCAAATTGGCGCACCATCGCATGGGCGGTCGCGGCCCCCACCGCCCCTGCCATCGCCTGCTCAATCCGGCGGATCAATTGCGGCGTTGGGGCGGGTAATGGCTCTCGCAGGTTGAGCGGCACGCCGTTTGTTTGAAACAAGGCGTGCGCCTCGCGCGGGCCCAATACACGCTGCACCATAAGCAAAAGGTCTTGGGACGGGTTTTGCATCTCTGTGCGCGCTTCAAAGGCAGCCTCGGGATCAGCGGCGGGGTTATGGTGTTCCGTGCTTTCATTGGACAGCAGCGACACAAGCAAAATCGTCAACGTATTCAAACCAATGCTAAAGACAACACAATGCACCACAGGATCCCCAAAGGACGTGCCAAATAAATGGGTCGGCCGCAACAGCGAGAGGCCCCAAGGCCCATGATCCAAGATGGATTGGGTCACAATCACTTCGCCGCCAAAGCTGGGCAAAAACAAACTATAGAGCCAAATCGCAAACCCTGTTGTCAGCCCGAACAGTGCCCCTGCGCGCGTCACCCCGCCCCACATTAGCCCCAGCACAAGCGGCGGCATAATCTGCGCCACGCCAGTAAAGGCGATCAACCCGATCGAAGACAGCGCCTCACCACCGCCCGAGAGGCGATAATAGAGATAGCCAAGGAAAATAACCACGGTGATTGTCAAACGGCGGGTCGTGAGAACCACTTGCCGCAGATCGCCCGCGCGCACGGCATTGGGCGCCCCGAGGCTGAGCATAATTGGCAAAATAATGTGGTTCGACACCATGGTCGCAATGGCAATCGAAGCAACGACAACCATCGATGTCGCCGAAGAAAACCCACCCAAAAAGGCCAAGACGGCCAAATTCTCTTGGCCCAACCACAAGGGTAAGGTCAAAACATACAAATCAGGATTGGATCCCCATGGCATAATCTCTTGACCCAACACGGCGATGGGCAACACGAATAAGGACATAAAAAACAAATACAAAGGAAAGGCCCAAGAGGCGACTGACAACTGCCGGTCATTATCATTCTCAACGACCATAACGTGAAACACCCGCGGCAATGTCACAAAGGCCATCGCCGACAGGGCCACCATGGTGATCCAGCGGCTGGCATCATTGGGCCACACGGCAACGGGAGAGTTTTCAATCGTCGCAAGTGTCTGCGACATGCCGCCGCCCACGCCCCACACAACAAATATACCGACACTGACTAAAGCGACCAGCTTGACCACCGCCTCAAGCGCCACGGCGACGACCACGCCATAGCGGCGCTCTTGGGCATCAATGCTGCGCGTGCCGAACATGACCGAAAATATAGCCAACCCCACTGAGACCCAAAAGGCCAAAGTCGTGACATCCAAATCCTCTGGCACAGAGGTGTCAAAGGCGGCAAAGGCCTTGAACGATAGCGCGACCGACTGCAATTGCAGCGCGATATAGGGCGTTATGCCGACAAGGGCCAAGATCGTCACAGCGCCCGCAAGCCGATTGGATTTTCCATAAATCAACGATAAGAAATCTGCGACCGACGTGCTGCGCTGTGCGCGGCCGACTTGGACGATGCGGCGCAGCCCCCAATACCATCCGAACATAACCAAAGTCGGCCCGATATAGATCGCCAAAAATTCAAGCCCGCTGCGCGCCGCTAAACCCACGGCGCCATAAAATGTCCAAGCGGTACAATAGATCGAGACAGAGAGCGTATAGACCCATGGGCTGCGCACCCATTGGAGCCGCCCACGCGCGGCCGCGCCCTCGGCCACAAAAGCCGCTCCGAACAGGATCAAACTGTAGAGCAACGCAAATCCGATCAGCGCACTAAACATCGGACGCCTCTTGCTCTGAGTTGCGCGCTCTATCTGGCGGGGAGCTCTCTTGCTCAGACGCGTGATCCGCCTGCGCCCGTCGCGCCACCACGCGGGCGCAGATGATCAACGCAAGCCATACGCCGAAAAAGTAGTAGATCGGCCCCAAATTCGATGTGCCGCCTTCACTTGGCGTGGGCCAAAACACTGGAAACATAAACAGGGCCAGCCCCGCACATGGCAGCACCCAAGCCGCATCCCGCCATTTGCGGCCTGCGCTCACGAGGCGGCATCCATCAAACGCTGTGCCGTGGTGAGCACATCACGATTGGCAAAGGGCTTGGTCATATATTCCGTCGCGCCCGATTCAATAGCCAGCGCCTTATCTTTGGCTTGCCCGCGCGCGGTCAGGATCAAAATCGGCGTCTGCACAAAGGCGTCGATTGCGCGCAAATCTTGCAACACATCAAACCCACTGCGATCCGGCAGCATCAGATCCAAGATCACCAAATCAGGCGAGGTTTCTTGCGCAATTTTTGCCGCGTCCAAGCCACTTGAGATCGCTGTCACATGCCACCCCTCGCGCACCATTAAAAACCGGAGCACTTCAAGGATATTCGGCTCGTCCTCAACTAATAAAACGCGTTTGGTCG
>JBDNBY010000025.1:0-3021 GCA_039767595.1 Paracoccaceae bacterium | reverse complement strand
GCCTCCATCAAATCGGAATGGGTGTCGGTTGAGGTTGCAATCAGCACAGCGTCAATCGCGGGGTCTGCGATGATCTCATCCGTGCTGCGCGCCACGGCGCCATATTGCGCCGCCAATTTTTCAGCCGCCTCAGGATAGAAATCTGATACCGCGACCAACTCGCTTTGGGGGTGTGAGGTAATGGCTGTGGCATGCACGCCCGCGATGCGGCCCGCGCCGAGAAGTCCAACTTTCAACATGATCTGTGCCTTTTCTTCGGGTCAAAACCCGTGGGAGTGTGAGTCTCAAGTGTTAGCGCCAAATGTGAGGATGCCCGCGCCCGCGTCAAGCGCCGAGTTTGGCAAGAAAAGCATCATATTCAGAATCCGCAATCGCCACGCTATGCCCTGCCTCGGGGTATCCGCCTTGGTCGACATCTGCCTTGAATTCACGAAAGGCTGCGATGCGCTCTTGCTGAAGGCGTTCAAATTCAGGGGCGAAATTGCGATACATTTTGCCGTGCCGCGGTTTGTGGTTTTTGCCATAGCCGCAGACATCTTCGGTAAAGAGATATTGCGCATCCGCATATTTGCCTGCCCCCATGCCCAGCATCACGAGAGATGAATTCTCGGTCAGATATTGCGCGACACGATCAGGCACGACTTCAAGCTCGGCGGCAAAAACGCCGATTTCTTCAAGCTTTTTGGTATGGCGCCAAAGCGCGGCGGCCTCGTCTGCGGTTTTTCCAACAGCACGCCATCCTGTCCAGGTTATGTAACTTGGGATCAGGCCGATATGCCCCACAACGGGCAAGTGATTGTCGCACAACACCTTTTGAATGTCATAGGAGGCGGCGCAGTAATAGGCATCGCCGCCCAGCCCCGCGTAATGAAAGGCCGCGCGCAGGTAATCTTCGGCGGTCGCAATGGGCCGCCCTTCGAAACGCCCCCAACCGCCATAGGGCAGGCCGACCTGAACGAAACAATCGCCGGCCGCTTCGCGCATTTCTGCATCAAAAAAGCGCCCTTCAATTGAGAGCATGTGAATACCCGCTGCATGGGCTGCGGCGGCCTCCTCAGGCGTGGTGACGAATAACATAGAAATTTTTTCACCGCGCTTTTTCATGGCGCGAATATCTTCGACATGGGGGCGATTGTGATACATGGGATGTCTCGCTGATTAAAGCTGTGGCTATAGGGTAAAGGCTGTGCGGAACGCGTCTAACGCCTCCTCAGGGGAGCGGGCGGCAAAGGCCTCCATGCCCACGGGGCCGTTGTAGCCCATTTTCTGAAGGGCGCGGGCAATGTTTGGCCAATGCATTTCACCTGTTCCAGGCTCGCAGCGGCCAGGGTTGTCGGCCACTTGCACCTCGCCGATCCAAGGCAGGCAGGCCTCAGCCCATCGGATCACATCGCCTTCGCCAATTTGCGTGTGGTAAAGATCAAGATTGATCCGCAGTTCTGGGCGATTAATGCTCGACACCAGTTCTAAGACGTCATTCGTGCTTGAAAACGGGCAGCCTGGGTGGTCGCGCAGATTGAGGTTTTCGAGTGTAAACACCACGCTCTCACGCGCGGCAAGATCACAGATGCGATGCAACGTGTCGCGTGCGCGTTGCCACATACCAGGCGCGACATGGGCAAGCTGCGGGATTGGCAGGCCCTGATCGCCCAGACCCGTGCCATGCAAATTATACCGCGCCACACCAAGCCTTTTGCCTTGTTCAACCGCCTCGGCCGCAGAGGCCAAAAGCATATCTGCGCCCTCTGCATCGGCCAATCGACCCCGCAGGTAGCCGTTCATTATCGTGAAATTCGCACCAGTGCGGGCGAGGGCATCAATATCCCAAGCGGGCCAATTCCACAGGCCCACGCCAAACCCCATCTCATGCAGGCGCGCCGCCCGCCATGAGATCGGTTTATCCTGCCACAACATTTCGGCACATGCGGCGAGTTCAAAGGCCATCTTTTAGATCTCCACAAACACGCGGCCAGCTTCGACCTTGGTTTTATAGGTGTGCAAATTTTCGCAGGCGGGGGGTGTTTCAACTTCGCCTGTGCTGACGTCAAAAATCGAGGAATGTTTTGGACATTCAATCGTGGCTTCTACGACCAAGCCCTCGCACAGATGCACATCTTCATGGGTGCAGAGCCCGTCTGTGCAATAGTAATTATCCTCGTGATCGCGCACGATGATAAAAGTACGATCCCCGTGATCAAAGCGGATCACATCTTCTTCGGCGATGTCAGCGGCGGCGCAGGCGTCAATCCATTCGGCCATGGTCAGTCCTTTCTTCTGTGTCAGTCAACCTCTGCCCTGACGGGCATGCGGTTAAATATCTTGTAGTTTAAAATCTGCGGGTTTGTCGGGCATCACAGCGTGCAGCAACGCCACTGATTTTTCCAAACCCTCGAGCGAATTGAGCAGCACGTCCTCATGTTCAATAGACAGCCACCCATCATAGCCGCCCATTTTAAGCCGATAACAAAATTGCCGCCACCAATGCGCGCCATGACCGTAGCCCAAGGTGATGTATGACCAACTGCGCGCCGGGATATCCATCAACGAGCCATTTTCAAGCAAGCTGGTTGTGGCTTGCACAGGGGGGTTTAGGAAGGTGTCTTTCGCATGCACATGATACACTGCAGCACCCAAAGCCTCAGCCGCGATGAGCGGGTCTGCCCCCATCCAAAACAAGTGCGAGGGATCAAGATTGGCCCCAATAATCGGCCCAATTTCCGCGCGCAGTTTCAGCAAAGACGGCACATTATAGACGCATTGATTGCCATGCAATTCGAGCGCAATCTGGCGCACCCCTTCGGCTTCGGCGGTTTTGGCGATGTCAGTCCAAAACGGGATCAGTTTTTCGTGCCACTGATAGGTCAAGATCGTCTGCGTTTCAGGGGGCCAGCTTGAGACAACCCAATTGGGCATCGTATCACCCGGCGCACCTGCGGGCAGGCCCGACATTGTGCAAACTTTGGCCACCCCCATCTGGCCGGCCAGTCGTAAGGTGCGGCGCAGATCGGCCCCTTGTTTGGG
>JBDNBY010000024.1:0-5964 GCA_039767595.1 Paracoccaceae bacterium | reverse complement strand
TCCCAAGGCCAAGCCGATGGATGACTGGTTCCCAAACGCACGCCACGAACTTGAGGCGTTTGTTCCCAATTGGGCAGATTTAAAGCCGTTGGAATGGGTTGAGATCCCTGAAAACTGTAATTGGAAAGTATCGGTTGAAAACTATTCAGAGTGTTATCACTGCACGCTGAACCACCCGACTTTTGCCACGGGCGTTGTTCGGCCCGAAACCTATGATATTCAGCCCCAAGGCCAGTGCCTGCGCCATACGACAGAGTGTAATGACCTGTCGCAAATGACCTATGATATTCACAGTGGCTTTGATAACTATGATAAGTATTCTAGTTGGTTTTTATGGCCAATGTTCAGTTTCCAAGTCTATCCGGGAAACTTGCTCAATACTTATCATTGGCGGGCGATTGATGCCGATCATGTCATCGTATGGCGCGGGTGGTATTCCATTGGCGGCGAGGATAACGAAACCGTGCGGCGCATGGCCCAACAAGATCGCGCGACGACTGTTGAAGAAGATATCCACCTTGTGGAAAGTGTGCAGCGCGGCCTCAAATCGCGCGGCTATGTGCCGGGGCCGTTGGTTGTTGATCCTGCCAGTGGGGTGAATTCCGAGCATTCCGTCATGCATTTGCAACGCTGGATGCGGGAGGCTGTGGATGGTTGACGTGAAACCTTATTGGCAAAATTATATCGACGGGGTTTGGGTTGATGGCGGCGCGGGCCGCATTGACATCACGGACCCCGCGACAGGTGATCGGATCGCAGAGCATGCTTTGGCGGATGCCGCAGATGTGGATCGTGCGGTACAGGCTGCGCGCCGCGTGCACCGCGCCGGCACGCTGAGCGCGATGCGTCCGATTGAACGGGGCCGCATGGTTCAGGCCATGGGTCGCTATTTGTTGGAGCACAAGGGTGAGATTGCTCATATCTTGACGCTGGAACAGGGCAAACCTCTATGGGAGAGCCATATCGAAGTGGAGGGCGCGGCGCTTTATTTCGAGTATTACGGCAATCAGGCCAGCACAGTTGAGGGCCGGTCGATCCCCTTGGGCGCCGGCCTTATGGATTGGACCGAATACGAGCCCTTTGGCGTATCGGCGCAGATTATCCCGTGGAACTACCCTGTTGAGATGACGGCGCGCTCGCTCTCGGCGGCGCTGGCGACGGGCAACGCATGTGTCATCAAATCGCCTGAGATGACCCCGCTGACATGCAGCTATTTGGCCAAAGCAGCCGAAGCCGCAGGCTTTCCCGCAGGGGCGGTCAATGTGATTTGCGGACTGGGGCAGTCGGCAGGCGCGGCCTTGGCGGGGCATTCAGATGTAAACCAGATCGTATTTACCGGCTCGGTGCCCACAGGCATCGCGATTGCAACAGCAGCGGCGCAAAATGTTGTGCCTTGTGTGTTGGAGTTGGGCGGAAAATCTGCCGCCATTGTCCATGAGGATGCGGATTTAGACGCATTTGAAACCGACATCCGCTGGGGCATTTACTTTAACGCAGGTCAAGTCTGCTCGGCTATGTCGCGGGTGATTGTTCATGAAAGCCGTCACGCCGAACTGATCGAACGCGCTGAAAAGATTGCCAAATCCCTGTCCGTTGGACCTGGGGTCGAGCGTGATACGTTTAGCACCAATATGGGGGCCATGGTCAGCGACGGACAGCGCGACCGCGCGCTTGGAATGATCACTCATGCCCAAGAGCAGGGGGCCACCGTCGCCGCGGGGGGGCGCAAGCTTAACCGATCCGGTGCGTTTTTGGAGCCAACGGTCTTGGCGGGTGTGACACCGGATATGGATATCGCGCGACAAGAGGTCTTTGGCCCTGTTCTATCTGTGTTGTCCTTTCGCGATGATGCACAGGCCATCGAGATCGCCAATAGCACGGAGTATGGTTTGGTCGCCGGTGTCTTCACGGCTGATTTAGATCGGGCCACCCATGCCGCGCGGCATCTGCGCGCGGGCCAAGTCTTTGTCAATGAATGGTATGCTGGCGGGGTCGAGACGCCCTTTGGCGGCTATGGCAAATCGGGCTATGGGCGCGAAAAGGGGCGCGAGGCCCTGTGGAACTACGTTCAAACTAAAAACATCGCCATCCGTTTGAAAGGATCATAACATGAGTACATTTGACGAAGACCTATTCCTTAAGGGACTAGAACAGCGCAAAGCGACGCTGGGCGCCGAATATGTCGAGAAAAACCTCGCCGCAGCCGATGAGTTCACCCGCCCCTTCCAAGAGGCCATGACGGCGTGGTGCTGGGGCTTTGGCTGGGGGGACGATGTGATCGATGCGAAAACGCGATCCATGATGAACCTGTCGATGATTGGCGCATTGGGCAAAATGCACGAATGGGAAATCCATTGCCGCGGCGCCATCAACAACGGCGTCACCCAAGACGAAATCCGCGCGATCATCCATGTGATCGGCATTTATTGCGGCGTTCCGCAGGCGCTCGAGTGTTTTCGAGTGGCGCGGCGTGTTCTAGAAGAGAGGTGAGGGCCTCTTTATTTTTGTAGTTGTGGGTCATGGGGGCAAACGCTATCACCCGACATATTGTTGGATGATAGCGGTCTATGTTTTATGCTTTAGGGCGCCCAAAACGGCCCAAAGCGTATGGGAGCGTTACGTAAGTGGTGTTGCGCCGGTTTCCATGCGAATGATTTTCCCATCTTTGAGCATACACACGAGCATCACGGCCTCTTTGGTATCGTCAGGATAGGACATGAAATCATGAGACACCAAGATTTCGTCATTTTCATAGATACAACGCGACGATTCGTTGATGAATTTTGGATTTTCCATCATCCCCACAACCATCGAGGCCCATTCACTTTTTGTGAACCTGTTGCCTGATTTATGAAAGACGATTTGTGCATCTTCGTGGATCAGCTGAATATAACCGTCAACATCCCGATCCGCCATCACTTGGGTGAGTTTTTGGTATAGTGACATGTCTACTCTCCCCACATTCCAGCGAATTCATACACAACGGCACGGGTGCCCCCGACACACCACGCATCGTGGTGAGGGGAAATGGCATAGGCATCCCCTGCTGAATACGTTGCTTCGGAACCATCGTCACAAACGCAATGAATGGTCCCCTCGACGATGATGCCAGTATGGGTGGCTTGGCAACTGGGCGTGCCTACAATGGGTTTGATGTCTGTCGACCATTTCCAATCTGGCGCTAGCGTCAGTTTCATCACACGCTGGCCGAGGACGTTGACGGCCTCCATGCGTGCGTTTGGCATGTCTTTGGCTTCGTCTGCTTGTGATGCAAAACTTTTTACTTCGATGGGCATTGTGAGCCTCCTGTTTGCGATTTTTTAAGTCATGTGGAACGGTGAGTTCAAAGTCATAAGATTGAAGCCCGTTCCATGTTGATCTGAGTTAGCGCGTGAACGACTCGCCACTCATAGGTGTGACGACTGTTGTTTCCAGCAACGCACCGGCCGCGGCGCGTTTGGCTTTGAGCTCTTCGTTCCCGCCAAACGCTTTGAGAGCGTCCGCAGACTCGAAATCGATTATGACCGTCAGCTTATTGTCGTTATCTGCGTCAGTTCCAGCGAACACCAGCTTGCCGCCTAGCGCTTGCAAAGCCGCCTCGTTTTCGTGGAACATTTCCTTCCATGGCGCGAGGCCACGGGCTAAATCTTGGGTCAATTTTACCATCATCGTGTGCGTTCCTTCTGTGTCTGTAGGGAGGGGTCATGCCCTTTTATGGGGCATGATAATCTGTCAAATCTCAGTCATCGCGTAGAACGAAGACTAGTCCGCAGGGACAACATGGTACATTTGTTGCCCTGTGGTGAGCATGCCTGTGACGGTGCCCACGAAGTTTTGCCCGACATAAGGCTCATACTTCCCACTGCCCGCTGTCAACGACCCGACGTATTCCAGTTGCGGGGTTATCTCACCGAAAAAGATGGCAAGATCGCCCTCCGGATCCATCATGCTACACACGCCGACCCCACCAAATGGAGCGCCCTGAGCAGTGAGAGCCACGGATTGAGTACATTCGGCGGTCACTAGGGTGGGAAAGCCCTCGGGCGCCTTTGACCAATCCCACAAATCTGTGGATTTGTTCATCATGATTGATCCAGTTGTCCCTTGCATCATTTCAGAGGATGAAGGGGCGTTCGCCAGTCCGGTCATGTCCCAAATTTTGGCATGCCCACCCGCAAGGGTTGTGGTTGGCAGTAGGCAAGCGGCTGCAATTGCGATAAAGTGTCTCAACGGTAACTCTCCTTATATTTCAGATGTTTATAAGGGCGATGATCGCCAATTTAATCAAATCACGGCCCAAATCGGAATACCATCTTGCACAATAAACTACTTTGGGTTTTAATATGGTTTAGGTAGGGGCCTAAACGCTTAGTGAATGAGTGAACGGGCTGGCCATGACACAACGTATGCGATTTAAAATTAACCCCGAGGCGCAAAGCTATTGCCCCATTGCAACGTGTGCAGAGGTGCTGGCCGATCGGTGGTCTGTCATTGTCTTACGAGACATAGCGATCTGTAATCATCGGACGTTTCGGGCGATCTTGGCAAATAATAATGAAAAAATTTCTACCGGCGTCTTAGCCAGCCGTCTTCAACGATTGTGTGATATTGGACTCTTGCATTTCAAAGATGACCCGTCTCATGCACAGCGAAAAATCTATTGCTTAAGCTCTGAGGCAATAGATCTAGTGCCGATCTTAGTTGACATGGCGGCCTGGGCGTTAACGCATGCGGCACCGGCAGAAGAGCCGATTGCCGTGCCAAAAGATATGATGCGCGCGCCATCTGAATATTCAAAGACCTTAACTCAGTCTTTGCGACTGTCGCATCTAGATCAAGGTGAAGCGGCGCGCTAACTTCGGCGCGTCCGTGGCAACGTGAACGCGTTGGTGCCATCGCTCTCGTCGCTTTTTTTATGAAAGTGTTACATTTGGCCAGTACACTGCGATCACGAAATGGAGAGACGTGATGGTAGCCTTGTTCAATAAATACTACGCCGAGTGTTTTAACTTTAGCATCGTCAATACTGACATCCCCTATGTTGCGATAAAGCTGCGTAAAGAGTTGCGGTAAACGCGCACTGAATATGCAGCATATTATTGATCAATTAATCCATGAGCGGGCGCCATGGCTCAGTTCTAAAAATGTATTTATCCGCGGTGTGAGATACGCCCTACGCCTGTGTTTGCGATACGAAGCGACGCTCGAGACGACCTATCGGCTCGAAAACCTCTCTGGTGAAAACGTGCTGCGTGTCATGAGCGACGACATTGCGCGCAATGTTGAGACCTGCGGTCAAGACAAGCTGCCGAAATCTGGTGCGGCTTTGATCGTGGCCAACCATCCCACTGGTATTGCCGATGCTATTATTTTGTACAAAGCTCTCAGCGCGCTGCGCCCAGACCTGTATTTTTTTGCAAATAGCGATGTTCTTCGGGTTTTGCCGCAGCTCAGTGCCTATGTGGCACCCGTTGAATGGCGCAAAGAAAAACGCAGCAAGGCAAAAACCAAAGCGACCCTAAATTTTACAAAAACAGCCGTGCTGAATGAGCGTCTTGGCATTATCTTCCCTTCGGGACGTTTGGCCAAACGCGATGGCTTGCGTTTGGTAGAGCGGGACTGGATGACCTCGGCGGTGTCTCTGGCGGCAAAATATGACATGCCGATTGTGCCCGTGCATATCGCGTCGCGCAATTCCATATTGTTTTATATCTTAGATCTTATTCACCCGACTCTTCGCGATATTACGCTATTTAATGAGACGCTGAACAAAAGCCGGTTTCGGTTTAAAGTCACGATTGGCTCGCCGGTGTCTGCAGCGTCCTTGCCCAGCGATCAGGGCGACGCGACCGAGTATATGAAACATCTTGTCACGTCGTTAAAGGCCGAGCCCATTGTGCGGCCACAGTTCAAGACTGTGAAACGCTGGCGCGCCAGATTGACGGCCGCATTGTAAACGCTGGA
>JBDNBY010000023.1:0-13062 GCA_039767595.1 Paracoccaceae bacterium | reverse complement strand
GCTGTAGATCGCGATGGGTTTTCCGCCGCCGTGACACAAGCGGTGCGCGCCCATCCCAATATCGAAGTCATCGACCAAGAGATCAACGCCCTCCCCACCGAAGGGCACTGGATCGTCGCCACAGGCCCACTGACCTCAGATGCGCTATCGGCCTCGATTGCCGCGGCCACAGGGGCCGATGCGCTTGCGTTTTTCGATGCGATTGCGCCGATTGTCTATTTTGACAGCGTTGATATGAGCAAAGCTTGGATGCAATCACGCTATGACAAGGGCGACACAGAAGAAGAGCGCACGGCCTATCTCAATTGTCCAATGACCGAAGGCGAATATTACGCCTTTATCGATGCGCTGATCGCTTCGGATAAAACAGAATTCCGCGAAGGCGAGACCGCCAAGTATTTCGACGGCTGCCTGCCGATCGAAGTGATGGCGGCACGCGGCCGCGAAACTCTGCGCTTTGGTCCGATGAAGCCTGTGGGCCTGACCAATCCGCACGACCCAGACAACCGCCCCTATGCCGTTGTTCAGCTGCGGCGCGACAATGCCTTGGGCACGCTTTATAATATCGTCGGCTTTCAAACCAAAATGAAATACGGCGCGCAATCCGAAGTGCTGCGCATGATCCCCGCACTGGAAAACGCCGATTTTGCCCGATTGGGCGGCATTCACCGCAATACATTCATCAACTCGCCAACATTACTTGACGAGTCTATGCGACTGAAATCCCAACCTAATTTAAGATTTGCCGGCCAAATCACAGGGGTTGAAGGATATGTCGAGAGTGCTGCAATGGGCCTCTTGGCGGGCCGCTATGCCGCCGCTGAGCTGCTGGGCCTCGATATTCCCGCCGTGCCACAAGATACGGCTATGGGCGCCTTGGTCACGCATATCACAGGCGGGGCGGATGCAAAAACCTTCCAGCCGATGAATGTGAACTTTGGCCTCTTTCGTCCCATCGACGCCAAAGGCGGCCGCAAAGGGCGTAAAGATCGGTACAAAGCCTACACCGATCGGGCCAAAATCGCATGGCAAGACTGGCTTGACACCCAAGCCATCCCCGCATGAGCGCAGAGCGTCGTTTTCGCTTTGCCCCTAGCCCCACGGGGCCGCTCCATCTCGGTCATGCCTATTCATTAGGGCGCAATGCGCAGCTGAGCCATGCCCACGAGGGCGCGCTGTTTTTGCGCATGGATGATCTCGACCAATCGCGCGCGCGCGCCATTTGGGCGGATCTGATTTTTGAAGATATCGCATGGCTCGGCATCCCCATCGCCCCCAAGGTGACGTGGCAATCCAAAAGATTAGACATTTACCATAAGTCATTGGAAAAGTTATGGGATATGGATCTACTCTACCCATGCACCTGTGGCCGGCGCGACATCGAGGCCGCCGCCAATGCCCCACAAGAAGGGGCGCCGCTCGTTGGGCCAGATGGCGTCGTCTATCCAGGCACCTGTCGCAGCGCCCCGCGCCCGACGCAGATGCCATCGGGCGTGCCATTGCGCCTTGATATGGCGCGCGCCGCTGTGGCTGTTGGGACAATCGAATTTTTCGACCATGAAACCCGCACAGATCACGCATGGAATGCGCACAAGCTGTGCCATCACATTGGCGATGTGGTTCTGCTGCGCCGAAACTTGGGCGCCTCCTATCACCTCACGACAGTGATTGATGACGCGGAAACAGGGATCACAGATGTCTGCCGCGCCGTTGACCTCCAAGAGGCGACGGCCGTGCATATTGTGTTGCAACGCCTGCTGAACCTCCCCACGCCGCGCTATTGGCACCATGCGATTATCCGCGACGAGAGGGGTAAGCGTTTGGCCAAACGCGATGATGCGCGCGCGATCTCGACCTATCGCGCGGCGGGCCACAGCCCTGCGGAGATTTGGGCCATGGTCGGCCTGCCCCTCCCCAGCGCGTGATTAGGTCATGGGCGCCATAAGCTCCACTTCGTGCCCCTCTTGGACCGACGTGTAAAAACAACTGCGGCGATGGGTGTGGCACGCGGGACCGGTTTGTTCAATCTTCACTAAAATCGCATCGCGATCACAATCAATGCACAGCTCGATCAAGGCCTGCCGATGACCGCTGCTCTCACCTTTGATCCAGAAGGATTGACGCGAGCGCGACCAATAGGTGACCTGACCGCTGTCCAATGTGCGCGTGATCGCGTCGGCATTCATCCACGCCATCATCAGCACTTCGCCGGTGCGATGATCTTGGGCAATCGCGGGGATCAGACCTTGATCATTAAATTTCAAAGACGTGATGTCGAATTTTGGGTTTGCCACTTTGAATCCCTCGCGCACAAGATTAGATGTTACTCACCTATCTAGTGAGAAGCAGCATGTCAGCGCAACCCGATCTTGTCAGTTTATATTCCGCCGCTTTATTAGAGCTGGCCTCAAGCTTGCCCGAAACGAGACCGGCACAGAGTTTGGGCGCCGCGGCACGGCGCGGCTATGCGCGATCGCCGCAGTGCGGATCTTCGGTCGAACTGCATGTCGTGATGGATGATGATGGCATTGCCGAGCTGTCACACACTGTGCGCGCCTGCGCCTTGGGTCAAGCGGCGGCCAGTGCTGTTGCGCAGGCCGCGGTGGGCGCGGACTTGCCTCAAATCACATTGGCCCGCACGCAGCTCGAGGCGATGCTCACTCAAGATGGCCCCACGCCACAAGCGCCCTTTGAAAAACTTGAATTGCTGCGTGCGGCGCGCGAGTTTAAAAATCGGCACGCCTCGATCCTATTGTATCTCAAGGCGCTTGAAACGGCGATGCAGCCATAAAAAAACGCCCCAAACGGGGCGTGAGTGGCGTCTAAGGCAGAAAAAGAGACGCAATAGAAAATCGGCTGATCGTATTACAAGATCAGGGATGAGAACAAAATACCAACAAAACCGGCACACAGGCATGCGGCGCCCATCCATTCTACAATGGGGCTTTCTTCTAGTAAAACAACGAAGTCTGCTGCACGTTTGGCCATGATATTCTCCTCAATCTGTTAACACTTTGTTCGCATATATTAACGAACAATGCAAGAACAAAAAGAACAAATGAGAACATTAACCGCTTTTTAATCGTTTGATCGACTGATCATGCCTCATAAGCCATAATAAATAGCGCGCTGCACGTCCGCGCGCGCCCTCTAATTTCGGATCAACGGTCAACAGCGCTCGGGCATCGTTTTGCGCAAGTTGCATCAAATCCGATTGCGATTCGATATCGGCCACTTGGAATTTTGGCAGGCCTGATTGCACCGTGCCCAACACATCCCCCGCCCCGCGCATTTCCAAATCCTTTTGCGCAATGACAAAACCATCTTCACTGGCGCGCATGATCCGCAATCGTTCTTGGGCCGTTTTACTCACGGGAGAGGCATAGAATAAAATGCAATGCGACGCCTGTGATCCGCGCCCCACGCGGCCGCGCAATTGATGGAGCTGCGCCAAACCAAAATGCTCTGCGTTCTCGATGATCATGATTGTGGCGGTTGGGACGTTCACCCCCACTTCGATCACAGTTGTTGCGACCAAAATACGCGCATCCCCGCCTGTAAAGCGCCGCATATTTTCGTCTTTGTCCGTGGGATGTTGTTGGCCATGCACAAGGCTGACCACCTCTGGGCCAAATACACCGCAGAGGGTTTTGTGCCGCTCCACAGCCGATTTTAACGTTAAAACTTCGCTCTCTTCAACCAAAGGACAGACCCAATAGACCTGCGCCCCCGCCTCAAGCGCATGGCGCACCCGCTCGATCAAATCTGCCTCGCGCCATTGCGGCAAGGCGCTGGTTGTAACGGGTTTGCGGCCCGCTGGCTTTTCGTCCAAAATCGAGACATCCATATCACCATATTGCGCCAAGGCCAAAGAGCGCGGGATCGGCGTCGCTGTCATCACGAGGGTATCGGTCTTGGCGCCCTTTTGCCCCAAGGACAACCGTTGCGCCACGCCAAAGCGGTGCTGTTCATCAATAATCGCAAGGCGCAGATCGTGAAACGCGACCCCCTCTTGGAACACACTATGCGTGCCAATGAGAATATCGATTTCGCCGCTGGCCAAGCGCTCTAATTTCGATTGGCGCGTGCGGCCCGTGTCGCGGCCCGTTAAACTCTCGACGCAGACATCGATATGGGCTAAATCGGCCAACGACTCTGCATGTTGACGCACAAGGATCTCAGTCGGGGCCATAAGAACCCCCTGACCGCCCGCCTCCACAGCATCAAGCAGCGCAAGGATTGCAACAAGTGTTTTGCCCGATCCGACATCCCCCTGAAGCAAGCGGTTCATCCGCTCTTGGGATCCGAGATCGGCGCGAATCTCATGCGCGGCTCGGATCTGCGCCCCTGTCGGCGCATAGGGTAGCCGATCAAGATAGGCCTGCGCGCGCGCGCCTTGCGATATGTTGGATCGACCTTTTTGCGCCTTTCGTTGCGATCGGGCAATGGCCAAGGTCAATTGATGGGCGAAAAATTCATCATAGGCCAGCCGTTGGCGCGCCGCGCTTTGACCACTGACGTCACTGGCGCTTTGGATATCGTGGGCGGCGTGCACGGCGCGGGACCACGCGGGCCACTCCCGCTGTGCGACCACATGCGGATCAATCCATTCGTCAAACTGCGGCATGAGCGGCAATGCGGCCTGCACCGCTTGATACATCGCGCGGGCCGAAATCCCATGCGTGAGCGGATAGACCGGCTGCCACGGCGGAATAGTGTCGGCCTTGTGCGGCGGCACGATGTAATCGGGATGGGCCATTTGCACCCGCCCGTCAAAACGCTCAATCTTCCCAGAGATCACTTGTTCGTTCTCTTCAGGTAGGACCGAGCGCAGGTACGACTCTTTAGCATGGAAAAAGACCAACTCGATCAAATCGCCATCGGCCGGCATAAACGCAACGCGGTAGGCGCCCGTGCGCTTAAACGGCTTGCGGTGCTCTCCGACTGTGCCGCGCACCGTCGCCACATGCCCAGAAGGGACATGATCAATGGTGTCTTGGAGGCGGCGATCAATCACCGAAAGAGGCAAATGAAACAAGAGATCACGCGGATGCATAATCTGGATCTGCTCCATTTTTTCGGCCGTTTTGGCCCCTACGCCTTTGAGCGAGCTCATGCCAGCAAACAAAGGAAAGAGGAGTTCGGGCCGTCCGCTCATGAGCCTGCTAACATCTCGATCCACTGCCCCTCATCAAGGACACTCACGCCGAGGTCAGCGGCCTTTTTGGCCTTGCTTCCGGCGCCGGCGCCCGCAATCAAAAAGTCGTTTTTACTTGAAACGGAAGAGGCAACTTTGGCGCCAATTTCTTCGGCCTTATGTTTGGCTTCGGCGCGGCCCATGTGTTCAAGCGTTCCTGTGAACACTAGGGTTTTGCCCGCAAATGGCCCCGCGCGGACCGCGGCCTTGAGCATATCTTGAATATCCACCACTGCAACAAGCCGCTCGATCGCGGCGCGCTCGGCCTCGTTTTGAACGGCACTGATCATAGAGTGCACCATCACATCGCCAATGCCATCAATCGCCTGCAGCGCCTCAATCGCCTCAGGGTGCCCTTGGGCGGCACGGCCCAGCGTGTCCCAAAACCGATCCCATGTTTCAAAATGCCGCGCGATGGCCTTGGCCGTAACTTCGCCAATGTGGCGCAGGCCAAGGGCAAAGAGCACTTTGTCAAAGGGTGCGGATGATTTACTTGCAATCGCGGCGAATAATTTGCGCGCGCTTTGCTCACCCCAGCCCTCTTTATTGGCGAGGCGCTGCAGGCCGCTGCTGTAGCGCGCCTCAAGGTGATACATATCGGCTGGCTCTTTGATCCACCCATCGTCATAAAACCGCTCAATTTGTTTGGCGCCCAGCCCATCGATATCAAGCGCCTTGCGGGATACGAAATGCTTTAACTTTTCAACGGCTTGTGCGGGGCAAATCATGCCGCCCGTGCAACGGTGAACGGCATCCCCCTCTTCGCGGATCACAGGCGAGGCGCAGGCGGGACACTGATCGGGAAAGACATACGGCGTCGCCGCATCAGGGCGTTCAGAAAGGTTCACATCTCGAATTTTCGGGATCACGTCGCCCGCGCGATAGATCTCAACTAAATCACCAGTGCGAATATCGCGCCCGTCTCGGATCGGATCACCGTTTGAATCGCGCCCTTCGATGTAATCAGAATTATGCAGCGTTGCATTTGACACGACCACACCTCCCACAGTCACAGGCTCTAATCGCGCGACGGGGGACAAGGCGCCCGTGCGGCCGACTTGGATATCAATCCCAATGAGCCGCGTCCACGCGGTTTGGGCCGAAAATTTATGCGCAATCGCCCATCGCGGCGTTTTGGCCCGAAAACCGGCGCGCGTTTGAAGGGCTAAGTCGTCTAATTTATAGACAACACCGTCGATGTCGTAATCCAAATGAGGGCGCTGTTCTTCGATATGCGCATAATGGCGCAAGGCTTGATCCACGGTCGCACAGCGTTGCATCAATGGGTTAAGAACAAAGCCCAAGGCGCCCAACTGTTCAAGCGCTGCAAATTGCGAGGCGGCAAGAGGCGATGAAATCTCGCCCCAGCCATAGGCAAAAAAACGCAATGGTCGAGATGCTGTGACCGAAGGATCGAGTTGACGCAATGAGCCCGCCGCAGCGTTGCGTGGATTGGCAAAGAGGTTGGCCCCGCGCGCCTGTTGTGCCGCATTGAGTGCCGCAAAATCAGAGCGGGCCATGTAAACTTCGCCGCGCACTTCTAAGACATCCAATTCAGTGGTCAGGGTTTGTGGGATGTCGGAAATGCTACGCGCATTTTGAGTCACATTTTCACCGATATCGCCATCTCCGCGCGTGGCCGCATAAACCAATGCCCCGCCCTCGTAGCGCAATGATAATGAGAGGCCGTCAATTTTTGGCTCAACACACAGCGCGAGTTCGTTATCGGAAGACACGGATAAAAACCGTGAAACTTGGTCATAAAAGCTACGGATATCATCGTCTGTGAAGGCATTCGACAACGATAGCATTTGCCGTTTATGCGTGATTTTTCCAAACCCCGAGGCCGGTGCCGCGCCAACTTTGGCAGTTGGGGTATCCTCAATTGTTAAATCGGGAAACGCCGTTTCCAGTGCAATGAGACGCAGCTTTTTTTCATCATACTGCGCATCCGACATACGCGGCGCATCGTTTTGGTGATACTCAATATTCGCCGCATTGATCTGCTCAACCAATTGGGCAATTTCAACGCGAGCTTCATCTCGTGATAGGGCCGTAAGTGATGATGACATGTTCCTCTCCAAAGGTCTCCCTGACATAGGGCGACCTTTGATCTGAGGCAAGAGGTCGACTTTACGCCGTCAGAGGCACAACAGTTTGGCTTTTGTCCTCTATGGACTGTGGATCCGGATCGCGCAAGACATAGCCGCGCCCCCAAACGGTTTCGATATAGCTTTCTCCACCATTGGCCTCGGCCAGTTTTTTACGCAGCTTACAAATGGACACATCGATGATCTTTAGTTCCGGCTCATCCATACCGCCGTAAAGGTGATTGAGGAACATTTCCTTGGTCATTGTTGTACCTTTGCGCAAGGCAAGCAATTCGAAGAGTTGATACTCTTTTCCCGTCAAATGAACAGACGAGCCATTCACATCGACAGTTTTAGAATCCAAATTCACATTGATATTTCCCGTCTTAATGACGGATTGCGAATGGCCTTTTGAACGTCGGATGACAGCATGGATGCGGGCGATCAATTCTTCGCGGTGGAATGGCTTGGTGATGTAATCATCTGCCCCATGGCCAAAGCTGCGCAGTTTGTTTTCCGCGTCATCGTATCCAGACACAATCAAAGCCGGCGTATCGATCCGCGATAGGCGAATTTTGCGCAACACATCATGACCACTCATATCCGGCAGGCGCAAGTCCAATAAAATGAGATCATAATCATAAAGCTTTGACAGTTCGATCCCCTCTTCACCGGTTTCAGTGGTATAGACATTGAAATTGGCGTGTCCCAACATAAACTCTAGGCTTTTCCGTGTGGATGGATCGTCTTCAATCAGCAAGATTCGCATTTTAGCCCTCCTTAAACCTCAGCTTATGCTGATGTAACGGCAAATTAGTTAATACCACCTTAAAAGGTGTTATTTATTTAATAAATAAATCTATAGTTGTTTCTCGTTTTGGATTGACCAAGATGTCAGTTCCTCTACACTCAGGCGATAGCGTGCAATCGACTCGGGTTTCGATATAATGCCATGATGAATGCCCCGCAAAACGGCGATTTTTCGTGAGATAACCCATCGCTCAACGTCCTGCGCGGGCAAGTCAGACATAGAAAAAACCGTTCCATCCCCTAGAATGACAGAGCGGTGTTGATTAGGTATGGAAAACTTCATTGTGTGTCCCCCTTTGACGACAAGTATTCCACAATTCTATTACTGTCTGCTAAAGGGGTCGTACGGTAGCCCGTTGCATTTTATTCAAATCCCAAAGGATCGCCTCTATGAACTCTCTCGGTTTTGACAAAGCCCCCCAAGAGACCCGCGTCGTTGTTGCGATGTCCGGCGGGGTCGATAGCTCCGTGGTGGCGGCCCAATTGGTTCAAGAGGGCTATGACGTGATCGGCGTGACCTTGCAGCTCTATGATCATGGGGCGGCGCTGGCCAAAAAAGGGGCCTGTTGCGCGGGGGTGGATATTGCCGATGCGCGCCGCGTGGCCGATGAGCATGGTTTTCCTCATTATGTCCTTGATTATGAGAACTTATTCAAAGATGCCGTGATCGACGAATTCGCCGATAGCTATCTGGCAGGGAGTACACCTGTGCCCTGTATTCGATGTAATGAGCGGGTCAAATTCCAAGACCTTTTGCAAACGGCCAAAGATCTAGAGGCCGATTGCATGGCCACGGGGCATTACATTCAGCGCAAACTTGGCCCGCTTGGGGCCGAGCTGCATCAAGCGGCGGATGCCACGCGAGATCAATCCTATTTCCTCTTCACGACCACACCTGAGCAGTTAGATTACCTGCGATTCCCCCTTGGGCATCTACCATCCAAGGACGCAACACGCGAACTGGCCAAGCAGTACAACCTTGTCGTCGCGGATAAGCCCGACAGCCAAGATATCTGTTTTGTGCCCAATGGCGATTATGCCGAGGTGATTAAGAAATTGCGCCCCGAGGCCGCAGAGCCTGGTGAGATCGTTGATCCAAATGGCACTGTTTTGGGTCAACATGATGGGGTGATCCATTATACGATTGGTCAACGGCGCGGTCTTGGCATTGGCGGCTTGGCTGATCCGCTCTATGTGGTCAAACTCGACACTGATAAAAAGCAGGTGATCGTTGGCCCAAAAGAGATGCTCTCAAAACGTGAAGTGCCCATTTCCGAGGTGAATTGGCTGGGCACTGAGCCATTTGAAAGCCGCGCGGAATGGACCCTCTCGGTCAAGCTCCGCTCGACGCGCCCGCCGCGCGAGGCGATTGTGCGCCCGACGTCTGCGACCACAGCCACCGTTGAATTGATCGCCCCAGAGCAAGGGATTTCCCCTGGTCAGGCCTGCGTCTTTTATGCGCCCGAGGGGGGGCGCATTTTCGGCGGGGGATGGATCACGAAAAGTTAAACTTTGCGCAAGGCAAGCACGGCATTGAGCCCACCGAAGGCAAAGGCATTGGACATCGCGACGTTCACCTTCGCCTCGCGCGCCTCGTTTGGCACAACGTCCAAGGCGCATTCTGGATCTGGCTCTTCATAGCCAATGGTCGGGGCGACGATCCCCTCGCGCAGCGCCATGATACAGGCCAGCAACTCGACCGCGCCCGTGGCGCCAATCAAATGCCCATGCATGGACTTGGTCGAGCTGATCATGAGCCGATCAGCATGCCCGCCAAACACATCCGCCACCGCGGCGCATTCCGTTTTGTCATTCGCGGCAGTGCCTGTACCATGCGCATTGATATAAGAGACATCTTCGGGATTAATCTTAGCATCGATCAAGGCGCCTTTGATGGCGCGTGCGGCCCCTTGTTTTGAAGGCATGACGATATCTGCGGCATCCGAGCTCATGGCATAGCCGATAACTTCCGCCAAAATATCGGCGCCGCGTGCTTTGGCATGGTCATAGTCTTCGAGCACGAAAATCGCGGCCCCTTCGCCTTGGACCATGCCATTGCGATTGGCACTAAACGGACGGCAGGCATCGCGGGACATCACGCGCAGCCCTTCCCATGCTTTGATCCCGCCAAAGCACAGCATCGATTCAGAGCCGCCCGTGATCATCGCTGGCGCCATGCCGCAGCGCACCATTTCAAAGGCCTGCGCAATCGCGTGATTGGACGAGGCACAGGCAGTCGAGACGGTGAAGCTTGGGCCTTTTAAGTTATATTCCATGCTCACATGGCTTACGGCGGCATTGTTCATCAAGCGCGGCACAACAAAGGGGTGCACACGGTTTTTGCCCTCTTCATAGACCGAACGATAGTTATCGTCCCACGTCGACACCCCGCCCCCAGCCGTGCCGAGAACGACACCGGATTTGAGGGCCAACTCGCCTTGAAACTTTAGGCCAGATTGTGTGATCGCCTGATCCGCCGCCAGCAAGGTGAACTGCGTGAACCGATCATAAAGCACCAGCTGTTGGCGGTTGAACTGACCGTCGGCCGGAAAATCGCGCACTTGTCCGCCGATCCGGATCGACAGGCGTTCGACATCGCGAAACTCGAGCGGACCAATGCCGCAGCGCCCTTCGCGCATGGCGGCAAACGTGTGATCCACATCATTGCCAAGGGGGTTGATCGTGCCCGCCCCTGTGATGACAACACGCTTCACCCGTGTTGATCCGCAATAAGCGCCGTAATCCCATCGATGATGCTTTGCACCGATGAAATGTCAAAGTCGCTTTCGCTTGGGTTATTGGCGTTGAACGGCACTTGGATATCAAAGCTTTCTTCAATGGCAAAGATGCTTTCGACAATGCCTAAACTATCAATACCCAAATCGGCCAATGTATTGGCAGGGGTCACGTCTGCAGGCTCCAAAACGGCCTGCTCGGCGATGATTTCAATAACTTTTTGTGCAACGTCAGACATGAGTCTCTCCTTCGAGTTCCAGTTGCGATATTAGCGATCTTTCTGCGCTGCGGCAATTTTTTTCATAAACCGCGGTAAACGGCGCAGCGCTTTGTACATTTCGACATGGGTGGTCATCTCTACGGCTGGATAGCCCAGCATCATTTTGCCAGATGGAATATTGCTGAGGATTTTGGTCGCGCCGCCGCAAATCACATTATCACCGATTTTGATGTTATCATTCACGCCCACTTGACCGCCCAAGACCACATTGCGCCCGATCACTGTTGAGCCGGCAATGCCAACTTGGCCGCACAATAGCGTATCGTCACCCACAATTACATTATGCCCCACATGCACGAGGTTATCGAGCTTGACCCCATTGCCAAGAGTTGTGTCGCGAATGGTACCACGGTCAATTGTACAATTGGCCCCGATCTCAACATCATCGCCGATCTGCACAGAGCCGAGCGAATAAATACGGTCCCACGATTGAGCCTGATCCTCGCCCGAATGCACTCCAGTTTTGCGGGCGGCCTCGACGGTCGCAGGGTCTTTGGTCGTAAAGGAAAACCCATCCGAGCCGATCACCGCACCCGGTTGAATGATCACGCGGTCCCCGATCACCGCACGCGCACAGATGCGCGCGCCCTCGCGGATCAACGCATCAGATCCAAGGCAGGCCTGCGCCCCCACCGTGACATGGCTTTCGATATTGGCCCGCGCCCCGATCCGAGCACCCGCTTGGATCACGCAAAACGGGCCAATACTGGCCCCCGCGCCGATCTGCGCACTCGGATCAATTACCGCAGAGGGATGCACGTCGCCCGTCGGCATATAATCCGGCGTAAACGCTTTGGAGACAGACGATAAGACATACCGCGGACGGGGAGACAAAATCGCCGCCCTCAGCCCAAAGGATTGCCAATCGGCGCCGTCCCAAAGCATGGCAACCTCAGCAGATCCTTCACTCAGGCGCTGGGCAAACTCCGGCTTCATCGCAAGGGCCAAATCACCGCGCTGGGCCTCGTGCGGCTCGCGCACATGCGAGACCCGCGCATCGAGATCGCCCACGGCCTGCGCGCCAATCGCCTGCGCCAATTCTTTTACACTGTACAAAGGCACCCTCCGCCATGATGCATTGAAATGGACAACTTGGCCTCGTGCTTAGCGCGTCGCGACTTTCAATGCCACACCTTCTTGGGCCAAAGCCTGCCAAATTTGTGCATCACGCTCGTAGATATCTGTGCGAAAGCCAATGCGCCCGTTATCCAGCGGCACGGCCGTGCGGTAGATCAAATGCACGGGCACATGTTCCTTTAAATTGATATAGTTTTCCTCAGTGCCCCCAAGAGCATTGGCAAAGACCGCCTCTGGATCACTACTTTGAACAGACAACAGAGCATGGGCAAAGCCCGCCGGATCGGCCAAGCGAATACACCCGTGGGAATGCGCCCGCATATCTTTGGAGAAAAGCGATTTCGCCGGCGTATCATGCAAGTAGATATTATAGCGGTTCGGGAACATGAATTTCACATTGCCCAAGGCGTTGCCCTCAGAGGGGAATTGCTTCAATCGGAATGGAAAATTCCCTTCATCCAGCGTTGTGAAATCAACGCTTGTGCGATCCACCAACGCGCCAGTATCATCCAAAAGGGTCAGATGCCCAACTGCATTGGGGTCTTGTTGCAGCTGGGGCAGATATTCTTTGACCGCAATTGAATACGGAACATTCCATGACGGGTTGACCACCATATGCTCAATCATATCGGAAAACTCTGGGCTGCGTTGATCGTCCTTATCGGCGCCGACCACTGCGCGGGTTTCAAACTCAACCCGACCGTTGTTGATAATGCGCGCGTGGTAATCTGGAATGTTCACTTCGACATACCGCGCGCCAAGGGGCTTTTTGAGCCACCTTTCCCGCTACATAGCCACGTTGATCGACTTGAGGCGCGCCTCCGCTTGGACATTTATCGCCGCCAATGTCGCAGGGCCCACAACGCCGTCGC
>JBDNBY010000022.1:0-4877 GCA_039767595.1 Paracoccaceae bacterium | reverse complement strand
CGTTCCTTGCTCACCAACTAGCTCATAAAAATTTGTAAAGGCTTCCACGCAATAAGAGGTGGGGGTCAAAAACTCGGCCACCTCAGTTGCTAGTTATACCGCTCTCATATTTTTTCTGAAAAAGGTTCTGTTGTTGATAAATATTTATCTGCCTTTGGGCTCAACGGCAGTGGTGCAAAACTATAAATTGTGACCCTGAGCAGTGGTTCTTGTTAAGTGGCGCCAACTATTGAGCGCATAGGTTCAGGCGGCGCCAGCAATCTAATGCGAGTTCTCATTTGTCTGACAGCTCCAGTCTGACAGCTCCGACTGGAGGCTTCTAACGCACCAATCGGCGCATAACATTGGCCAATATTGAGGTCGCGCGCGGCTCTTGGCCGAACAATGACGCCGACCACGATCTCGGAGTGCTGCAAGCAGGCCCAGTAATTCGTAGATCAATGTTTGCAAGCTTGATTGAGGTTTTACCCGTTCGTTCGGTCGTCGGGCCGTATCCATGGGGCTGGGGTCTTTGCAAAGAAGGCATCGATTCCTTGTGCGGCCTCCGCGCCTTCCCAGATATCGGCCAATTGGCGAATGGTTTCGTCAATCACCTCAGCATCAATGCGCGGTCCAAGTGCGCGCACCAAGGCCTTGGCGGCCCCAACTGCGCCAGGTGCAACAGACAGATAGGGCGCGACTTCGGCCTCAACGGCTGCGTCCAAATCCTCAGAGGGCACAGCGTGCGCGACAAGGCCCAGCGATACCGCCTCAGCTGCTTCAAAAATCCGCGCGGACATGAACACACGGCGCGCCTTGCCTTCGCCCAAGCGGGCCACAACGTAGGGACCGATGGTGGCAGGGATGATGCCGAGGCGGGTTTCGGTCAGGCCGAACTTCGTGTCCTGGGAGGCGATTGCGACGTCACACACACAGGCTATGCCCACACCGCCGCCAAATGCGCCGCCATGGATGCGCCCAATGAGGGGCGTCGGCATTGTGTTGAGCGCGTTGAGCATTTCGGCCAGCTTGCGGGCCTCGCGCATCCGCGTCTCGCGGTCCGCATTGATCTGCGCGTTCATCCAGCCCAGATCACCACCGGCGCAAAAGACGTTGCCTGCACCAAACAAGACAATCGCGCGGGTGTCGCGCGCTGCACCTAATGTGTGCGCCATATCTGTGAGCTCCGCGATCATCATGGCCGACAAGGCATTGCGTTTGTCGGGCACATTGAGCGTTACATAGGCGGCGCCACGGTCGTCTTGGCGGATGTCCAAGGTCTCATATGTCATGCTGTTTCCTTCAAACTCAGCGCAAAAGCGGCGGCTTTGGCCAATGCGTTTTGATCGATCCCAGTGGTATATCGATGGGTCTCCAACATTGCGACCACGCTTTCGGTGGCGACATTGCCTTGCGCGCCGGGCGCATAGGGGCAGCCGCCCAGACCGCCCACGGCGGCGTCAAACACCCGCAGGCCTTTGTCCAAACTCACCTTGATATTGTCGAGCGCGCGCCCGCCAGTGTCGTGATAGTGCCCCGCCAAATGCGCTGGGGCAACCTCGGTCAAAACCGCATCCAGCATCCGCGAAATGCCTTCTGGTGTCGCGGTGCCGATGGTGTCGGCAAGGCTGATTTCGTAACAGCCCATGTCGCGCAATGCCTTGGCCACACGCAGCACATTTTCAGGCGGCGTGGGCCCATCATAAGGGCAGTCCACCGTGCAAGACACATAGCCGCGCACCGGCAGGCCTGCTGCTTTGGCAGCCTTCAAAACAGGCGCAAAACGTTCCAAGCTTTCATCAATCGAACAATTGATATTCGCCTGACTGAAGCCTTCTGAGGCGGAGCTAAAGATTGCAACCTCATTGGCATTGGCCGCTTGCGCCTCCGTCAGGCCGCGCATGTTTGGGGTCAACGCCGCATAGGACACACCTTGCGCACGGGTGATGCCCGCCAAAACCTCCGCGGCGTCCGCCATTTGCGGCACCCATTTAGGGCTGACAAAGCTCGTCGCCTCGATCTTGGAAAACCCACAGGCCGAGAGCATATCCACCAGATTGATCTTGTCCGCGGTGGCGATCATCCCTTTTTCATTTTGAAGCCCGTCGCGCGGGCCCATTTCAAACAAGGTCACTAAATCAGTCATCGGCGGGCTCCAACGCCAACAGTAAGGACCCGTCTGTGACCTGATCCCCTTCGGTCACGCAAAGTTTAGCCACCACACCGTCACGCGGCGCGCTCAGCGTGTGCTCCATTTTCATCGCTTCCAAGACCAGCAAAGCGTCACCCTTCGCGACAGTTGCGCCGGCCTGCGTGAGGACAGTCTGCACAAGCCCCGGCATCGGCGCCATCATGGTGTCGCCACCCTCTTGGTCCGCATCCGCACCAGCCAAAGGATCAATCAGATCAAAGCTGTAACTGCGCCCGTCCGCAAAGACCGACACACGCGCAGGCTCGATCAATAGATCGGCCGTGACAACGCGGTCAGGCAGATCAACCCGCACGGCGGTGCCCTCCAGAGCGGTGACGCCGAGGCGCTCAGTTTCGCTCTCATGGGTGACCGAAAACTGGCCTTTGCCGTGCTGTGTGACCTGCGCGTCGAGACGTGTGTCCCCATACACCAAGGCGACAAATTGCGTCGCATCATACCATTGACGCCACCCCGACAGGCGCTCAAACGGGTCGGTGCCAGAATCTGTAGCGACAAGATTAAGCCCGCCTAGAGCCGCAAGGGCCAGAACATGTGCACTGGGCGGTGCTGTGGCCACAAGCGCATCGAGATCGCGGCCAATAAGTCCCGTATCCACGTCACCTTGGCCAAAACCTTCATGGCGCGACAGAGCCGTCAAGAATTCAAGATTGGTCACAGAGCCTACAACCTGACAGTTCTCCAAAGCGGTGGTTAGCATGTTGAGCGCGGCGGCGCGGGTCGGACCATGCACGATGACTTTGGCGATCATCGGGTCGTACCACGGGCTGATAATATCGCCTTGGCGCACGCCAGAATCGATCCGAACGGAACCCTCAGAAAACGCGGAGCCCTCAGGGAAACGCAGGTAATCGAGCGTGCCCGTGGCGGGCAAAAAGCCTTTGGGCACATCTTCGGCGTAGACACGTGCCTCAAACGACCAGCCATTGATGGACAGGTCTTCTTGGCGCACAGGCAAAGACTCGCCCGCGGCCACACGCAGTTGCAATTCGACCAGATCAAGACCTGTGATGGCCTCGGTCACGGGGTGCTCGACTTGCAGACGCGTGTTCATTTCCATGAACCAAAAGCCGTCTTCACGCAACGCGCCTGCGCCGTCGACGATAAACTCGACTGTTCCTGCCCCTGAATAGGCAATCGCTTTGGCCGCCTCGACAGCCGCCTTGCCCATAGCCACGCGCACGGTGACAGGCATATCGGGCGCTGGCGCTTCCTCAATCACCTTTTGGTGGCGGCGCTGCAAAGAACAGTCGCGTTCAAACAGGTGGATTGCATTGCCATGACCATCGCCGAACACTTGAATTTCGATGTGACGTGGCTGCAAAATGTACTTTTCAATCAAACAAGACGGATCGCCAAAGCTGGCTAGGCCTTCGCGCTGCGCGCCTTCCAAGGCGGCTTTGAAATCAGCGGGGTCTTCGACCAAACGCATGCCTTTGCCGCCGCCGCCCGCACGGGCTTTGATCAACACAGGATAGCCGATCTCATCGGCTTGCGCGGCCAAAAAGTCAGCGTCTTGCTCGCCACCGTGATAGCCGGGCACAACGGGCACGCCCGCTTTGACCATCAAATCCTTGGCCGCGTCTTTAAGCCCCATGGCGTGAATGGCCGACGCAGGTGGGCCGACAAACACAAGTCCAGCCGCCTCAACCGCTTCCACGAAATCAGGGTTTTCAGACAAAAATCCGTAGCCCGGATGGATGGCTTCGGCGCCCGTTTTCAGGGCAGCCTCAATGATTTTATCACCCAAAAGATAGCTTTGCGCCACCGCAGCGGAGCCGATGTGAACGGCCTCATCGGCGCATTGCACGTGTTTGGCATGAGCATCTGCATCCGAGTAGACCGCGACAGTTTTCACGCCAAGTTTGCGGGCCGTCGCCATAACACGACAGGCAATTTCACCGCGATTGGCAATCAGTATTTTCTTAAACATGGTCGTCCCCTCACATGCGGAACACGCCAAAGCGTGTGTCTTCGATCGGCGCGTTCAAGGCGGCGGAGAGCGACAGGGCCAGCACCTCACGTGATTTGCGTGGATCGACAATGCCATCGTCCCAAAGACGGGCCGAGGCGTAGAGTGGATGAGATTGACGCTCGAACATATCGAGGGTCGGTTGCTTGAACGCGGCTTCGTCCTCGGCGGACCAGCTTTGTCCGGAGCGTTCGAGTTTGTCGCGTTTCACTGAGGCCAAAACCCCCGCGGCCTGTTCGCCGCCCATGACGGAGATCCGAGAGTTCGGCCAGCTCCACAAGAAGCGCGGCGAGAAAGCGCGCCCGCACATGCCGTAGTTGCCAGCCCCGAACGAGCCGCCCACAAGCATGGTGATTTTAGGCACTTTCGTGGTGGCCACGGCGGTCACAAGCTTGGCGCCGTCCTTGGCGATGCCGCCAGATTCATAGCGCTGACCGACCATAAAGCCGGTGATATTTTGCAAGAACACAAGAGGGATTTTGCGCTGAGAACATAGCTCCACGAAATGCGCGCCTTTGACCGAGCTTTCCGAAAACAACACGCCATTGTTTGCGATGATGCCCACAGGCATCCCCATGACATGGGCAAATCCGCAGACCAACGTGGTGCCATAGCGGGCTTTGAACTCATCGAAACGTGAGCAGTCGACGATACGCGCGATCACTTCGCGAATGTCATATGGCGTGCGCAGATCCCCTGGCACCACGCCCAAAATCT
>JBDNBY010000021.1:0-11726 GCA_039767595.1 Paracoccaceae bacterium | reverse complement strand
CCTCGGGTGCGGTGATCCGCGATATTTTGCACCGATTGCGCGACAGGTTTCCGCGCCGTGTGGTGATTTGGCCCGTTGCCGTGCAAGGCGATAAATGCGCGCCCGAAGTGTCGCGGGCCATCGCCGGCTTTAATGCAATGCCCAAAGGCGGGGCGATCCCGCGCCCTGATTTGATCATCGTGGCGCGCGGCGGCGGCTCGCTCGAGGATCTGTGGGGCTTTAACGAGGAAAGCGTCGCGCGCGCCGCGGCGGCCAGTGACATTCCGTTGATCTCGGCCGTGGGGCACGAGACGGATACGACGCTGATTGATTATGTCTCAGATTGGCGCGCACCGACGCCCACCGCCGCGGCCGAGCGCGCGGTGCCCGTGCGCCGCGATTTGGCGGTCGAACTTATGCGCCGCGGCGAGCGGCTTGAAACATCCCTCAATGGGGCGCTCACGCAGCGCAAGCGCCGTCTGCTTGATGTGGCGCGCGCGATGGGCCGACCCGAAGCGTTGATCACCAATCCCCGTCAAAGGTTTGATTTCATTGGGGATCGATTGCCCATGGCGCTCCGCGGCTTTGCAGGTCAGCTGCGTGCGCGGTTGGATCGCTCGGCGGGGCAACTTAATCCAAGGTTTTTGACAGATAACTTGCGCGCGCATCACCGCAGTTTGGACAATTGGCACGCGCGGCTTGCGCCGGCCTTGGATCGTGCGATCGGCGCGCGGCGCGACCATCTGCGCGCACGAACAGATCGGCTGCATGTGACGCCTTTGGCTCAGCGCACCGCCCAAGGCGTGCGCGATATATCGGCCCTCGCGCAGCGGATGGAGCGCAGCTATGCACAAACCCTTCGGGATCGGCATCAACGGCTTGTCGCACTGGATCGATTGCGCGAAACCCTTGGGTACAAGGCCACGCTCGAGCGCGGCTATGCCGTCGTGCGGATCGGCGGTGATGTGATCACGACGCAGGCAGGGGCCGCTCAGGCCGCCGGCAGTGTCGAGATTGAATTTGCAGATGGGCGCCACAGTCTCCCCCGCGATGGCTCTGCGGTCGCGGCGCCCACCTCGTCCCAAACGCCACCGATTTCGCCCACACCCAAGACGCCGCGCAAGAAAGCCCCCCCATCCGATGACGGACAAGGCAGCCTTTTTTAGCGTATCGGAAACACTCAAGAGGGCCGCGCAACGCGAACAGGCCTCTGGATGTCGTTTTTAGGGCGCCATACTCCCGCGGATATCGCCTACATACGTAGGAAATGAGCAAGGAGATCTTCGATGGCTGCTGATGGCAATAATGCTGGTGTTTGGAAGTCTGGGCGCGGCAAAGGTCGTACACATACCAAAGGCCGTCAGCTCGAGGATCAAGCGTGGGAGGATGTGCGCGCATTGCTGGGCGACCGTCCGCGCGATCGCGATTTATTAATCGAATTCTTGCATGTGATCCAAGATACCCACGGCCACCTATCCGCGCGCCATTTGCGGGCCTTGGCCGAGGAAATGCGCCTGTCGATGGCCGAAGTGTACGAAGTGGCGACGTTCTATGCCCATTTCGATGTGGTCACTGAAGAGGAGACGCCGCCCCCCGCATTGACCATTCGGGTCTGCGATTCTTTGTCGTGCGAGCTGGCCGGCGCCGAACAATTGCGCGCCGCCCTAGAGGATGGCATGGATCCGACAGCGGTGCGCGTGTTGCGCGCGCCGTGCATGGGCCGCTGCGATACCGCGCCTGTGCTTGAGATCGGGCATAACCATATTGATCATGCCACTGTTGAAAAAGTTGAGGCCGCGATCGCCGCCGATGATACCCATGCGCATGTGCCGCGCTATGAGGCGTTGGACGCCTATCAAGCCAATGGCGGCTACGAGACCCTCACAGCGTTGCGCAGCACGGGCCATTGGGAAGAGGTGCAGGACAAAGTCTTGGCCTCTGGGTTACGCGGTTTGGGTGGGGCTGGATTTCCATCGGGTAAAAAATGGGGATTTGTACGCGGCAATGCCGGTCCGCGCTATTTGGCCGTGAACGGGGACGAAGGCGAGCCTGGCACATTCAAAGACCGCTATTACCTTGAGCGCACGCCCCATCTATTCCTTGAGGGGATGCTGATTGCGGCATGGGCGGTTGAGGCTGACAAAGCGTATATTTACATGCGGGATGAGTATCCTGCGGTGCTTGAAATTTTACGTCGCGAGATTGCGGCGCTTGAGGCGGCCGGTGTTGTTGAGGCAGGCTATATTGATCTGCGCCGCGGCGCGGGGGCGTATATTTGCGGCGAAGAAAGCGCGATGATCGAATCGATCGAAGGCAAACGCGGCCTGCCGCGCCATCGCCCGCCCTATGTGGCGCAAGTCGGCCTATTTAATCGCCCGACCTTGGTCCATAATATTGAAACGCTCTATTGGGTCGCCAAGATTTGCCGCGAAGGGCCGCAGATCCTGTCGAGTGTTGAGAAAAATGGACGGGTGGGCCTGCGCAGCTACTCGGTTTCGGGGCGAGTTGCCGCACCGGGCGTGTATCTATTGCCAGCCGGATCAACGATCACGGACATTATTGATGCCGCGGGCGGTATGTCCGAGGGGCATGTCTTTAAGGCCTATCAACCTGGTGGGCCGTCATCGGGGCTATTGCCGGCGCATATGAATGATATCCCCCTTGATTTTGATACATTGCAACCGCATGGCTCGTTCATTGGATCGGCGGCGGTGGTCGTGCTGTCGGATCAAGATCGCGCGCGCGATGCGGCGCTCAATATGTTGCGCTTTTTCGAAGATGAAAGCTGCGGCCAATGTACGCCGTGCCGCGTAGGATGCGAAAAGGCAGTCAAATTAATGCAGGCCGATCACTGGGATCAAGACCTGCTCGAAGAGCTGTCTCAAACCATGGTCGATGCGTCAATTTGCGGTTTGGGGCAGGCTGCACCAAATCCAATCCGCTTGACGATGAAGCACTTTGCCGACGAAATTTAACACGGCTGGATAATCCGTTTGGCGCTCTGTTCATGAGTTCCCCACACGCTCTGGCGCTGTGGGGACTTTTCATTTGCGATGGGGCGGCTTAGGTATGAGAAAATAATCAAAGGCTGCCTTGATGTCGTTTTTCAAAAAGCTCAAAGATCGATTGACAAAATCCTCATCCAAACTTGAGGAAAACTTAGACGCGCTTGTCGCCGACGGCGCGGGCTCATTGGATGAAGATACCCCCCAAGAGGCAAAGGCGCCCAGTGCCAAGCCAAGTCTTTTGGCGCGGGCCTTGGGCGCACCAGTGGCACCGACCCGCGAGATGGACGACGATATGCTCGAAGAGCTTGAGGATGTCTTAATCGCGTCCGATATGGGGGTTGAGACATCGGCGCGGGTTGTGGCCAATATTGCCGAGGGTCATTTTGGCAAACGATATACCTCTGTCCAGATCCGCGACCTATTGGCCGCGGAAATTGCACGTATCATGGAGCATGTGGCCAAGCCCGTTCCCCTCTATCAAAAAACGCCGCAGGTGATTTTGGTGGTTGGCGTAAACGGCGCCGGCAAAACCACCACCATCGGCAAATTGGCCAGTCAATTTAAGGGGGCGGGGAAATCCGTGATGATCGCCGCTGGGGATACATTTCGCGCGGCCGCTGTCGAGCAGCTACAGATTTGGGGCGAGCGCGCAGGCGTGCCCGTGATGACCGCGCCAGAGGGCAGTGATCCCGCCTCTTTGGCCTTTGACGCGATGGGGCGGGCCGAGGCCGAGGGCGCCGATATATTGATGATCGATACGGCAGGACGCTTGCAAAACCGCGCCGATTTGATGGAAGAGCTGTCAAAAATTGTCCGCGTTATTCGCAAAAAAGACGCCACAGCGCCGCATAACACCCTGTTGGTGTTAGATGCCACAACAGGGCAAAATGCGATCAACCAAGCACAAGAATTTTCAAAACTGGCTGATGTCTCGGGGTTGGTGATGACCAAGCTTGATGGCACGGCGCGCGGGGGTGTCTTGGTCTCGTTGGCGGATAAATTTGGTCTGCCGATCCATGCGATTGGAGTGGGCGAGCAAATCGATGACCTCTCTCCTTTTGATCCCCAAGAGTTTGCAGCGGCGCTCACAGGACAAGACATGTCGTGAGTGATTTCATCCTCTCGATTGAAGGGACGCAAACGGGGCATTATGTGGCTTTGGCCTTGGCGCTCTGGGCGGCGTTTATGCACGCGCTCTTTGGTGCGCTACAAAAAGGCAGTATCGATCCATGGGTCTCGCGTGGGGTGATCGATTTTGGCTATTTGACCCTGTCGATCCCGTTTCTCTTTCTCGTGCCGTGGCCCGAGGCGCATATGTGGCCCATTTTTGGCGGCATGGTCGTGGTGCATTTCATTTATAAATGGCTTCAGGCCAAAACCTATGAGCGCGGCGCCTATACCGTTGTATATCCTGTGGTGCGCGGGCTTGGGCCGCTGTTTGCCGTGATCGGCGCCTATGTGATTTTTGGCGAGCGGTTTAATCTTATTCAATGGTCTGGGGTGGCCTTGCTGTTGGGCGGAATTTTTGGGCTATCGGCCTATAATGCGCGCAAACTCGAAGTGGGGCGCGACACGCTAAAGATGGCGTTGATCTATGCGAGCGCCACGGGTCTATTTGTCGCCATTTATACCACCTATGATGCCTACGGTATTCGCGCCTCGGCCGATCCATTTACCTTTTTAGTATGGTTTTTCTTTTTAGATGGTTTGAATTTTCTGCCAATTGCCTACATGAAGTTCAGACAACTTGAAACGCGTCCGCGCCTCAAGGCGATGTTTTGGAAATCTGTCGCTGGAGGCATAACTGCGCCGCTGAGTTTTGGGGCGATTATGTTGGCGACGCGTATTGGGAATGTTGGCGAGGCCGCGGTGTTGCGTGAAACATCAACGGTCTTTGCCGCGCTGATCGGCTGGCTTGTTCTTGGTGAACGCGTGGGGCCGCGCCGATTGGCATTGATGACTTTGATCGCAGCGGGCGCTGTGGTCGTTGAGCTCGGGGGATGACATGAGCAGTGAATTGGAAAAAGAAACGTCGCACGGTTTGCTCAAATTCATATTGGAATTTGGGCCGTTGGTTTTGTTCTTTGTGCTGTACACACGGTGGAAAGACGACACATTCGAGATTATGGGCACGTCCTATGAGGGGTTTATCATTGTCACGGCGGTCTTTGTGCCGGTTATCTTGGCAACGACGCTGATTTCATGGCTTGTCACCGGCACGCTGTCGCGCATGCAAATCTTTAGCGCGATCCTTGTTGTTGTGTTTGGGTCCATGTCGGTGTTTTTTAATGACAAATCTTTTATCAAGTTAAAGCCGACCCTGCTTTATGTTTTCTTTGGCGGCTCTTTGGCGGTCGGGCTGATGCAGGGCAAAAGCTATATGCAAGGTTTGATGGGCAGTGCGTTCCCTCTGAATGATCAAGGGTGGATGATTTTAACCAAACGCGTGATGTGGTTCTTTTTGACGCTGGCTGTGGCCAATGAACTTGTATGGCGGTTGACCACCTATAACGACGATATTTGGGTGAATTTCAAAACCTTTGGGATGCCTGTGCTGACCTTTGCGTTTTTTATACTGCAAGGCGATTTGTTTAAAAAATACCCGCAGCCATCAGATGATTGATCGCGGCGCTTAGCGTTTAAAGAGCGTCGACTGCGCCTGCGCATTGGTGCGAAAGTCACCGCGTTTTTCCGCGGACAGCGCACGGCCCCGTTGCACGGCGGGACGGGCGCCGACCGTCTCCAACCACCGCGCGACATGTGGCAGACTGCTGATGTCTTGCTGTTGGCCCTCCCACAATGAGACCCAGCCCCACAGCGACATGTCCGCGATAGAATAGAACGATCCGGCGACATACTCATGCGCCGCCAAGCGCCGATCGAGCACCCCATAAAGCCGCGCGACTTCGGCGCGATAGCGATCTTTGGCATAGGGCAGGTCATTGGGGGGATCCATCGCGGGGGCATATTTTAGAAAATGATGCGCTTGGCCCGCCATTGGCCCCACGCCGCCCATTTGCCACATCAGCCATTCATCCACGGCTATCCGCTCGCGTTCCGTCGATCCATAAAACAGGCCCGTTTTGCGCGCCAAATATTGCAAGATGGCACCCGATTCAAAAATGGAAATGGGTGCGCCATCTGGCCCTTGGGGGTCAATCAGCGCAGGCATGCGATTGTTGGGAGAGATTTTTAGAAACTCAGGCTCAAATTGATCGCCCTTGCCAATATCCACCAATTGCACGCGGTACGGTAAGTTGAATTCCTCAAGCGCAATAGAAATTTTCCAACCATTGGGCGTGGGCCAAAAATAGAGGGTCAATGGATCGGTCATATCAGTACTTTCGTGATTAAAATTTCGCGAACACTGCCGAGTTTTAGGATAGAGTGCAAGGGGTATTTCAGGCGTTCTAAAGGTGCGCATTAGCCTGTGAACATTGACGCGCTGTGCAATTGACAATATGGCACGGATAGGAGTGTTTATCACTCAATATGAGGCTCTATGATGGTTAAAGACATGTCAAAATTCAAACACGCGCGCACCCATGCGGTGCATGGCGGGGTGCGTCGCAGTCAATATAATGAAGTGGCCGAAGCGATCTATATGACCCAAGGCTTTGTCTATGATACGGCCGAGCAGGCCGAGGCGCGTTTTATTGAGCAAGGCGAAGATGAATTTATCTACGCCCGCTATGGCAATCCGACCGTTGCGATGTTCGAGGATCGGATGGCGTTGATCGAAGGGGCCGAAGACGGCTTTGCCACGGCATCTGGGATGGCGGCGGTCAATGCCGCGTTGATGTGCCAGTTGAAGGCAGGGGACCATGTTGTCTCGGCGCGGGCGTTGTTTGGATCGTGTTTGTACATCCTTGAAGAGGTGCTCACACGCTTTGGCGTCGAAGTCACTTTTGTCGATGGCACAGACCTTGAGGCGTGGCGCGGCGCAGTGCGGCCCGATACGAAAGTTGTCTTTTTCGAATCCATGTCCAATCCGACCCTCGAAGTGATCGATATCCAAGCGGTGGCCGAAGTGGCCCATGCCGTGGGCGCCTGTGTTGTTGTGGATAATGTCTTTTCAACGCCGGTCTATTCGGATGCTTTGGCCCAAGGGGCGGATGTGGTCGTCTATTCAGCCACGAAACATATCGACGGGCAGGGCCGCGCCTTGGGCGGTGTCGTTCTTGGATCGCGGGCGTTTATTCGCAACACGCTTGAACCTTACCTCAAGCACACGGGCGCGGCGATGAGCCCGTTTACCGCGTGGATGATGCTGAAATCATTAGAAACCCTCGAGCTGCGCGTGAAAGCGCAAACGCAAACGGCACAGGCCATTGCGCAGGCGCTTGAGGGGCATGAAAAGCTTCACAAAGTGATTTATCCGGGGCTGCCGTCGCACCCCCAACATGCGTTGGTGGGCCGGCAGATGGGCGCCGGCGGCACGATGATTGCCTTTGAAGTCAAGGGCGGCAAGGCGGGGGCGTTTGCCTTTTTGAATGCGCTACAGATCGCGGTGATTTCCAATAACCTTGGCGATTCTAAATCCATCGCAACACCGCCTGCCGCGACAACGCATCAACGGCTCCCTCAAGAGCAAAAGACCCAGTTGGGGATCACAGATGGCCTCATTCGGTTTTCGGTGGGGTTAGAGGATGCGCGCGATTTGATCGACGATATTTTGAGGGCTCTGGACGCAGCTTAAGTCGTTTTTCTGATCCAGCGCGCCGTATCAATTGGTGCATATCCCTTGTCCTTGTGTCACGAAGGGTTAAGTCTATACAAATGCTACACTGCGATGGTGGATGATATGACGGCCCAAGATAAAGTTCAAAAGAAGTCTGTAACAGCCCAAGAGTTACAAGACGCGTTGGACACCGTGAAGAATTTCCTTGCCGATGCATCGCCGCAACAGCGCGCAGAAGCGGGGCTCTATCCTGATTTATCGCGGGAGTATGATCCGAATTTCTCGGTGGATGCGGCGTATAAAGCGGAGCTGCCTGATCTGCAAAATGGGCCGTCCTCTTTGATCAAAGGCGAAAACCGCAGCATTCAGCATGTCGGCATTTCAAATTTCCGCTTGCCCATTCATTACCGCACGCGCGGTGGCAGTTCGATGCCACTTGAAACCTCTGTGACTGGATCGGTGAGTTTGGATGCCAATAAAAAAGGCATCAATATGTCGCGGATCATGCGCAGTTTTTACAAACATTCCGAAACGACCTTTAGCTTGGATGTGATCCGCGCCGCGCTGGATGATTACAAGCGCGATTTAGAAAGTTTGGATGCGCGGATCATGATGCGCCTGTCTTATCCGATGCAAGTGCCGTCTTTGCGATCGGGCCTGATGGGGTATCAATATTACGACATCGCCCTTGAACAAGTGGACCAAGGGGATCACACATTGCGGGCAATCCATTTAGATTATGTCTATAGCTCGACCTGCCCGTGTTCGCTTGAATTATCCGAACATGCGCGGGCCGTACGCGGCCAAATGGCCACGCCGCATTCGCAGCGCTCTGTCGCGCGGATCTCGGTTGAGGTCAAAGAGGGTGCGCGCCTGTGGTTCGAGGATCTGATTGAGCTATGCCGCGCGGCTGTGCCGACGGAAACGCAAGTGATGGTCAAGCGCGAAGATGAGCAGGCCTTTGCCGAACTCAACGCCGCTAATCCGATCTTTGTCGAAGATGCAGCGCGTCTTTTTGCGCAGCAACTCTCGCAATGTGACACCATCGGTGACTACCGTGTGATTGCCTCGCATCAAGAAAGTCTGCACAGCCATGATGCGATCTCGATGCTGACCCAAGGGCCCACATTCGCGCAAAACTCGTATGATCCACAGGTCTTGAGCAGTCTCATCCACCGCGGTTAATTTTCTTGACAGTTCTATGTGAACGGGGCAGCACGGTGTCATGATTGACCTGCGTCCTGTTGTCTATGTTGTTGGATTGCTTGTTGCGACATTGGGCGCGGCAATGATTTTGCCGTTTTTGGTGGATATCGCCGAGGGCAATGGGCACGCTATTGTGTTTTTTGAATCCAGTGTCATCAGCCTGTTTATTGGGAGTGTTTTGGCCATGTCGACGCGCAATTCTATCGCGTCTGGTCGGCTGAGCTTGCAGCAAACCTTTCTTGTGGCGGTGTCGATCTGGCTCGTCTTGCCATTGTTCGGGGCCTTGCCGTTTTATTTCGGCGCGACGCAATCGTCAGCGATCGATAGCGTGTTTGAGGCGATGTCGGGCCTAACCACCACGGGATCGACCGTGTTGTCAGGATTGGACGAGCTGCCCAAAGGAGTTTTGCTTTGGCGGGCCTTGTTGAATTGGCTGGGCGGCATCGGGATTATTGTTGTCGCGATGGTTTTTTTGCCAGAGTTGCGCGTGGGCGGTATGCAGGTGTTTCGTGCCGAGGCCTTTGATACGCTTGGTAAAATTTTGCCACGCGCCGCGAGTATCTCGCAGCAAATTTCGGTGATCTATCTGGCTTTGACGATGGTGTGTGCATTGTTTTACATGCTGTGCGGGATGGATGCGTTTGATGCGACATCTCATGCGATGACCACTGTGGCGACGGGCGGCTTTGCCAATTATGATACCTCTTTTGGGGATTTTAATGCCGCGACGCATTATGTGGCCTCGGTGTTTATGATCATCGCGGCCATTCCCTTTGCGCTTTATGTGCAGGCGGTGAATGGGCAAACGGGCAATTTGCTGCAAGATAGTCAGACGCGGACATTTTTTGGAATTCTCGTCGTTCTGATCGGCAGTTTGACACTCTACATGTCGTGGGTCGTGGGCGGCTTTAGCGAGCAGGTCTTTCGCGATGTTCTGTTTAACGTGATCTCGCTGGTCACGGGGACGGGATATGGCAGTGCGGATTATGGCCTTTGGGGATCGGGCGTGGTGATATTGCTCTTTTGGGCCGGATTGATCGGCGGCTGTGCGGGGTCAACGTCATGCTCTGTAAAAGTATTCCGATATCAAATCCTATGGGCCGAGGTCAAAAAGCAAATTATGTTAATCCGCTCTCCGAACGCTGTGTTCGTGCCGCGCTTTCAAGGGGTCCGGATCACGGAAAGTACGACAAACTCGGTTTTGGTGTTCTTTTTCATCTTCTTTGCGTCGATGGTTGTGTTGGCGGCCTTGCTTCATATGACGGGCCTCGATTTCATCACTTCGATCAGCGGGGCCGCCACGGCCTTGGCCAATATCGGTCCCGGCTTTGGAGAGGTGATTGGGCCATCGGGTAATTTTGCGCCACTTAATGATACTGCAAAAGTGTTGTTGATTTTGGGTATGTGGCTGGGGCGGCTGGAATTGATGGCGGTCTTTGTGTTATTGACGCGGCGGTTTTGGCGCGGTTAATCCCAGCAGTGTAAGAGCGCGACCATTTCATAGCCCTGCGTGCGCAATGTTTCGGTCAACTGATCATCTGATGACGCGGCGCGCGTGACAGAGATGTTTTCACGTTCTAACCATTCAAGGATTTCAGGTGCCGTGCTCGCCATTGAAAACCCTTCGGGCAAGGCGCGGGGGGCCAACGTCGGCGTAACGATGCCGCGCAGAGCGCCGCGATCATCCAAGAGAGGGGCGCCGAGATCGCCCGCTAGTGTCAAAAGCTCAAGCTGTTGGCGCCCGCGTTCGATTTGGTCGGTGGGGGTGCCTGCGCTGACCTTGCCCACACTATAGGCCGGCGCGAGGGCTTGGCGACCAAAGCTGTATCCAAAGAGATGAGCCTCTTGTCCAATGGCCAGTGGCGCGGCGCTGATCGGTGCCGTGCGCAGCGTGGTAAATTCGGGATCAATGGGTTTGAGAATGCGCAGCCCCAATTCGGCCGAACGGGCGCGTTCGCTCACGGCCCAGTCCTGTTCGGCGGTCATGTCGCGGCACGTATCGGCGGGGGCTAGGCTGGTGAGGATATGGCCGGTCTCATTGATATAAACGCCGGACCAAATGTGACGGGCTCTGCGCTGCGCAAATTTTGAAAATGCATCCGCGTCAAATGCGATGGACGCTGATGAGCTGAGGGTCCCCGCGAGCCATTGCACACTTGCGCGCATCCGGTCGATCAAAAGAGTGCGCCGCTCTTCGTCGTCACGGGGCCAAATCAGGGCAAAGCCTTTGATCGTGTCGCCCTCGTGGCGGGCCTCAGTATAGACGGCGGTGTCGCCTTTGTTGCCCGTAATGACAAAGCTGTTGGAGCGTAGATAGCGCGACCCTTCGCGGGGCATGATGTCAAAGCTCTGCATCGTGTCATAAAGCGCACTGAGATCCTGTTGATCCCCTGTCATTGAGATTAACAGGACTTTGGCCAGACCGTTGTCTTGTTCATAAATGGCGAAGGGTGCCTCTTCGCCAGTACGTGTCACAAGGCCCATGGGCAGATCAATGGCGAGGCCAGCTTGCGTATCGGTGATGCGTGTCATGCCGACGGCATCAAATAGAGCGTTAAAGCTATTCACGAGCTGGGCGTATTCGTCTTGGGTCAAATCGCCGGTGGGTCGAAGGCCATTATCGATTTGCCATTGTCGAATGGCGCGGCTGCTGGCGGGGCCAAAGATGCCGTCGATGGCGCCGGTATATAGACCCTGCCATGCTAACACCCGCTGAATTTCTTTGCGTTGCTCGGCGGAGGGGCGAAAGATCTCTGCCTGTGATGGCGCCGCGGAGGTGGGTTGTTGCGTTGTCACTGTGCGCAATGTGATCCCTTGGCGGGCGGCGGGGCTGATGGCTGTGCTTTGGGCTG
>JBDNBY010000020.1:0-2550 GCA_039767595.1 Paracoccaceae bacterium | reverse complement strand
GTTTGCCCCTATCACGCTTGGACCTATGAGCTGACCGGTGAGCTGCGAGCAGGCCCAAATATCAACGCTGTTCAGGGGTTCGAAAAATCTAGCATTTGCCTGTCAGAAGTGCGCGCGGAGGAGCTTCTTGGCTTTGTCTTTGTGAACTTAGACAAGGATGCCGCGCCTATAGAGGTGTGGTTCCCCAATGTCCGCGCTGAGCTCGAGGAATGGGTGCCGAATTGGGCTGATCTCAAGCCGTTAGAATGGGTGGAGATTCCCGAGCGCTGCAATTGGAAAGTCTCGGTTGAAAACTATTCTGAATGCTATCACTGCTCCCTCAACCACCCCACCTTTGCACGCGGTGTTGTGAAGCCGGAAACCTATGATATCCAACCTCAGGGCAAATGCCTGCGCCATACAACGGAGTGTCAGGCGCTGGATCAGATGACCTATGACATCAATTCCGGCTTTGAGCACTTCGATGAATATTCCAGCTGGTTCCTATGGCCGATGTTCAGCTTTCAGGTCTATCCGGGCAATGTTTTGAACACCTACCATTGGCAGGCAATTGATGCCGACCATGTTGTGGTCTGGCGTGGTTGGTATTCGGTTGATGGCGCGGAGGACGAAAAGGTCAGGCGTCTTGCAAAGCAGGATCGTGAAACGACCGTTGAGGAAGATATTCACCTTGTGGAAAGCGTGCAGCGCGGTTTGGGCTCGCGCGGCTATGTGCCTGGACCTTTGGTTGTTGATCCAAAAGGGGGTGTCAATTCGGAACACCCGATCATGCACCTGCAACGCTGGATGAAAGAGGCCATTGATGGCTGATTTGGGACAGACAGAAAGGCTGAACTTGCCATGATGCCAACGCAATGGACCCCAGAGCAAAAACTGTTTCCCCATCAGGTCGGGTTCACCTGTCCCCCGTTTGACTATGATGCCGCGCCGTCCGATTTTTTGCGCATGGCGCCCGAGACGGTTGGGGTGCATGGCTGGATGCTGCATGTGCCCGACTACGCCCATGGGCTGGATCAACGCAAAAAGAATTTCGGCATGATGGATGATTTTGTGCATTGCATGGCGCGCAATGGCGTTGATGTTTGCGGGCAAGTGGGGTCCAATTGGGTGCATGCAAGCGGATTGGGCGTTGAGGGTATTCGCCAGTATTGCGCTGATGTGTCAGACAAATTTGAAACTCGCTTCCACATGGCCGGCTATGCGATGGTTGAAGCGCTGCGGGCGATGAATGTGGAGAAAGTCGCTCTCAACGGCGCCTATCATTGGCCCGATTGGTGGCAAGGCACCGCCGGTTTTCTGCGCGAGGCGGGGTTTGATGTGCAATGGGCTGGCAACTTTGTCGATCAGGGCTGGTTTCCCACCCAGCAGGCCGTCAATGAAAAGCGTTGGATTTTTGACGGCGATTTGTTCGACAAAAGTTTCACCTATGTGGCCGAACAAGCCCCCAGCGCTGATGCCTATTTGATTAACGGAATGTGCAATTTCCGCAGCGGCCGCGGAGGATTGCCGCAACGCCCTCTTCATCTGGCGCGGGATATGGAGGCCAAGTTGGGCAAACCCGTGATCGGTCATGACACAGCGCTCTATTGGCGGATCATGAAAGACCTAGAGATTGCCCCAACCACTCCGCAAAGCGCCCTTTTGGAGAGCCTTCATGCATAAAATCATAGCACTTTGGGCCGTTCCCCGTTCCACCTCGACGGCCTTTGAATGGATGATGCGCCAACGCGGCGATCTCGATTGCCTCCATGAACCTTTTGGCGAGGCTTGGTATCAAGGCGAGGATCCTCTTTGGCCGCGGTACAAAGAGGGCGAGAAAACCACAGAGGGTTTAACGATTGAAAGCGTGTGGCGTGATATTCTGACCCGAGCAGAAAAGGGGCCGGTTTTTCTAAAGGATTTCCCACATTACATCAATCATATGTGGACAGCTGACTTCCTTGGCCACTTCACCCATGCCTTCCTAATCCGCGACCCGGCCAAAACGATTTCCAGCCTGTTCAATAAATGGCCGGAATTCGACGAGCTTGAGGTTGGATTTCCCGAACAACGCGCCTTATTTGACTTGCTCACGGCCTTAAATGGGGCGCCGCCGCCGGTGATTGACAGCGACGATCTCCTTGAGGACCCGACGGCGATGGTTGCGGCCTTTTGCCAAGCGGTTGGGATTCCTTTCCTGCCTGAGGCGATGACATGGGAGCCAGGCGGCGATCCTTCTGCGCATAGCTGGTGGGATGGTGGATCGTTTCACGCCAATCTTGCGCAATCCACGGGATTGACGCCCCAGCCGCGCCGCTATGTTGAAGTGAAAGACTCCCCCGAACGTGTGCGCCGCGTATATAGGCGAATGAAACCCCATTATGATCATCTTTATCAGCATCGGATCAAACCAGCATGAAGACCTATTGGAAAAACTACATTGACGGATCTTGGGTCGACGGGGGCGCTGGGCGTGTCGATGTCATAAATCCCGGTACCGGCGAAAAACTTGCCGAACACGCACTTGCCAACGCAAGCGATGTGGATCGCGCCGTCATGGCGGCGCAGCGG
>JBDNBY010000019.1:0-28147 GCA_039767595.1 Paracoccaceae bacterium | reverse complement strand
TGGTGCCCAGAAGAGGACTCGAACCTCCACGTCCATACAGACACCAGCACCTGAAGCTGGCGCGTCTACCAATTCCGCCATCTGGGCAATAGCGACGTGATTATGCACTGCCGCTGTTTTTGTCAATTCGAAAATAGGATCTCTGCCCCAGAGGTTATTGGGAAACTTGAACGGTGCCAACATAGGCGCCCATCGCATCGCGCCCGTGTGGAACAATTGAAATTTCAGTTTGGGGATTTGATCCTGTGGTGAAATTGAACACATAGGTTTCCAACGTGTCCGGAATGTTTGTCGCCGATCCGACGATTTGACCATTTTGCATCACGTCAAACCCGTTTCCACCTGGGAGATCAACGGCTGAGACCGTTATCAACGTGTCTGTATTAGGCTTTAGGAAATCAAAGGTTTTCTTGATGCCCGAGTTATATGGGGCATTTTCTAAATCGATCATTGAGTGCCCCACCTTGTCGTTAATGGGGGGATACCGTGTTGTCACCAATTCGATCACGCTGCCTTTGACAGAAGTCCAGCCGTCAATAGGTTGGTTCGCATAATAATTAGACGCCAAAGATTCAAAGTCAGGTTGAACAGAGAGCACGGATTCAAAGTTGCTTGTGTTATGAGAGCCAACCATGGCTCCAGTCGTTTGCTTGGCCAGAATTTTTGTGTTTTGAGAAATAGCGTTGGAAGCGGCAATCACAAGTCCGATAACCCCCGCGACGATGACAGCTTTTTCAACTGTGACCGCGCCCGATTGCGAAATTAAGAATGTTAGAATTGAGCGGTGCTTCATTTTATGTTTTCTCGGCGGCGTTGGTTTCATTGAGACTATTGACCCAAAAGGGTGGCGTGAATACGGGTGAAATGTGGTAAATTCTAGGCACATAACGCTGTTCAATAGTGTAATCAGTTCTTGTTTCTACACGCGCGCGCAGGTAAAACCCAATGAACAACACGTATTGGAGGCCACTCATGTCGAAGCTTGTGACGATTTTCGGAGGATCTGGATTTGTCGGGCGCTATATTGCGCGGCGGATGGCCAAACAGGGGTGGCGCGTGCGCGTGGCTGTGCGCCGTCCGAATGAAGCGATCTTTACGCGCACCTATGGTGCTGTGGGGCAGGTCGAGCCGGTTTTATGTAATATTCGCAACGCGCAATCGGTTGCGATGGCGGTGTCCGGCGCGGATGCCGTCGTGAATTGCGTTGGGGTTTTGACCAACCAAGGCAAAAATAAATTTGATGCGGTGCATGCCGCCGCAGTGGACACGATTGCGCAGGCCTGCGCGGATGCAGATGTGGCGCGCGTTGTGCATATCTCGGCCATTGGCGCCGATCCGGAGGCCGCCAGCGAATATGCCCAAACCAAAGCCAAAGGTGAGGCGGCTTTGATGGCCCATGTTCCCACGGCTGTGATTTTACGGCCCAGTGTTGTGTTTGGGCCTGAGGATCAATTCTTTAACCGCTTTGCCAATATGACGCGCTTTCCAGGCGTCGTGCCGGTAGTTGGGGCCCAGACCAAGTTTCAGCCGGTTTATGTCGATGATGTCGCCGCCGCTGCGGAGCGAGCGATCATTGATCCGTCCGTCCAAGGGATCTACGAGCTGGGCGGGCCCGACGTGGCGAGCTTTGCCGAGCTGATGGCGAAAATGGCGGACGTTGTGCAGCGGCGTCCGGCGATCGTACCCCTGCCGTTTTTTATCGGAGGATTGATGGCGACGGGGTTCTCTGTTGCCCAATTTCTAACGGCGGGTTTGTTCCATAATAACATGCTCACGAAAGATCAGCTGCTCAACCTGCGCAACGACAATGTCGTGTCAAGCGGCGCGCGGGGCCTTGCCGATCTTGGGGTGAGCGCAACGTCGATGGATGTGGTCTTGCCGCAGTATCTGTGGTGCTATCGTCCATCGGGGCAATATGCCGATATCAAAAATTCAGCCCGCGATTTGAACATCTAGTGTGATAATCGCTGCGGCGCTCTTACAATAAAGGACCCAAATAATGGGCTATAAAGTCGTAGTTGCCGGAGCAACTGGGAATGTTGGGCGTGAAATGCTTAACATTTTAGCAGAACGTGAATTTCCTGCGGATGAAGTGGTGGCGCTGGCCAGCCGTAAATCTATGGGAACAGAAGTCAGCTATGGTGACAAAACACTGGTGACCCAGGATATCGATAGCTTTGATTTCACGGGCTATGACATCGCGTTGTTCGCCATTGGATCCGAGGCGACCAAGACTTATGCGCCGCGCGCGGCCAAAGTGGGCTGTGTGGTCATCGATAACTCATCGCTCTATCGTTATGACCCCGATGTGCCTCTTGTGGTGCCCGAAGTGAACGCCGAGGCGGTCGATGGGGTGCGCAAAAAGAACATCATCGCCAATCCAAATTGCTCGACCGCGCAAATGGTTGTGGCGCTCAAGCCGCTGCATGACCGCGCGCGGATCAAACGCGTTGTCGTCAGCACATACCAATCCGTATCGGGGTCTGGCAAAGACGGCATTGACGAGCTTTGGGATCAAACCAAAGGCATCTATGTCCCTGGCCAAGAACGTGCGCCCAATGTCTTTACCAAACAGATCGCGTTCAACGTCATTCCGCATATCGATGTCTTCTTGGACGATGGATCGACCAAAGAAGAATGGAAGATGGTCGCCGAGACCAAGAAAATTCTTGATACCAAGATCAAAGTCACCGCAACCTGTGTCCGCGTGCCTGTGTTTGTCGGGCATAGCGAGGCGATCAATATCGAATTTGAGGATTTCCTCGATGAAGACGAAGCGCGCGATATTTTGCGCGAGGCGCCTGGCATCATGGTGATCGATAAGCGCGAAGATGGTGGATACGTCACGCCGATCGAGGCGGTTGGAGATTTCGCCACCTTTATCAGCCGTATTCGCCAAGACAGCACAATCGAGAACGGCATAAACCTTTGGTGCGTGTCAGATAATCTACGCAAAGGGGCGGCGCTCAATGCGGTCCAAATTGCCGAAGTGCTGGGCCGCCGCGTTTTGCAAAAGGGCTAGGCCGCGCACGGCGCGTTACGTTAGCGCGCCGTGTACCCTAGGTCGCGGGCAAACAGCTGTGCGATTTCGTCCCGTGTGACAAGGCTGCGCGCGTCAGTGTCAATGGACGGCATCTTCGTACCATGATCCGCAGGCAGGACAGGGGCATCACCCGCGGGCAACACGTTTGCAGTGTGTTGGCTCTGATGCGTTATGTCATTTATCCATTTGACCATGAGATCTACTTTGCTCTTTTCACAGCCTGTGCCAATTACGGCAGAGGTATGGTCAAACTAAGCGATTCTATGGCATGATGCTGCAGCGCAGGAGAGTGCCGCGAGAGCCCTTTTTGACGCCCCTAATACCAAAGAGACTGGTGAGGTGGTCTAAATTTTAAAGATCACACTCTAACATTATAGGGGCATCTGCCGTCGAGCTAGCGAAGCGCGGGGCTATCGGCATCAGCGCTGATTCTAAATCGCGGAAAACACTTGAGTTTGCGGATCTAACCCCTCTAGCCCGCCTGTGCCGATATCATGCCATAGACCATGAAGCTGAAGTTGTTGCGCCTTGACCGCCGTCTCGACAAATGGAAACGTCATGAGATTGCTTAGGGATATGGCAATCGCGCGTTTCTCCAACTCTTCGAGTTGTGTGGCCTCATCTGCGGAGCTGTCCAATTGAGGCACAGCCGGCGTGAGCAAATCCATCCATCGCCCAACAAAAGACGAGGCTTCTTTCAAGGCAGGGGCCGTTCCATGATGCATGTCATAGCATCCTTTGATGCCGCCGCATTTTGAGTGACCCATCACAACCAAATGCGTGACTTTTAAGACCGTCACAGCATATTCGATCGCCGCACTTGTACCATGGAGCCCACCATCTTCTGTGAAGGGCGGGATCAAATTTGCGATATTGCGGTGAATAAAGAACTCTCCTTGCTCAGCGCCAAATATAGCGGTGACATGAACACGGCTGTCACAACAAGAAATGACCATCACGCGGGGGCGCTGACCCTCAGTGGCAAGGCGTTCGTACCACGCGGCATTTTCTTTGTGGGTTGTCGCCTTCCAGCCGTGATAGCGCTGCGCGAGAAATTGAGGGAGCGGTTTGACGAAATCCATGAATATGGCCCTTTGTGTTCATTCTTGCGCACTAACTTACAAACTTATCTCAAAATAAAAAGACACGATCGCATCCGTTAACGCCCTAGCAACAAAATACATGGATTTTGGATGGTGTGGAAAAAAGGTGAAGATGGATGGATAATATTTCATGGCTAAGGCCCAAAGAGAGCGTGATCATTGATCATGGATTTTTACAACAAATATACGATGCCTTTGGCGCGGCGGTGGCCGAAACATGGTTGCGAGATATGCTATCTGTGCTTGAGCTGCAATTGGTGTGCCTCAAAGTGAAGCGGCATATTGAGGCGGCGCCAGATGTCCCGCATCTCTTGCGTGCGATTGAGATTATCAGTGAACATATTGGCCTAGTGGCCCTGTCGATGGTTGCTCATGATGCCGCGATCTGTGCCAAAAACGAGGATAACATTGCCCTTAATGCAGTGTTGGCACGGCTGTTTCGTGTGGCGCAGACGTCAAATTTGGAAATTTCGCATTGGGAGCGTCATAAGGCTTAACTCTGTATCTTGTATTTGCTAGCGTGCGGGAAAACTAAGGTGCGCTATGTCCATTCAATTTGCTGAAAAAACCGCTCTGACCCTTCCATTGCATATCGTGCAAAAAGAAGGGTGCGAGGCCTTTGTCCATAGTCTGAGCACGGCCGAGCGTGCGCGCCTCGAGGTCGAGGGGTTCACAGCCGCGCTGGGGCAAGTGGCGCTCGGGTTTAATGACGCAGGCGCGTTAACATGGGCGGCACTTGGGGTGGGAGATGCGCAAAATACCCGCCGTGATCTGTATCAAGCGGCAGCGGCCTATGCAAAACTGCCCAAAGCGACATATGAGATCCAGGATCCAGACGGCCAGTTGACCGCCTCTGAGTGGTTTGGCCTGTTGATGACGCACTATCGTTACGACCGCTACAAAGCGGGGCCTACGCCCAAGGCGCAGTTGGTGGCACCTGATCGTGCGGATGTGGCAGAGATCCTTCGATTGGTCCAATCCGAGGCCCTCGCCCGTGATTTGATCAACACGCCAGCGGCCGATTTGTCGCCGGCGGATTTAGCGCAGGCGGCCCAAGAGCTTGCTGGATATTATGAGGCGCAGGTCTCGGTGATTGTGGGCGCGGCTCTGCTCGAGCAGAATTTCCCAATGATCCACGCCGTGGGCCGCGCGGCGGATGTTGAACCGCGGTTGATTGACATCACATGGCAGGGCTCTGGTGGTGCAGATGGCCCTACGCTGACCCTTGTCGGCAAAGGTGTGTGTTATGACACAGGGGGCCTCAACCTGAAACCAGGGGGATCCATGGGCTTGATGAAAAAGGATATGGGCGGCGCCGCGGCGACCCTATCTTTGGCGCGCAGTATCATGGATGCGGACCTGCCTATTCGGTTGCGCGTTTTGATCCCCGCGGTGGAAAACTCGGTGTCCGGCGCGGCCTTTCGCCCCGGTGATGTGCTCACGGCGCGTGATGGTAAGACCGTCGAGATCAACAATACCGACGCCGAAGGGCGCTTGGTCTTGGCCGATGCATTGGCCTATGCCAGTGAAGAAAACCCCGATTTTATTGTGTCGATGGCCACGCTCACGGGCGCGGCGCGCGTGGCGCTTGGCCCTGATCTGCCGCCCGTTTATTGCGATGATGCGCACGCGGCGCAGGCGGTGATGGCCGCAGGGTGCCATTGGGCGGATCCAGTGTGGCACATGCCGTTTTGGGGCGGATATGAGCATATGATTGAACCCAAGATTGCCGATCTTGATAATGCTCCGAGCGGCGGGTTTGCGGGATCCATTACGGCGGCTCTTTTCTTGCGCCGCTTTGTCAGTGATCCGCAAAAATATATGCATTTCGATCTTTATGGCTGGTCACCCAGTGATAAACCTGCGCGGCCTAAGGGCGGGCAAGGTCAGGGCGCGCGCGCGCTTTATGGGGCATTGCCGCAATTATTGAAGCTGTGACAGGGCGGGGCCGGGTCACTCCACCGCTTTGATCAATTTACGCTCGAGCACGCGCAGCACCGTGGACAGGTCATGACCCCGTTTGAGGATCTGCCCCTCCATCGTGATGACGCTATACATGCCTTGGCGCAGGCGCAGGGCAGGTCGCTTTTCAATACGGTAGAGTGGATGTTCCGCGGTGCGGCGAAACACAGAAAACACAGCCACATCGCGCAAATGGGAAATGCCGTAATCGCGCCATTCCCCTGCCGCAACCATCCGCCCATAGAGCGATAAAATCGCATTGAGCTCGCGCCGATCAAAGGCCGTTTGAGTGGGCGCGACGGTGGAGCGCGGCAGGGGTGTGATTGATGTCATAGAGATAGACTTGCGACTTTGTCTTTGAAGTTCAAGCTTAAATTCAATTCATTCACAGATTAGGCAAAGGCGCCTTGGCAAAACCAACCGGCCGATATGGCATGCCCATGTGCATAATAGATCCACAATCGCGGCCCCTCTTGCGTGTGGATATCCCAATAATCGCGCACGCCGCTGCGCCAATTGGGATCATCGAGCCACCATTCCGGCATGATCCGCTCTGGTCCCCGTTGATGGGTGACCTGATACCATCGCCCGTGCCATTTGAGGCGCTCAAGCTGGCGCGGTGGGCCGATCACCTCTACATTTTGGGGGGACCATAGGCGCACAGGGCGCGGCCGATCGGGGGCCGGCCATGCCGTGGCCGCTTCGCTATAGGCGGCGGCGTGGGGCGTGGCGGTTTTTTCGGGGATATGGCTAGCACAGGGGTGATAGCGCAAGATCGCCTCGGTCCCGATCCGCGTGGCAAGACGGCTGATGACGTCTTGGATCTGTTGACTTGGGTCTTGGTGGCGGGCGCGCGTGCGGGCCGTGGCCTCGAGATGGCCCACAGGTTGCCGCGCGATCAAAGGTTCGTGATGCACGACCTCTAACCGCATCATATCCACACCAAAGCCAACATCGATATCCTTGAGTTTTAGGCTGAACAGCTCTTGCATTTGGGCCGCCTCGTGATGCGCGCGGGCCAACCGCAAGGGGATATGCTGAGCCGCGCCTTCGGCCAGATAGAGCGAGAGCTGTAGATGCCGCGCGCCCAAGCTGCGCCGCTCGAGTTGGGCGCACAGCCGCGTCAACAGCCGTGTTAATGCATGGGTCACATCCTCAATGAGGCCGATGGGCTCTGGCATGCTCATGCGCACGGCGAGGGCAGGCGCGGTGCGTGCGACATTAATGGGCTCGGGGTGATGCCCCATCGCTTGATCCAATCGCCAAATCACATGCCGCCCAAAGCGCCGCACCAAAGGCGCCCTTGGTTGGGCATGCAACTCGCCAATGCGCATGAGGCCCAACCGCTGTAATTGGGCAATATCCTCTGGCTCCAAGCGCAGCGCCGCGATAGGCAGCGGCGCCAAGGCGGCAGGGACATCGTCAGCCTGCACAATTTTTAAAGTGGCGGCGGCGCTTTGACTTGGGGCGACGTGGCCCAACTCGGCCCATTTGGGGCGGCGCGGTGCGCGGGCGCGCGTGGCGCGGGCCTCTTGGTCAATAGCATCCCCTGTATGGCGCGATGAGCGGTCATGCGCGTGATAGCGTGCCAAGGCCCATGCCGCGCCCCGCGTATGCGCCGCTGCGGCGCGGCTATGAAATCCCATTCTCATGAGCCGCTCTTGTATATCGGTGAGCATGGGCGCCTCGCCGCCCCACAGATGGGCGCAGCCTGTGATATCCAAACACAGACCATCGCGCCCTTCGGCGGCGATCCATGGGCTATAGCGCTCGGCCCAGCGCATGAGGCCGCTGAGCGCGCGGGCCGCCTCTAAATGGGCGGCATCCACAAGGTGGAGCTGCGGCGCAATGGCACGGACATCCCGCACAGATTGCCCCAACCTGACCCCCATTTCAGTGGCGGGCGCCGTCACTGAAATCACCTCATGCACAAGGCCATGCCGTTCAATCACGGCCAGTGCCCCAGTGTCGGTTCCAGTATCGGCCCCACGGCCGTGGCGCTGTGCGAGATCGGCCCAAAACTGCGGAAACCATATCGATACAATACGTTTGGCCATCTCAGGTGCCTTGGCTTATGTTCACTATTTGTTCTAATATACTGGGCTATTTTGAAATGTCGAGTCTGATCCAAAAGTATGGGCACGCTGCGGCGCGTGCCCTTGGTCTAAAACGCAGAATAGACGCCAAATGCCCCAACGAGAACAAGAGAGCAGGCCCATACCGTATCTAAGTTAAACCACGCTTTGGAAATGAACTTTAGTCCCAGCCACCAATAGACAAAGATCGCAAGCATAGCGCCCGCCACTGTCATTGCGCCAGTGTGAACGATGGCCACCCACAGGGCCGTCATGATGTCATTTGACATCAGGCTTTGCCCAGCAAGATGCCCCACTTCGGCAAGATTGGCCTGCGCATCCAGCTCTTTGCAGATGCCAAGATACATCGGCACCAACATCAGCCCCGCGCCATGGGCGATGGCGGCTAAAAAAGACCACAGGCCCAGTTTTGCCGGATGCACCCGCGCCAAATATCTCGGATGTTGGGAATTGATCAACAGGTAAATCCCCATCGCAATCACAAGAAGCCCTGCGCCGATGCGGATCTCTTGCTCGCGTTCCACGAGCCAAATCATCAGTGAAAAGGGCAATAAAATCGCAATCATCGCCAAAAAATGCCCAAGCGCCAACAGAGACAACGCTTTGGGCAAGGCGCTGAATTTACGCTCCATTAACGCGGCTGAGACGGCCAAGGGCCATCCCATGCCAGGGTTAATACCGTGATAGCCCCCAGAGAAGATGACGGCCCACCACAGGGCCGTCAATGACATGTCTTCCATCAATTAGACCGACGGATAACAAAAGCTGTCCGTCGAGCAATCTCCGCCCTCAAGGCGAATTTGGTGCGCCCGCGAATTTTCGGGGAAGTTGATGTAGAACTCGGGATCCAAGGTCAAACCGCCGCTCTCTCCGACATGGGCCATCACCATTTGCCCGCCCTCTTGATGTGGGTAGAACTGGTTATCCCACGTGGAATAGAGTGAGTTGGTCCAATACACCCGTTTGCCGTCGCGGCTGATTTCTACCATTTGCGGGCCATAGACAAACTCTTTGCCATTGGGGTGGTTGGTTTCGCGGGCAATGCCGCCCAGTTCGACTTTATCCACCAAGACGGGGTTAAAGGGATCCGAGACATCATATTGATGCATCTCGCCCAGGCCCCAACAGGCCACATAGAGGAATTTGTCATCCAAGCTGAGATCGATATCCGTTACCAAGGGCGGCACAGCGCCGAACCCTTTGAGAAGCTCAGGAAGGTTCTCAGGATCCTCTGGCCGCGGATCAATGGTGATCACTTTTTTCGCCTGCCATGTGCCCTCATCATCGCGCCACCATGTGAAAATCGCGCCTTGCAAGTTGGTCGTGTCGACCACAACCCCGCAAAAGCCATAGGATTTTGTCGGCTCATGCGCTGGACGAATTTCCAAGGCCATTTGGTAATTTTCACCAAAATCAATGGTCTGCACATTTTTACGCGCCCGCAGGTCCCAAAAATGGATGGAGTGGCCGTATTTATTACTCAGCAAATCCTCTGGTACGACGCCATTTTCGAATTGCGGCGGTAGGCCCCATTCCGAGCTGACCATATAATCCTGCGGCAGGTTCCACCAGAAATCATAATGCTTGTCTTGTTTGCCGCGATCCATTTCATAGCGGCCAATGATATCAAAGGTTTGGCAATCCATGATGAAAATACCCGGGGGGGTGTCGGTGCCATCCTCGCCCGCGCCGCCAAGGGTCGAGACATAGATCCCCTCGGGGCCACAATGGATTGTGTGGGGGCGCGAATAGCCCGTCTTTGCAAACACCTCTTCGGGTTCAATCACTTTGTGGATTTTTGCCGCAAGCGGCTCTTTGACATCAAAGATATAGATCCGGCTGGATCGAATACCCGGCACAATCAAATAGCGCCGCTCTAAAAAGGCATGTCCCGTCAAAGGCGAGAGAGACGAGGAACAGGCATTCCATCCAAAGTGGTGGAATTCATCGCCCGTGGTGGGCACCATCACAGTGTGCACAATCTCGCCATAGGTCTCGGACCCAGGCCTTAGATCGATCACGGCAAGCCCATCGTGATGAGAGCCGTCTTTGCCCAGCATGATGGTAAAGGCAAAGTTCTCTACCGGTGCCTCCATCGCCAATTTTGGCGAGGCGTGGAATGTTGGATCTGGTCGCATTGGTTTATTCATTATATTTTCCTCCCATTTAATCCCCCGAACATCGAGGGCATACCCCGTCGCCGCCTCTCAAGAGACGTCGGCAACGTTGCATAGCTGTATGGCACCGCTGATTTTTGTTCCTAATCGGATCAGCTCTTGGCCAATATCTTGTCTATACTCTTTGTTAAAACGCCGGACGGGACCAACGGCCCCAACGCTGAAAATTGCGCCAATGTTTCCGACGGTGATCGGGGCTGCCACGCTGGCAATTCCGATATCAATCTCTTGATCGCACTCGGCAAATCCGCGTGCTTGAATATGTTTGAATTCTTCCAACAGCGTGTCACGCGCCGTTTTTGTATGTGTGGTATAGGCTTTGAGCGTGCCGCTCAGAATGCTTTCTTTGAAGGCATCCTCGGTAAAGGCGGCGATCGCCTTGGAGCACGAACACGCGTGCATCGGCCGCTCGCCAAGGCCAGGGTGGACAAAGGCGCGATTGGGATCCTCGGGGGTTTCGACATGGATAATTTCCACCTTGCTGTCTCGAAACCGCGATAGGAATGTTGTTTCTTTAAACGTTGTGGCCGCGGCGCGGAGCAGCGGGGCAGAAACCCGCCGCACATCAACGTCTGATTTCCCCAATAGAGCGATGCGGATCATCCGATCACCAATGACATAGCGCCCGTCGCGTTCCGTGTCTTCGATCAGTTTTTCATCTGTCAGCGTTTGCATCAAACGGTAGCACGTCGGCTTGGGCAGGCCCGTCGCGCGCTGCACTTCGGCCGGCGTGACAGGCCGCCCTGCAACGGATATAATTTCGAGGACATTTATGAGCCGAGTGAGGTGCATAGGCGCCTTGCTTGTCTTGAAATGTGAGACTTTATGTCACATAGTGAGACCGATTCGTGCACAAGATGCAAGACAATTCTGGGGAGGTATCAAAATGCGAACACGTGCAGCCGTAGCATTAGAGGCGGGCAAACCGCTTGAAGTGATGGAGGTCAACCTCGATGGGCCAAAGGCCGGAGAGGTCTTGATCGAGATCAAAGCCACAGGCATTTGCCATACAGATGAATTCACACGCTCTGGCGATGACCCTGAGGGGATCTTCCCTGCGATCTTGGGCCACGAAGGCGCTGGGATCGTGTTAGAGGTCGGCGAGGGTGTGACAACGCTCCAGCCTGGGGATCATGTGATCCCGCTTTACACGCCCGAATGCGGGCAGTGTCATTCGTGCAAATCTGGTAAAACCAATCTATGCACTGCGATCCGCGGCACACAAGGCCAAGGCTTGATGCCCGATGGCACGACGCGGTTTTCAATGTTGGATGGCACGCCGATTTACCATTACATGGGCTGTTCGACCTTTGCCAATCACACAGTGATGCCCGAAATAGCCTTGGCCAAAGTGCGCGAAGACGCCCCCTTTGACAAGATTTGCTATATTGGCTGCGGTGTCACAACGGGTATTGGCGCTGTGATCAACACGGCGGGTGTTGAAAAGGGCGCCACGGCGGCGGTCTTTGGCCTTGGCGGGATTGGGTTGAATGTGATCCAAGGTCTACGCATGGCTGGCGCACGCCAGATCATCGGCGTTGACTTGAATGAAGGCAAAGTGGAGATGGCTCGCAAGTTTGGCATGACCGACTTTGTGAACCCCTCAAACCTTGGCGATCAAACAGTCACGCAGGCCATCATCGAGTTGACAAAAACGGATGAGGATGCATTCGGCGGTGTAGACTATTCATTTGACGCGACGGGCAATGTGCAGGTGATGCGCGATGCGCTGGAATGCTCGCACCGCGGCTGGGGCGTCTCAGTGATCATTGGTGTGGCACCTGCGGGGGCCGAAATTTCAACGCGCCCCTTCCAATTGGTGACGGGCCGTGTGTGGAAGGGCACAGCCTTTGGCGGGGCCAAGGGTCGCACAGATGTGCCAAAATTCGTTGATTGGTACATGGATGGCACAATTGAGATTGATCCAATGATCACTCATAAATTGACGTTGGATCAAATTAATGACGGGTTTGACTTAATGCATGAAGGGAAATCCATTCGTGCTGTGGTTGAATTTTAACGTCTTATCAGATGGTTAAGGCGGGCGATGGTGGGGCTGCTCACCATCGCCCGTATGTCTTTGCAGGGCCGGCCGTTGTCGTTCGCACGCACGCATCCTAATAAAAGCAAATATTTTTCACAATTTGACCTCTCTTCGGCTCAAAACAAAGGCTAAGGTACCCGAAACCCTGCCAAGCGGCAGTGATTCCAATGTTCGAGAGATAGAGAGTTAGTCTATGGTTGAATTTACGATATCCCCCTATTCACCAAACGATGCCGACGCATTGTGGGATGTTCTCGGGCCAGAATTCCAAGCGGGTGAAACCTATGCAATCGATCCCTATATTTCCAAGGCAGATGCCATCGATTATTGGACGGGTCAGAGCAACAAAGCTTTTATCGTAAGGGCCAAGAGCCAAGTTGTGGGCACCTATTACCTGCGCCCCAATTACGATGGCGGGGGCGCGCATGTGTGTAATTGTGGCTTTATGGTCATCAAAGACGCGCGCGGCATGCAGGTCGGCCGCTTTATGTTTGAGCATGCTTTAGACTTGGCTGAGAACCAAGGCTATTTGGCGATGCAGTTCAATTTTGTCATTAGCACCAACGAGCATGCCATAAAACTTTGGCAATCCGAGGGATTTGAAATTGTAGGTCGCCTGCCAAAAGCCTATCATCACCCAAAGGCAGGATATGTTGATGCTCTCGTGATGCATCGAGAATTGGTCTAAGCGGCGCAGCAGCCGCAAGGAGAAGTGATGCGGCTTTCTAAGATGTTTTCCAAGGGGCGATCGTTGTCGTCTTTGACCGAGGCCGAGATTGTGGCCTTGGCCATTTCGGCCGAAGAGGAAGATGCGCATATTTACCGCAGCTTTGCTCAGAAATTACGCGAGAGTTTTCCGGCCACGGCCGCCATCTATGATGAGATGGCACAAGAGGAAGATGGCCATCGTGCCCAACTCTTGGCGCTGTATCAATCCCGCTTTGGCGATGAAATGCCTCTGATCCGTCGCGAGCATGTTGATGGTTTCCCGCGTCTTAAACCTGTGTGGCTGTTGGAATATGTCTCGCTCGACACCGCCCGCAACTTTGCCCAAGAGATGGAGCAGCGCGCCGAAGCCTTTTACATGGCGGCGCTGCGCAACGTCACAGACGCGCAAACCCGCGCTTTGTTGGGGGATTTGGCGGCGGCGGAAATGGCCCATCGGGACAAAGCCCGCACAGCCGAGGCCGCCCATGTCCCGCCAGATGTCCGCCGTTCAGAGGATGACGAGGCGCATCGCAAATTTGTCCTGACGTGGGTGCAACCCGGATTGGCGGGATTGATGGACGGCTCGGTCTCGACGCTTGCGCCGATTTTCGCCACAGCCTTTGCCACACAAGACACCTGGACTACGTTTTTGGTCGGGGTGGCGGCCTCTGTGGGCGCCGGCATTTCCATGGGCTTTACCGAAGCCGCCTCGGACGATGGCGAGATTTCAGGACGCGGATCCCCGATCAAGCGGGGGATCGCGTCAGGTGTGATGACGACCATCGGCGGCTTGGGCCATGCGCTGCCTTATTTGATCCCAGATTTTTGGGTCGCAACTGCTATTGCGATTGTCGTGGTCTTTGTAGAGCTATGGGCCATTGCATGGATACAAAAGACATATATGAAAACGCCCTTTTGGCGCGCAGCATTCCAAGTGGTTTTGGGCGGGGCGCTGGTGTTGGGCGCCGGAATTTTAATTGGAAGTGGATGATCTTATGAGTTTGCAAACAGTATCAACAAATAAATGCTTTGGCGGGACGCAAGGGGTCTATTCTCATGCCTCTGAGGTGTGCGGCTGCGACATGACCTTTGGTCTCTTCTTGCCAGAAGAGGCGCAGTTCGCAGATGTGCCATTGCTGTGGTATCTGTCTGGTCTGACCTGCACACATGAAAACGCGATGACCAAAGCGGGCGCACAAGCTTGGGCGGCCGAGCATGGGATCGCGCTGCTGTTTCCAGATACAAGCCCGCGCGGCGACGGTGTCCCCAATGACGAGGCCTATGATCTGGGCCAAGGGGCTGGGTTCTACATTGATGCGGTGGCGCAGCCATGGGCGACACATTTCCAAATGGAAAGCTATATCGCCCGCGAGCTGCCTGAACTTGTGTTGGGCCAATTCAACATTGATCCCGCGCGTCAATCGATCACAGGTCATTCGATGGGCGGGCACGGCGCGCTGAGCTTAGCCATGAAATACCAAGGGCGCTTTCGATCTGTTTCGGCCTTTTCACCGATTTGTAATCCGACGGGTTCGGATTGGGGGCGCAAACAATTTGCCGCCTATCTGGGCGAGGATGAGGCGGCTTGGGCCGAGCATGACGCCTCGGTCCTACTTAGTCGCGGCGCGATTGATGCCCCGATGTTGATTGACGTGGGCAGCAAGGATAATTTTTGGGATCTGCTCAAGCCTTCTCGCCTTGCCAGTGCCATGACTGACGTGCGCCAAGAGGGGCATTTTCGAGTGCAAAAAGGCTATGACCATAGCTATTTCTTTGTCTCCTCGTTTATAGAAGAGCATCTCGCATTCCACGCCGATGCCCTTTATTCCTAAAGGGGGCGGGGATGGTTGAGGCGGTTGTTTTCGACATTGGAAATGTCTTTTTACCGTGGCAGCCACAGGCCAATTATAGCGCCCAATTTGGGCCAGAGCGCACCGCCGCCTTTTTCGCAAGCGTTCCCATAGAGGCGGCCAATGCGGCCTGTGATGCGGGGGCGCCGTTTCCTCAAGTGATCCTTGATCTGATCCCGCAACATCCGCAGTGGACGCGCGAGATTGAATTCTGGGTCGCGCATTGGGTGCATATGATTGCCCCGCCCCACATGGATAGCGTGACGATCTTGCAAGAGCTGCGCGAGGCTGGCGTGCCGTGCCATGCACTGAGTAACTTTGGCAAAGAAACATGGGATATTGCCTGCGCTCAATTTGAGTTTCTCTCATGGTTTGACGACACAGTGATATCGGGACACATCGGCCTGACCAAGCCTGATCCGGCTATTTATGCCTATCTTGAGGATCGCGTTGGGCTGACGGGCGATCAAATTTTCTTTACCGACGACCTAGAAGCGAATATCGTCGCTGCACAGACCTGCGGTTGGCAGGTGTTGCAGTTCCAAGAGGCCGCCAGCTTACGGGCGAAATTGGTCGCATTGGGGCTTTTGAGCGAGCGGATTTATGGATAGTTTCGAAGCACAGTTTTCAGTCGATGCCCTGCGCGAGCGGGCCAATGAAAATGCCACGTTCATTCGCTTTGGCATGGGCCAAGTGCATTATGCGCTCGAGGGGCCAGAGGATGGCCCTGTGATCGTTATGATCCATGGGCTGACCACGCCGATGCGGGTCTTTGAGGCGCTCAGCGCGCAATTGACCGCACGCGGCTATCGTGTGCTACGTTATGATCATTTTGGCCGCGGATTTTCGGATAATCCCCGCGGCGAGCAAACGATGCTCCATTTCTCGCGGGCGCTGAGCGGTTTGCTCGAGGCGTTGAAACTGGACCAAGAGCCTGTGCATTTGATCGGCTATTCCATGGGCGGCGGCATTGCCACGCATTTCGCCGCCAGCCAGCCCGATCGCGTGGCGTCGCTGGGCTTGATTGCGCCGCTGTCGTTTGAATTTGACCTTGGCACGCTTGTCGATCTGGCCGTGCGCATTCCAACGCTGGGGGATGTGCTCTTTGCTCTCACCTATCCAATGACGTTGCGCAGCGGCGCCGAGGCGGAGCGCGCCCTCAATTCCCATGTGAGTGGCATCGTGGATTATCAGCTGTCCCAGCTGGGGCGCAAAGGCTTCGTGCCCGCCGTCCTCTCTAGCTGCCGCGGGTTTTATGATGCGCCCTTTGTCCAAATGCATGAAGTGGTCGCCAGCCATGACATCCCCGTGCGGGCGATTTGGGGCGGAAATGACACTGTTATTTTGCCGTCTGGGGCGCAGAGTTTGACGAATGTCAATCCAAATGCAGCCAACCATATTATTCAACTGGCCACCCACGCCATCCCCTATACGGCCAACCTTGCGGAATTGACCGATTTTATCGAACCACGCCTTGAGTAACCGTGCCTTGAATAACCGCGCCTTAAGTAATCTCGATGGGGCGCTTAGGCGGCCTGAGCGCTGCGGTTCTCGCGAATGGGCAGATGCACAATCGCACTAAACGCGCCCACGGCAATGCCGATCCACCACACAAGCGTATAGTTCCCATACACATCATAGAGCGCACCGCCGAGCCAAACGCCCATAAACCCGCCTAATTGATGCGAGAAAAACACGATCCCATAGAGTGTCCCCATATAGCGCAGACCATAAAGATGCGCGATCAACCCAGATGTCAGCGGCACAGTGGCCAGCCACAGCGTCCCCATGACGATAGAAAAGATCACTACGGATTCGGGGGTGATCGGCATCATAATAAAGAGGGCGGCGGCAATGGTGCGCCCAGTGTAAATCCCCGCCAAGAGGTATTTCTTGGTATAGGATTTTCCAAGCCACCCTGCCGTCAAAGTGCCGGCGATATTGGCCAATCCAATCAAAGAGATCGACACAGCCCCAAGGGCCGAAGTCGAGGATACGCCCATCGACGAGAGCATGGATCCAGAGGCAATTGGCCCGCACATTTCCGTGATCATCGCGGGAAAATGCGCGGTGATAAACGCCAATTGGTACCCGCAGCTGAAAAATCCCAAAAAGATGAGGGCATACGAGGGATCTTTGGCCGCTTTTCTCAGGATATGGCCCATGCTCTCTTGGAGTTCGGCTTTGGGCGCGGCGGGCGCACGCATCATTGGCAATACCATCAATGTTGCCAAAATCGCCGCAGCAAACACCACAAAGACCGATTGCCACGTCATAAAGCCCAGTAAGAATTCCGCAACGGGCGCGCCAAACACTTGGCCCGCGCTGCCGGCGGCCGTGGCAATTGCCAGCGACATGGATCGATGCTCTGGTGTGCTGGCCCGCCCAACGACGGCCAAAATGACACCAAACCCTGTGCCGGCGATGCCAAATCCAACAAAGATTTCGAAAAACTGATGGGCCAAGGGGGATGTTGCAAAGGACGACATGACCAATCCAGCCGCATACATCAGCGCGCCCAAGATGATCGCCTTACGATCGCCAAGCCGCTCTGCGATGGCGCCAAAAATCGGCTGTCCGATGCCCCAAGCTAAGTTTTGTATCGCAATCGCGAGCGAAAAATCAGCCCGCAACCAGCCAAATTCCGCAGCAATGGGAATTTGAAACACGCCAAAACTGGCCCGCACGGCGAAGGAGATCACCATAATCATGCAGCCCGCAATCAAAACGGGCGTAAAGATAGAACGCTGAGCCATCTGCCTGATCCTTTTGTCCGCGCCGTGCGGTATTTCAGAAGATACTTCAAAAATTGGAGATTGCGAGGAGAATTTTGATCTCTTCCCTTGAAGAGCGTTGCGCAGTGCCGCTATGACCATGCCATGACCTTTGTGCGCCAGACATATCAACAACAGCTTGCGGATGGCGCGTTGCGCCCTGATCCGAAACAAGATCAGGCCGTCGCGCAATTTGAGCGCCTCGAGACCGAGCTGATGGCCCCGCGCCGCAAAGGGGGATTGTTTCGCAAAGCGCCCCCGCCGATCAGGGGGCTCTATCTCTATGGCGGAGTGGGGCGCGGGAAATCCATGCTGATGGATATGTTCGTCGAGAGCTTGAACGTGCCCGCACGGCGGGTGCATTTTCATGCCTTTATGCAAGAGGTTCATGCAAAATTACACGCCGCGCGCAAAAACGGACACCAAGATGCCCTGATCCCCGTGGTCGAAGAGCTGTCTCGCGGGCTGCGCCTACTGGCCTTGGATGAGATGCAGATTACTGACATCACCGATGCCATGATTGTCGGCCGCTTTTTCGAGGCGTTGATGGCCCGCGATGTGGTGGTGGTCACCACCTCCAATCGCCATCCCACAGAGCTGTATAAAAATGGGCTCAATCGGCAGCTGTTCTTGCCGTTCATTGACATTATCCAAGAGCAGTTGGTCGTGTATTGCCTTGATAGCGACCGCGATTACCGGCAAGATCGCCTTATGGGCGCTCAGACGTATTTCACGCCGCTGGGCCCTCAAAGCCATGCTGCGATGGATGCCGTGTGGCACCAATTGGTGAACGGCGAGGCGGTACAATCGCTCGATCTCGTTGTGACAGGCCGCACGATCACATTGCCGCAGTTTTCAAATGGCGTGGCGCGTGCCAGTTTTCATGATCTGTGCGGGGCGGCCTTGGGCCCAGGGGATTATTTGGAAATTGCGCGGGCGGCACGCGTTTTATTTATCGACAATATTCCGACGTTGGGCCGTGGAAATTTTAATATGGCAAAGCGCTTTGTCACATTGATTGATGCTCTCTATGAGGCGCGCGTGCAGGTCATTGCCTCGGCCGCAGCCGCGCCCGATTTCCTGTATCTCGAGGGGGAAGGGGCCTTTGAATTTGAACGCACCGCCAGCCGTTTGATGGAAATGCAAAGTGCCGAGTGGGCCAGCGCACTTTAGCGCCAGTTATGGCCTACAAAATAAACTTTTGACGCCATTCGATCCGTAGATGAGACCAGGAAATATCGCCCTGCGCGTCACCGTGATAGATAAGATCCACCCAAAGGGCTGTGATCCCCCTTTGCTGTGGGGGGGGAAGCTCAAAGACAGCCATCAGATCGTTTGCACCTCGATGCTTGGGTGACATGAACTCTGTGTGATCGGTGCGCGAAATTCCCATCCGCAGGCTATGGTCAAGGCCCTTTGGCAGATCAACGTGGCCATACACCCCATAGAGCACCCCATGCGCGCTGGGCCTGATCAACGCGGGCGGAAAACCGATGCTCAGCGAGAGATATCCTTGATTTGATTTGGCGGCACGCAGATGTCCAGTGTCCTCGCACTGCCCCGCGACGACCGCATCATTTTCATAAAGCGTGTAGGCCGCAGGATCGTGCAACGGCACGCGCCATGATCCGTGCCACACTGGCGGTGTGACGTTGGGGGTTTTATTGCGCCACAGTGGCATTTTGGGCGGCATTTTGTGGAGTATTTGGGGCGGTATTTTGTAAATTCCGATGAAACGCCATGAGCGTACTGCGCGCGCGTTTTGCAGTGTCATCTGGCCCATAATATGTTGTGATAACGCCATATCCGGCCGACTGGCTCCAGACGCGGTACACATAGGCCGCCTCTTCAAAGGGGCGCGGCGGACCAGAATGCGCGGCGCGGGCGATCCTTCCGCTGACACTTGTTCCCAACTGCGTGGGCGCCACATCGACCGCGTCGCGCAGTGCGGTGGCGGTCACGGTGATGATCTCAGTTCCCTTTTTAAAGCACGGCGTGTAGGCCACCATCGCATGAGTGTCCGATTGGCTCACCGGTCCTTCGATTTTGCAATAGCCAGGGGGCGGGCTGATGCGCAATTCTCCGTCAAAGAGGGTGGCCTGTGACAGCAGCGGGATCGATCCGCAGCCCGCAAGCGTCATCCCGAGACAGAGGGTCACCAAGGGCCATTGCCATCTGAAATCAAACATATTTTTATTCTCGCCCATGTTCTTCTCTGCGCCCGAATCATAAACGAGCATCGCTGTGATGCAACAAAGCCGCGGTTTTGTCACGGAAATGTACCGATGTTGTGACATAGTTGCATGGCAGGCGATCTTCGCCCATGTCTAAGCTGCGTAAATTGATCAAAGGTTACAGATATGCCCACAGTTTCAAAGGCAATTTTTCCGGTTGCGGGTCTAGGGACACGGTTTTTGCCAGCCACGAAATCCGTCCCAAAAGAGATCATGACATTGGTCGATCGCCCCTTGATTCAATACGCCATCGACGAGGCCCGCGCCGCAGGGATCAAAGAGTTTATCTTTGTGACATCGCGCGGCAAAGGGGCGCTTGAGGATTATTTTGACCTCGCACCGCAGCTCGAGGCGGAACTACACGCCAAAGGCAAACGCGATTTATTGGCCACGCTTGAGGCCACCAATATGGATAGCGGTCAAATTGCCTATGTGCGCCAGCATCGCGCTTTGGGATTGGGGCATGCAGTGTGGTGCGCACGGCGGTTGATTGGAAACGAGCCGTTTGCGGTGATTTTACCCGATGATGTGATCGCGGCGCAAAAGCCCTGTTTGCAGCAAATGGTCGAGGCCTATGCCGAAACGGGTGGCAATATGGTGGCGTCAATGCAAGTGCCCGCGCCGCAAATCAGCGCCTATGGAATTTTGAACCCCAAAGAGCAAGACGGCCATTTGACCAAAGTGGCAGGCATGGTGGAAAAACCAGTGGCGGGAACGGCCCCGTCAAACTTGGCCATCATCGGCCGCTATATCCTGTCGCCCAGTGTTCTCGAGAATTTGCATAATTTGCACACAGGCGTGGGCGGTGAAATTCAACTGACCGATGCCATTGCACAAGACATCGCTCAGGGCACAGAGTGCTTTGGATACACATTCGAGGGAGAGCGGTACGATTGTGGTTCAAAATCTGGATTTTTGCGGGCGAGTTTGGCCTTTGGCTTAGCCCGCCCTGAGTTGCGTGCGGATTTGGCGGATTTTGTCAAAGAGATCGCGCGCGATTTGTGATGTGCGATTGTGGCTGTGACGTATCATAATTGGCCCGCGCCGCCGCAATCTTGGGGGCGGCGCCTGCGATTGGCGTACCGGTTGCGATGGAAGCGGCGCGAATTTTTATGGCGGGCGCAGCGCAGTATGCGGCACTTATCTTCTTTGGGAGAGGCAGTGCCCCGCGCGACATCAGACGAAATCCGGTTGTTTGTGACGCTGCGCAACGAGGGGCCGCGGCTGCCCGAGTTTTTCGAACATTATCGCCAAATGGGCGTCGATCGGTTTTTTGTCATCGATAATGGCTCTGACGACAACTCTGTCATGTTGGCACAGGCCCAGCCCAACACGCATATTTGGGTCACTGACGCCTCATATAAACAAAGCCGCTTTGGTATGGACTGGATGAATGCGCTGTTGCGCCGTTATGGCCATGGGCATTGGTGCGTGAGCGTGGATGCCGATGAGCGGCTTGTTTTGCCGCAAGAGGATCAAGATCTACAGCGGTTCATTCAGCGCCTTGCACAGCAGGGGCGCGAGGCCCTTGGCGCCGTGATGGTTGATCTGTTTCCCAAAGGGCCATTGGACGGGGCAACGCGGGCCGTTTGGCTGGATCCGGCGCCGCTGCATTGGGCCTATCAGCCGAAGTTGCAAAACAGTTGGGTGCGCGGCGGCATTCGGGCGCGGTATTTTTTTGCGGATCGCTTTGAGCGGGCCCCGACGTTGAATAAAATTCCACTGATCAAATGGCATTGGCGCTATGCTTATGTGAATTCGACCCATTCTGTGTTGCCGCGCCAGATCAATCACGTCTTGGGCCCGCACGACCCCATGGCCCCCCGAGCGGCCTTGTTGCATGATAAATTCGCCCCCTCCATTTTGGAAAAATCTGCCGAAGAACTCTCGCGCCGGCAGCATTTTCAAAATCCAGACCTCTATCAGCACTATCATCGGCATTTGAGCGAAGGGCCAAACCTGTGGTTTGAGGGGGCAGTGGTGTACGAGGGCCCGGCAAAGCTGTGTGAATTAGGGTTTACTCAACCTTTAACAGAAGGCACAAATCCCCTTGACGGATGATAAGGAAGGGGCAAGCATAGTCTTATGTCAGAGCTGCCATATTTAACGATGTCTGAGCGTTATCGCCTAAGGCTGCGCCGTAAATATCTGCGGGCGCGGGCGATACGGGCCGGAATGGGATTGCGGAGCCTGCGGCACGCGGTTGATCCGATCACTTCGGATGACGTTTTACTTTTTAGCACATGCCGAAACGAAGGCGCGCACTTGCCAGAGTTTTTGGACTATTATCGGTCGCTGGGCGTGGCACGGTTTTTTATCGTTGATAACGGCAGCGAGGATGACGGGCCCGATTTCTTGCGGCGGCAAACAGATGTGTTTTTATGGCAAACAGATCGCAGTTACAAAGCCACCCGCTATGGGATGGATTGGATCAATGCGCTCGCCTCTCATTATGGGGCAGGGCATTGGATCGTCTGTGTCGATCCTGATGAGCGGCTGATCTACCCCCATTGCGAGACGCGCGATTTGCGGCAATTGACCCATTGGCTTGAGACGCGCGGGCGGCGCTCTATGGGAGCGCCGTTGATTGATGTCTATGCGGATCCGAATGATCCAAAGCATGTGCAATTTGATCCCTATGGCTATCGCTATGAGATCAATCCAAATTTAGGGAATATCTGGATGCAAGGCGGTCCGAGGGCGCGCGTGTATTTCGATCATGCCCCGCGCAAGGCGCCGGCGCTCAACAAAACGCCCCTCGTGCAGTGGAAACGGGAGTATGTGTTTCACAGTTCGACCCACAACCTGTTGCCGCGCGGATTAAATGCGACCTACCACCACGAAGGGGCGATGCTCAGTGGTGCGTTATTGCATTACAAATTCACTCAGAATTTTGAGACCAAAGCACAAGAAGAGCTATTGCGCCGTCAACATTACGGTAATAGCATTGAATATGAGCAATATGCCCAAAACCCAAATGCTGCGCTCAGTGATGCGGCCTCGCGGCGATATGAGAATTGGCAACAGCTCGAGAGTTTGGGCCTTGTCTCGCGCGGGGCATGGGCATGAGCGGCGCAGCCCTAGGCGTGATCATTTTATGTCACGAGAATTTTGAGCGCGTGGCCGATGTCGTGCATTTTTGGCGTGCGGCCAATGTGCCAGTGGCCATTCACGTCGATGCGCGCCGGACCAAGACCAAAGTGCTTGATCAATTTGGCACAGACAAAGGCGTGATTTTTATTCCCCGTCGCACATGCCGTTGGGGCGCGTGGGACATTGTGGGTGCGACGTTGGATGGGGTGGATCTATTGCTGCCTTTGGTTGATCCGTCGGGGCACATCCTTTTGCAATCGGGCAGCTGCGTGCCGCTACACGCGGCGGAGGGGATCATGGATCACCTCGCGCAAAATGCGGATGTGGATTTCATCGAGAGCATCTCTTTGGCGCAATCGCCTTGGGTCCAAGGCGGCTTGTCGCGCGAGCGGTTCTCATTATATCACTTCTTTGCATGGCAAGAGCGGCGCTGGGCCTTTGACGCCAGCGTGAGATTTCAGCGGGCGATTGGCCTCGTGCGCAATGTTCCCAAAGGGATACGCCCGCATTTGGGGATGCAGTGGTGGTGCCTGACGCATAAAACACTGCGCTTGATCCGCAAAGACCCGCACAAAGCGCAGCGCGCGCGCTATTTTCAAACCGTGTGGATTCCGGATGAAAGTTATTTCCAAACCCTCGTGCGCCCGTATGCCCGTGTGATCAAGCCGCCCCTCAGCTGGAGCAGATTTGACCGCTATGGCAAGCCCTATATCCTTTATGATGATCACGCGCCTGAATTGGCCAAAGGGGCCCCGTTCATTGTGCGCAAAGTGGATGCAGGGGCGCAGAACCTTTATGATTTGATGGGGCAGGTGCGCGATCATAGCGCCCAGATTGCCGCGGTGGATGATGTGGATCGCCTCTCTCGTTTGAACCCGTTACAGCGCGGGCTCGCACGCGCGCCCTATGCGCAGCGGCTGTCGCATAATCCTTATGTGGTGATTGTCCATGATACCCTGCCGGAGGCCGTGGCGGCGCGCGCGCAGCGGCCCTTTGATCGCAACTCAGTGCGGCGGCAATGGATTTCCTATGCCGCGCATGATCATTTGCGCGATGTGCTGCATCCGCATGAAAACGTGATCCTGCACATGCCGCTTGAGGATCTACAACAGGCTCGTTCGGTGATTTTACAAGATGGCTATGCCACGGTGTTGATGCCCCATAGGGCGGCAGACGCAGGTGGCGAAACGCGGCGCGGGCGTGTGTTGCACCGCCGGTGGCTCACGTGGCGCGGTGAGGTTGCGGCCCCTCAAACACGGGCCCGCCATGCGATAATCGCCCCGCAAGACCTTGAGCGCTATCTTGAGGATTGGGCGCGGCTGCATGCGTGGGAACATTCTGCATGAGGCCGTGGCGCTCTTTTGTCATCCTCAGTGATATGAGATCTGGTTCCAATTTTTTGGAACATAGTTTGAGCCAAGCAAAGGACGTGATCCTTCATGGTGAGATGTTCAATCCACATCACACATCGCATGACGTGGCAGATCTGGATCGGCTTGCCCAATCGGGTGGTGCGATCGCTGGCTTTAGATTGTTTCCCGATCATAACCATGCTGTGCTTGCGCAAGTTTTAAGTGACCCCTACTGCGCCAAAGTGATCTTGCGCCGAAATTCATTGGATCGCTATCTGTCCCTTGCCCTAGCGCGGCACAGTGATCAGTGGACTTGGGTCGCCGCCAGCGAGGGGCAAGAGGGCCGTGTGCCTTTTGATCCAGAGACGTATGAACAGATCTTGCGCCAAGAGGCTGCCTATTGGCCGCCCATCTGGGATACTTTGCGCGAGACGGGGCAAGTGCCCTTTGTCTTGGAGTATGAGGATCTCACGCGGGTGCAGATCATCAATGGCCTGCTAAAGTTTTTAGGCAGTGCGACCCAAGTGGAACAGGTGAGTGGGCATTTTAAGCCGCAAAATCCCCGCGCCGCCCAAGACAAAGTGACCAATCCCGAGGATATGGCGGCCGCGCTTGCGGGTCTCGCGCCCTCGGATCACGGCAGGATTGCCAGCGCGTCGAAGTTTACATGGCCCGACCCAAAGGCGCAGGTGCGCGCGTGGGACGATCTGACGTGGTGTCCGGTTGTTGGCGTGTCTCGGCCTCAGATTGGGGCTTGGCTTGAGGCGCATTTAGGCCCAGCAGTGCAGGAGCCGCAGGCGATGGATCCGGCGATGTCGATTGAAATTGCGCCGCATCCTGTGCAGCGGGCCTATGACGTATTTTGCGATGCGCTCTTGGGGTGGGGACCGCGCGATATGCCATCGATCCGCGCACGGTTGGATCGCAATCATGGGTTTGCGTTGACGGCGTGTCAAGCCGCGCCGACACCAGACGCACTGCGCACAGAGTTTACAAAGTTTTTATCGTTTTTACGCCTGAACTTGCGGGGACAAACGGCAATGGCCGTGCGCTGGCCATGGATGCCCATGGTCCGATTGATGGCGCGCGCCCTCCAAGAGGCGGCGGTGTCCGGTGCACAGGTCGGGGTTCAGGCGTGCGCGCCGCGGATTATCCTGTGCGAGAGCGATGCGCATCTGCGTGTGCCTGCTCTGTTGGGGCATGCGGCCCCGTGGGCGCCGATCCAGCCTGAGGTGCGCGGGCCATGCGCATTGCGCGAGATCTATACGCCCGAAATGGACGTTCTATGCGCCCAAGCGTATCGCCAAGATTATGATTGGTTGGGCTGTGCCGACTTTCAGGCCGCGGATTGAGCGGCTCTGCTCGTTTCATCCGATGTCATCAAAGCATAAAGCTTGTTCGCATCGTCATTCGCGCGCAGCGCTGAGCAAAAGCTTGGATCGCGCAACACACGCGACACTGTGGCCAGCGCCTTGAGGTGGTCAACTCCATTGCCATCGGGGGCAAAGAGGGCAAAGACCAAATCGACCGGTTGGCGATCAACCGCGTCGTAATTTACAGGTTTGTCCAACCGCACAAATAGACCGCGAATGTCTTCAAGGCCGCTGAGCCGCGCATGCGGCAAAGCAACTCCGCGCCCCACCCCAGTGGGGCCCAGCGCCTCGCGTTCGATCAACGCGGGCAAAACCAGCGTTGCGTCCAAGCCATAAACACGCTCAGCGCGGTCGGCGATTTCCTGCATCATGCGCTTTTTGCTTGCGACCCCAGATAGGGTCATCACGGCCTGAGGCACAAGAATTTTTGACATCAACATGATGCAGGGCACTCCTCATAGAACTAAACGCGTCTCTATCAGGCTGATTGCGGTTCAATCCACCCGATATTGCCGTCGTCGCGGCGATAAACGACATTTAGTCCATTTGTCTTTTCATTGAGAAACACAAGAACATTGGACGAGGCTAAATCCATCTGCATCACAGCCTCACCTACGGAAAAGCTCGGATAGGTGGTTCCAGTCTCGGCGATGATAATGGGGTCGATCCCGTCGCGTTCCGATTCTTCGTTGTCTCTCTCTCCGGCGAGGATATAGGAGGTCGCGCCCAAGAATTCAACTGGTGTTGCACGCTCATTATGATGATTTTTCAATCTACGCTTGTACCGACGCAGCTGTTTGCTTATTTTTTCAGCAGCATCGTCAAACGCAGCATAGATTTCACTTGTCCGGCCCTTAGCGGCCGTGTTCAATCCAGACGAGAGTTGAACAACGCATTCGGCGACATATTCATGGGCGTCTTTGGAAAAGATGACGCTGACCCCAGTGGGGCGCGCGCTATATTTTTCTAAAATAGGCTCCAACGTATCGCGTACATGTACTTGCAAAGCGTCTCCGATGTCCAATTGACGTCCGGTAATTTTATATTCCATGGTGCCTCCTTATAGTGAAATAACCTCAACGGCACAGAACCGTCGCGCTAACTGCGCGGGTGCTGCGATATGTTGAGGGGATGAATTGAGAGGGATCGGTGCGCTGATCTAGGGCGCTCTGCGCTTTCGGTCGAAGGTGCAGGCGATGGATCCGTACTCTGAAACACACTGATGTCTCTCATAACTTCAGTGGACACCTAAAACGGACGTATGTCAATGAAATTAAAGCACTCCCAACGACGCAGCCATATGTGGGGATGTGAACTCATGATGGGAATGCCATCATGATATACAGCCGCGCCGCCGCCACCCCAACGCGCACAAGGCGCGGTGCGAGAGTAGACAGATAAGGAAAAGCCCTTGTATAACTAGGTGACAAACATGGCAGAGTTCTGTAATGGGAAAAGCAAGTATGGGTTCCCCACGCTTGGGGATGGTTAAGGTCATAAGGGTACACAGCACATGACGCAAAAGATGCGCCGCTATTTGAAAAAGCACACCGAAGGACTGGTCAAGGATGTCGGTGTCGAGGCCGCGTGCGAAATCACCGGAAAATCCAAGGCCACCTTGGGCCGCTATTACTCTGATCATGATGAGCATTCAGATCGCTTTATGCCCATCGACACCGTGGCCCAACTCGAGGCACAGGCCTCCTTCCCGCATGTGACCACAGCCTTGGCGGAATTGCTGGGCTGCACACTCTCGCGCGGGGCGCAAAAGAACTCTGATATCGACGAGGCCAAGGTCAACACCAATGTGATCGAACTATCGCAGCGTTTTGCGATGCTGATGGCGGAATACAATCAATCGATCCAAGACGGGGTGATCAGCCTCAATGAAGCCAAGCGCCTGCTCAAAGAAACGGTCGCGCTGCAGCATATCTTGGTCGAGATGAAACTGCACCTCGAGGATGAGGCCGGCTAACTACGCGCCGCGCCTTTGCTGCCGCCTCTGCCTGCGCTTGTGCGTGGCATAGAGTAGCGGTGCCAAAATGTAATCATAGACCGCGTCACTCACGGGCCGCACAATGGGTGCGCCTGTGATCCGAGCCAACCACCGATAGCGCGGCATCTGATCCCAGATCACTCGAAACGCCGCCATGCCCGAGAGCACCGCACCGTCATGCAGCACATGCAACCGCCGCGCCGCGGCATCCGCATCCACACCGTAAGGGGCGGGATCCGAACTGTTTAAATCATCAAATCCAAAGGCAATCCCATGCCGCTGCGTATATCTTTGATAATGACAGATCTCAGCGTTACAAATCGGGCACTCGGCGTTGTATAG
>JBDNBY010000018.1:0-3713 GCA_039767595.1 Paracoccaceae bacterium | reverse complement strand
GAGATCGCTGTCACATGCCACCCCTCGCGCACCATTAAAAACCGGAGCACTTCAAGGATATTCGGCTCGTCCTCAACTAATAAAACGCGTTTGGTCGTTGTCATTTCAATGTCCCCATTTGCGCCAGTTAAACTCAATGTTCAACGCCTTGTCAAAACCGAAAGTATCAACTGTCAAAAGCAGGGATCGTTCGGGCGCTACAGGCTTGTTTCGGGCACAACCGGCAGCGTAGCCCCACCTCGCGTGCCTCCGCTTGATCACCGGCCCGCGGCAAGACCCGCATCACACGTGTTTGAAAGCTGCGCCGGTGCTCATAATGAACATGCCCCGCCGATTGGGCCACATAGCGCCCCAGTGGCGCGCCGGCGATCGAAAAAGGCACTTGGGCAAAACCACTTTCGATCAGACCACCATCAAAAATGGGCCATAAGCTGCACAAATGTTCTTGGCTGAGCTGTGGGTCAAAATTATTGAGCGGTTTGACAAACACAGGCGCCAGTTTGTGATCGCTGACCACAAGGCCTGAGCGTGTTTGCGAGGGGTGCAGGGCCAAGCGGCGCAACACGACGGTCATCGGAACAGTGCGCGCCTGAGCAAGGGTGATCACATCCTCGGCATCGATCACGTGACGCCCCTGAAACTCTGCTTCTGGAAGCAGCTGCGCATCTTGATGAAACAATCGCATAAGTTTGAGCACTGCAAAGCGCGCGTCCCGATCGGTGAGTTGGGCCTCATCCAAGATCGCGTCAAAATCAGGGGCGCTGCGCTCGAGTTGCGGTAGATAAAAATCAAAGTTGCGCCAAAACCATGCGGCATCTTTGGTCTGAAGATCAGGGTCGGATTGCTCCACTTGTGTGAGATACTCCGCCAACGCCTGCGCAGAGACGGCCAATTGGCGGCCATCTTCGTCAATATTGCGGTGAAAGCGCTGCAACCACTCGACGCTCACATCCTCAGTGCCGCCCAAGATTGCCGCCATCGATCGAATAGACGTCACTTTCGAGAGCATTTCATGCAACGCATCTTCGAGCGTGGCGTCATGGCCAACGCGGTCTTGCAACCGTGCGACTTGCTCTTCCAAAGAGTTCACTTTGCGCAGCTGATCGGCGATGACATGGGCCCAAAACGGATGGCGCACGGCCACTTCTTGGGCGCCAATTTGATCGCTTGGCCCGTCTGCGGCATCACTGACCTGAGAGGCTGCCAACAGCATATCGTCAATCACCCCATTGGGACCGCCGCGTTCCAATGTATCGAGATCAACGCCCAAATCTTGGTGTACACGCTGCTTGATCGCCCCGCCCATGCGGCGGCGATTATGCTCTATCAAATTCAAATACGCCGCCGAGACGCCGAGTCGCTGCGCCATCGCCGCCTGCGACACCCCCATCGACAGGCGTTTTTGCCGCAAAAGTTCACCTTGAGTTAGCATATCACCCTCCCTCACCACACAAAGTTGTGGCCCAGCACTATTATCCCGTTAAATTTAAACTATATTTTCAGAATACGGTGGTATATGTCAAGAACTTTACAAAATGATTTCTTTTACACCGATGCAAGATTGAAACACCGCGCTCTTTTCATAACAATCACCCCATCATCTGGAAAAGATGTGTTCGCGTGTGGAGGCGCGGACTTACTCAATGGGAGGACACTCATGTCAAAACTCAACCTGACACGCCGCGGCGTGATCGGTACAGGTGCAGCCGCTGGCGCCGCACTTGGTATGCCAACACTTCTCACAGCGGGTAGCCACTCTGGCTATACCAACGCGCCAACAGGCTCAACTGTGACACTTGGCTTTAACGTTCCACAAACTGGCCCATATGCGGAAGAAGGTCTTGACGAACTTCGCGCCTATGAGCTTGCTGTTGAGCACCTCAATGGTGGCGGCGACGGTGGCATGCTTAATACAATGTCATCAAAAACACTTAATGGCTCGGGTATCTTGGGCAAAAAAGTGGAATACGTCACAGGTGACACGCAAACGAAATCAGACGTTGCGCGCGCTTCTGCTCAATCGATGATCCAAAAAGATGGCGCTGTGATGATCACAGGCGGCTCATCTTCAGGTGTTGCGATCGCGGTTCAAGGCTTGTGCCAAGAAGCCGGCGTTATCTTTATGTCTGCGTTGACACACTCAAACGACACAACAGGTAAAGACCGCAAAGCGAACGGCTTCCGTTACTTCTTTAACGCGTACATGTCAGGTGCGGCTCTTGCGCCTGTGCTTGCCAAAGAATACGGCACAGACCGCAAAGTGTACCACCTCACGGCGGATTACACATGGGGTTGGTCCGTTCAAGAATCCATCGCGGCCTCAACAGGCGCCTTGGGTTGGGAAACTGTACAAGACGTGCGCACGCCAGTTGGCGCCGGCGACTTCTCGTCTTACATCGCACCTGTGTTGAACTCTGGCGCGGACGTTTTGGTCTTGAACCACTACGGCGGCGACATGGTTAACTCATTGACACAAGCGGTTCAGTTCGGCCTACGTGACAAGCAAGTGAACGGCAAAGATTTCCAAATCGTTGTTCCACTTTACTCAGAGCTGATGGCTGACGGTGCGGGTTCAAACATTGAAGGCGTTTACGGCTCAATGAACTGGAACTGGCAGCTGCAAGATCCAGGCACACAAGCGTTTGTGAAATCCTTCGGTGAGAAATACGGCCGCCCACCATCCGGCTCAGCGCACACAGCCTATGTACAAACATTGCTCTATGCGGATGCATGTGAACGTGCTGGCACGTTTAACCCATGCGGCATCGACGAAGCTCTCGAAGATTTCGAATTTGACGGCATGGGCATTGGCAAAACATTGTACCGTGGCGCCGATCACCAGTGCTTTAAGGACGTTCTTGTTGTGAAGGGTAAAGAGAACCCAGCCAACAAATACGACACGCTTGAGATCATCGAAAAGACTCCAGCCGCACAGGTGACATACGAAGCCGATCACCCAATGTTTGGTGGTGCTGAGGCGTCCTTGGGTAAATGTAACCCAGGCGCGTAACATCACGCCAATTTCTTATAAAGGGGCCGGTCAACCTTGGCTGGCCCCTTTTTTCAAACACAACCCCACAGATGACAGTCACCTGACATAAGAGGCGCGGACGATGGGCGATATACTGCTACAAATCTTAAACGGGCTTGATAAGGGCTCGGCCTATGCGATGATCGCATTGGGCCTCACACTTATCTTTGGCACCTTGGGTGTCGTTAACTTTGCGCACGGCGCGCTCTTTATGATCGGTGCATTTTGTGCCGTGGCCATGCAGAACCTTTTGCAAACCAGCTATGTCGTTATTGACGAAACGCAAACAGACTTTTTGGGCAACCCTTTGAAAGTCGATATGCCTTATGTCAAAGCGTGGTTCGGGGACGCCGCAGGCGCCACAATCATTGACTGGGCTGTGCCACTTGCGATCCTCTTGTCGATCCCTGTGATGATCATCGTCGGTATCGCGATGGAACGCGGGTTGATTAAACATTTCTACAAACGCCCCCACGCCGATCAGATCCTTGTGACCTTTGGCCTAGCGATTGTTCTACAAGAAGTGGTGCGCAATTTCTTTGGGGCGAACCCAATTCAGACCCCTGCCCCGGATATGTTCATCGGCTCAATGGATGTGGGATTGTTGATCGGCTTTGCCGAGAATACCATCGTCTATCCGATCTGGCGGATGGTGTATTTCCTCTTTACCGTCATTGTGATT
>JBDNBY010000017.1:0-2655 GCA_039767595.1 Paracoccaceae bacterium | reverse complement strand
GGATATGCCCACACATGTGAAAATCGCCGCAATAGATAATCCCATCAACACTTTGCGCCGATCAAACTTATCTGCCAACCATCCAACTGGATATTGGGCTAGGGCCCCGCCTGCCACCAGCGCCGCCATGAAATACCCCAAGAGGTGTTGCTCTAACCCTACTTCTGAGGCGTAAATCGGGGACACCATCCGAAAGGAGGAGGAGGAAACGGCCGCCACAATCACCGCCGCCACCGCCATTGGCGATTTTTCCCACGCCAAAAGAGGGCGCAGCCGCGGCGCTTTTGGAATGTCGGGCTGGCGCGCGGTGGTCAACGTAATGGGGATCAGCGCCGCACAGCAAATCAGCGCGAGAATATTATACGACACATAAGAGGCCGGCACCAACACAGCGATCATTAACTGAGAGCCCAGCTGCGCCATCAAATCCGTCACACGGTACACGCCCAGCGCGCGACCACGCGTCTCATTGGTGACTTTCGCCTGTAGCCATGCTTCGACCACAGTGTAACACCCCGCTACTGAGATCCCCGACCCAATGCGCATCACCGCCCAAGCCAAGGGATCCACCACAAGCATATGCGCCAAGAGCGCCATCGCACCCGTGGCGGTAAAGGCCGCAAAGGCCCGTGAATGCCCAACATTTCCCATCATCCGCGGCGCCCACCAACACCCGATGAAAAAGCCTAGAAAATGCGCAGAGCCTAACAAACCAATGTGCGGTGTCGAAAAATCAAGCACCATACCCGACAACACATCGAGCGGGCCAACGCCCCCTGCAGAGAGTTGTAATAAAATCACTGAGGCAAATAACGCGGCAAAAGAAATCAAATGGGTCATAGTCCCCAACACTACGCCCTTTGTGGTCTAGCGCAACTCATCTGGCGACGCGATTTTGTCGAATTTTGCCATCAACTGAGCGCCGGCATCTCAGACAAAGGGACGCTGCACAGATGCCAGTGCGCCGCCGCGTTGGGCCGCAGCTCCCATGCTTTGGGCGCGGCGGTGCGGGCGCGGCGGCGTTCGATGCGCCAACACGGATCCTCGGGGGTATGTTGCGCATGACAAAAATAGCGACTTTCAACACCAGATACCCCGCCATTATGATCTGTGAGGATGAGGCCAATCGGGGCATAGGCCCCCTGCTCGGCCCCGTGCTGCGCGGCCAAATGCAAGCGTCGCACTTGTGTCAGATGCGGGATCTCATGCGCTTCAATCACCAAAACGGGGCTGGTCCCACTGCGCAATATTTCTTCGGCACACCACCATATATCCCCGCTATGACGCGGCCTGACATGTACAACGTTCTGCGGCGGCATCCATGCGCACAGCCCCGCAAAATGCAGCTGCGCCCCGTGCCAATGCGGAGAAATCCAAAACACCGATTGCGCGCCTTGCACAATCCGGCCCACAGACCAAGCGGCCAAACTATGCCGCGCGGGCCCGCAAATTTCATGCACGCGCCCACGGTCAAAGACGATCTCATCCCAGATCACCACCCGATCTACGCGCGCGCGCGGCCGCGCTAATTTGAGTTTTACATCCTCTAGCGACATGAAACTCTATGTAGTTTGTTCTTATTTTGTTCTCAATGATTCGTTCAACGATAAGCTGCCGGACTTTGATCTTTGTCATCCTCTGGAGCGCCCTTAAATTCCGTGACGCTCTCACCTGGCAGTAGGCCAAACTCTGTGACCAAACCTTCCATATCACTCACCCATTGTGCCCGTAGCGCCGCGTTGGACATCCGGCGCAGACCAAAGATCTCTAGGATTTGACTTGTTTTCGACCCGTTTTTCCCAAATCCAGCAGAAACACGCGGCCACCAATAATCAATAGATGTTTGTAACGGTTGACGATTTTCTGGAACAGCTGCATATTTTTGAAACTCCTCCAAGGCCAAACCATGGTGATGGTGTTCCACAGGCTGAATCTCTTGAAATACGCCGGCGCCGGGCTGATAAGACATCTCGCAAAAATCTGTGATTTGTAAGTTGGACGACTGCCCCACAAGAACCGCCCAAACGATCGCATCCTTCCAATTGAGTAGCGGAAAATCAAACACGGGATTGCGCATATCGCGCCGCCCGACCATCGCTGTATCAAGTGGTGCCACTCTCTCATGACGCGCCGCCCATGGATGATGCACGAGATACTTATCAGTCGCTGCACCAAATTCATGCATGACGGGAATGAATTTTTCGGCGTTGGCCGTTTTGTCTAACACAACACGCGCAGCAGTCACGCGATCATGAATGCTTGGGCAGGTGTGCATCGCATCATTGAAGTTAGCGGCCGCGGCCAATTGGCTATCCACGAAAATAGATAAAACTTTAAGCACAGCCTCGCGGTACGGCTCAGACGTGTCGCTTGCGTGGGAAACTGGCGCATCTAGACCGAATTCAGAAGGGGCGCGGGCCATCACATATTCCTTTTTTCGCTTACCTTTCACTCAAACGACGGCCCCCGCATACACTTTAGGGGCGAATTACGTTAAAATACTTACAATTTTGACGCCGCGAAAGGAAAGACTTCACAAATTTGAAAAAATAGCGCTTCATATTTGGATAACACAATACAGGGAAGCTCTATGAAACACCTCATCACTCGGATCGCGCTGATGCTCAGCGCCCCCTTGGCCTATGCTGGCGATGT
>JBDNBY010000016.1:0-17251 GCA_039767595.1 Paracoccaceae bacterium | reverse complement strand
TCGGCACAACTGGGGTTGAAGGTGCCTTTACCAAACCCTTGCGCCACACAACGCCCGATACCCTAACTCTGCATCGTGTGTTGTCAGAGGCGAAATCAGCAGGCATCACCCATGCCGACTTGGCCAAACAGCTCGACATAAACCAGAAGGGCGAGGCCAAAAAGATAGCCCAATATCGACGTGCTGCGCCAAAACCCAATCGGGATCAGCGCGACGATAAACATCAAAATAATGCCGATCACAGCGCGCTCACCTTGGGCGTAGCTCCATGGATAAAGCGATCCACCGGCGACAGAATACAGCATAACCAAGCCAATCGCGATGATCGTCACAAGGACAATCACCAAAGGCCAATGCACATAAAGAAGCTTGCGCATACCTGTGGGCGCTGTGCGCTCATAGTAATGCAAAAAGCTCATGCGCGATCCGCCTGTGATGCATCATATTTCGAGAGATAGGTTTTGTAGGCCTCTTGCTCTTCTTCAATGCGCGCGCGGTCCTTGACCGGATAGGCCGACAGGGGCGGCATGCCGTTTGACAAGGCCTGCAATGTGACATCGCGCGCAATGGGAGCCGCCGCAGAGGATCCACCGCCGCCATGTTCAACGACAACAGAGACGGCAATGCGAGGATTGTCGATTGGCGCATAATTGACAAAGAGCGCATGATCGCGTCGCTCCCACGGCAAATCGCTGTTGCGTGTCACACCGGCGCGGCGCTCTGCCTCTGAGATGTTTCGCACTTGGCTTGTGCCTGTTTTACCAGCCATGCGCATCTCATCGGCAATGATCCGCGATCCATAGGCGGTGCCGCGCCGATTGTTCACAACATTGCCCATCGCACGCTGCACAATCGCCAAATGCCGCGCATTAAGGCCCAGCGGCTCGAATTTCTCGGCCGCGTCGTCCGCCGGCAGGATCAGCCTTGGTTTGATCGCCCGCCCAGAGGCCAGCCGCGCGGCTAACACCGCTAAATGCATGGGCGAGGCTAGGACATAGCCCTGACCGATCGAGGCATTGACCGTATCGCCAATCAACCAGTCTTGTCCTCGATTAACTTGTTTCCATTCGCGATTTGGGATCAACCCTTCAGAGACGGCAGACATCGGAATATCATGCGTCTGTCCAAGTCCCAAACGCCGTGCCATTTGTGCAATTTTGTCGATCCCAACTTTCATCGCGATCTCGTAGTAAAATACATCACAGCTTTCACGCAGTGATTTATCCGCGTTCACCGTGCCATGACCGCCGCGGCGCCAGCAGTGAAACTTGCGCCCAGACACGGTCAGATGACCCGGGCAAAAGGCCGTGTGATTTTCAGTAATCACACCGGCGTCTAGCGCGGCCAACAATGTGACCATTTTAAATGTTGAGGCCGGCGGATAGGCATCTTGCACTGTTTTTGACGCCAAAGGCCGACGTTCATTATCGCGTAACGCGCTGTAATCTGGCACAGAAATACCGCGCACGAACTTATTTGGATCAAATGAAGGGGCCGACACATTGGCCAAGACATCCCCATTGCGGCAATCCATCACCACGACCGAGGCGCTTTGCTCGCCAAGACGCGCGACGATGTACGATTGCAATTTCGCATCAATCGTCAGGCGCAGCGGCGTGCCTGCAGCGCCCTCTTCGCGGCCAATTTCGCGCATGACGCGGCCCAATGCGTTCACTTCTACTTTTTTGGTGCCGGCCGAGCCGCGCAAATTTTCCTCTATCTGACGCTCAATTCCAATTTTGCCGATTTGAAATCGAGGGATGCGTAAAATCGGATCGGGATCTTCATAGCGGGCAAGATCGCGCTCACTCACTGGACCCACATAGCCCACGACATGTGCGAAATCATGACCCAAAGGATAGACCCGCGAGAGGCCCACTTCGGGGGAGACCCCAGGAAGGGCGGGGGTATTGACTGCCACACGGCTGATGTCCTCCCATGTGATCCGATCGGCCACGTTCACCGCAAGAAAAGCGGGGCTGGTTTGAATGTCGCGCCACGCGGCCTCGGTATCTTCGGGGGACATGCGGATCAAATGGGCCAATCGATCCAGCACGTCGCGCCCTGGGCCGGCGTCCTCGCGAATGTAATTGATCCGATAGACAGGCTCGTTTTGCGCCAAAATCACGCCATTACGATCAAAGATCTGACCGCGTTCTGGCGGCAAAAGGCGCAGGTTGATCCGGTTTTCCTCGGCCAAGAGGCGAAATTCATCGCTTTGGTCGATTTGAAGTTGATACATGCGCGCGGCCAACATTGAGAATACACCCGTTTGCAACCCGCCGATAAAAATAGCGCGGCGCGAAAATTTGCGCTGAAAGAGGGGGAATGTATCGCGCTCTTGTCTCATGAGCTTATGCGCTCCCGCGTTTCCTCGGTTGTCCATGTGCGTCGAATTCCAAATAGCAAAAATGACGCAGACACGGCAATAGGGTAGAACAGCACGCCGCCTATGGTTTGCACGACAAACACCCGTACATCGGCATGTTCTGGCGCGATGAGTTTTAAGATGACGAGCTGCGCACCATAAATCAATAAATAGGCGGCACCAATCGTCAGCCATTCCAGAACAAAGGCCATATCGCGGATGTTCTCTGAATGGTAGCGCAGCCACTGTATCGCGATCAGGATGCTCAAACTGGCCAGTCCAAGCGGCTTTTGCAATACAATATCACATGTGAGCATCACCAGCATCACCACGCCCGTACCCATGGCAAACGGCGCGCGCACCGCCCAGCATAGGGCCAACGCAAGGATCGTATCGGGCGCAGAGAGCGCGCTTGTCCCGCCGCTGATCGGTAGCAATTGCAGCATCAACAAAAACATGCTCAGTGCAAAAAACAACAGTTGGAGTTTGATGGCTTTGTATGGGTTCATTGCGTGGCCGGAGTTTGTGCAATGCCGGCGGCTGTGGCAGCATCGGGTATTGGCGCATTAACGATATCACCATCGGGCGGCGAGGGGTGTAGATCTAAGGCGCGCAACACGCGCAGGAACTCAAGGCCAGAAATATCGGCCGCAGGAATGACCCGTAATCGTCCCCTTGGATCTTGGGCGACGTGACCAATCAACAAAGAGGGTGGGAAAACTTTGCCATCGCCGGAGGTGACAACGCGATCTCCGGGGCGGGCGGCGCTGGGTACTTCGATGAACTCTAGCCGCGGCGCGGCAGAGTTATCGCCACTCACAATCGCCGCTTGGCCAGAGGGCTCAATACGCGCTGGAATGCGAGACGAGCTATCGGTGATCAGCAAGACCCGAGCCGTGTTCCCCGACACGCCAGAGACGCGCCCCACCAGTCCGATGCCATCGCGCGTGGGCCAGCCGTCTTGCACCCCGTCGCGTGTCCCCACATTGAGGAGGACAGATTGCCGAAAAGGCGATCCACTGTCTGCAATGACTTTGCCCGTGATCACGGTCATTTTTGGATCGAGCCGCACTTTATTGAGATCAAGGAGCCGCGCATTCTCTTGTTCGAGCTGGAGGGCGGCCTCCCGCCATGCGCGCATGCGCTGTAACTCGCGGCGCAATTCTTTGTTTTGCTCTGCCAGCGTTTGATAGCTTTCGAAATCATCAAGCAGGTTGATCAAATCCCCGAACGGGGCAAAGATCGCTTTGTAGGTCGGCATCACCACGTCGATGGCCTGCATGCGCAATCGCTCGACACGCGGTGTATCAATGCGCCACAGACCAAAAAGCAAAAGACAAAATATGACTATTATCAAGAGAAACAATCTCTTGAGAGGTGTGAAATACTCGTCAGCCGTTGGTGTGGGTTTGGCCAAAACGCCCCCCTCAGACGTGATGTTTAGCTATCGTAGTCAATCGCATGGCGGAGTTGTTTTTCAAACTCAAGTGCTTTGCCTGTGCCAAGAGCAACGCAGTTCAAGCTGTCCTCGGCGATTGAGACGGCAAGGCCGGTTTGCTCGCGCAATGCCAAATCCAGATCCCCCAGAAGCGCACCGCCCCCAGTCAGCATGACACCGCGGTCCACAATGTCGGCCGCCAAATCGGGCGGTGTTGCTTCAAGAGCGATTTTTACAGCATCGCAGATCTGTTGCACAGGCTCGCCCAATGCTTCGGCAATTTGAGCTTGGTTGATTTCAATTTCCTTGGGCACGCCATTGAGCAAATCGCGTCCGCGAATTGGAATGGACCGGCCGCGGCCATCATCCGGCATGCGCGCTGTGCCAATCGTCGTTTTGATCCGCTCGGCGGTGGCCTCACCGACAAGGAGGTTTTGCTGCCGGCGCAGATAGCTGATGATCGCCTCATCCATCCGGTCGCCGCCCACGCGGACAGAGCGCGCATAAACAATATCGCCCAAAGACAAAACAGCGACCTCGGTGGTGCCGCCGCCAATATCGACAACCATGTTGCCCGTTGGATCAGTGATCGGCATGCCGGCGCCGATGGCGGCGGCAATCGGCTCAGCGATTAGGCCGGCTTTGCGGGCGCCCGCTGAGAGAACGGATTGACGGATCGCACGTTTTTCCACCGGCGTCGCGCCATGCGGCACGCAGACGATGATTTTCGGCTTGCCAGAAAATGGGCCGCGACGGTGCACTTTCCGGATGAAGTATTTGATCATCTCTTCGGCCACGTCGAAATCTGCAATCACACCTTCGCGCATTGGGCGGATCGCCTCAATCGAGCCAGGCGTCCGGCCCAGCATCAACTTCGCATCTTCGCCGACGGCAAGGACTTTTTTAACGCCATCTTTGACGTGATAGGCGACAACAGAAGGCTCGGATTGGACCACACCGCGCCCTTTCACATAGACCAATGTATTGGCCGTTCCCAAGTCGATGGCCATGTCCTGAGAGAACATTCCAGACAAAAATGATAATCCGAGCATTCAGAATCCCCATGTCGCGCGTGCGTTGATACCCTTAACGCTATAGCGAGCTAATTGTCGCGCGAAAAGAGCCAGAGCAGAACAATGGGCATATTTTTGCCAAAACAGGCGCTTAGCCTTCGGAATTGCGATAAATATGTTCGTCTGTCGGGAAGGCGCGGGATTTCACATCCTTGGCATAGCTTTCCACGGCGGTTTCAATCGCGGGGCCTAAGTTGCCGTAAACTTTGACAAACTTTGGCGTCCACTTATTGAGACCGAGCATATCCTCTAGGACGAGGATCTGACCGTCACATTCAACACTGGCCCCAATGCCAATCGTTGGAATGTCGATTTGTTTGGTAATACGCGCGGCCAAAGGTTCGACCATCCCCTCGAGCACCAAGGCAAAGGCGCCGGCCTCGCTCACGGCGCGGGCGTCTTCTTCGTGCAAATGCCAAGTGTCTTCGTCGCGGCCTTGGGTCTTAAATCCGCCCATCGTGTTGGTGGATTGCGGCGTCAGGCCAATATGCGCCATCACGGGAATGCCGCGCTCTGTGAGGAATTGGATCGTCTCGGCCATGCGTTTGCCGCCCTCAAGTTTGACAGCGCCGCATTGCGTTTCTTTCATGATTTTTGCAGCATTTCGAAAGGCCATGGCGGGGCTTTCTTCATATGTGCCAAAGGGCATATCAACCACGATCAAGGCCTGCTTTGTGCCGCGCACCACGGCCTGACCATGCATGATCATTAAATCCAAGGGCACGCCGACGGTGCTCTCCATGCCGTGCATCACCATGCCAAGGCTGTCCCCAACGAGGATGAAATCGGCGTATTTATCAACGATCGCGGCGGTATGCGCATGATAGGATGTGAGGGAAACAAGCGGCTGCGCGCCTTTGCGAGCACGGATTTGGGGGGCGGTGGTTCGGCGGATTTGAGTTTGGGCGCTCATGAGGTGGGCTCCTTTTCTAAGACCATTTGGTCAATGAGTAATATCTCGCCAAAGCGCACAGACAGCAAGAGCGCAATGCGGCTTGGGTGTGCGTCCTCAAGCTCATCCAATGTGTCCGGATCGACAAGGTCAATGCGTTCGATGAGGGCGCGGGGCTCTTGGCTGATCTCATGGGCGATGATGTCATGCAGGGCCCGCGGCGTGGCGGGGTTGGCTGCGAAATAACGCTCGGCTCGCTGCATCGCGCGGTAGAGGATGGGCGCCGCTGCCCGATCCTCAGGGCGCAGGCGCATATTCCGAGACGACATTGCCAGACCGTCCGCCTCTCGCATCGTGGGGCCACTGAGAATTTCAATATCAAAAAATAGATCGCGCGACATGTGCCGGATGATCGCCAGCTGTTGGTAATCTTTTTCGCCAAAGACCGCAAAATTTGGGCGTACAATGTTAAAAAGGCGCGCCACCACTGATGTGACGCCGCGAAAATGACCGGGTCGTGTTTGCCCATGAAGCCGGTTTGACAGGCGTGGCAGCTCAACGAGAGTTTCACTGCCCTTTGGATAAACATCCTCTTGTGTTGGTAAAAAGACGGCCCCAACGCCGCGCTGCGCCAAAAGGTCGAGATCCCGCTCGAGTGTTTTTGGATAGCTCTCTAAATCACTGGCGTTGTCAAATTGCGTGGGGTTAATGAAAATGCTTGAGACAATCACCGCGTCGGGCCCGCCGTGCGCGCGCGCGCGATCGATGAGCGATAGATGCCCCTCGTGCAAGGCCCCCATCGTTGGCACAAACCCGAGTGTATGAGAGCGGCCCCAGCCATGATCATGGCACAGAGCGCGAAATTCTGCGGGCGATGTGCAAATCTTCATGCGCGCAACCTCTTTTTTTTTGGGTTATACGCAATATGCTGCTATGCGGCAAATGGAATTCGTGTCGCTTTCCTCCTTAAACTGGTCGGGTCAGTTTGGAAGAGGTTGCAAATTTGGTCTAATCCAAAAGAAACCAAGTAAGGGAGTCGCAAATGCAGACGCATGTCAAAGCTTTAGTCGTTGGCGGTGGTGCCGTCGGAACGTCAATTGCCTATCACCTCGCCAAGGCAGGGTGGAAGGATGTGATGTTATTGGAGCGAGACGAGCTGACGTCTGGCTCGACTTGGCATGCGGCGGGGTTATTGCCTTTGTTTAACATGAGCTACGCGACAACGCATATCCACAAATATTCGGTCGATTTTTACAAAACGCTCGAGGCTGAAACCGGCCTGAACGCTGGGTTTTCCGTAGTTGGCAATTTGCGAATGGCCCAAACCCAAGAGCGTATGGATGAATATATGCTCTATGCGACGACGGCCGAGACCTGTGATGTGCCTTATGAATGGATGAGCCCAGCGCAAATCAAAGATCGTTTCCCCTTGGTCAATACCGAGGATCTTAAGGGCGCGATTTATCATCCGACAGATGGTTATATTAACCCCGCGGATGTGACGATGGCCATGGCCAAAGGCGCCCGCCAACGCGGTGTGAGCATTGAGCGGAAATGGCAAGTCGACGGCTATGAATGGACAGGCAGCGCATGGAATGTCACCTGTACAAAAATGGTTGAACAAGGGGGCAATTTGGTTGCTTCGGATGAAAAAATTGTGATCACGGCCGAGCATGTCGTGACGGCGACGGGCAACCATGCGCAGCGCACGGCGAAACTGCTAGGTATTAAAATACCGGCGATCCCCGTCGAGCATCAGTTTATCGTGACCGAAGCTGATCCTGCCCTTGTTGAATGGCGCAAGAATAACCCCGAACATCCCGTTTTGCGCGATGCAGATGCCAAATGGTATGTACGCGAAGAGCGCGGCGGCTGGATCCTTGGCCCGTATGAGCGCAATGCACCGGCTCGGTTTGAATTTGGGGTGCCCGATAGCTTCCGTGCGGATTTGTTCCCGCTCGATCTTGAGCGGATCGAAGAAGAATATATGAGCATGATCCACCGCATTCCATCGTCCGAGGAAGTCGGCCTAAAGGATGATTACAACGGTCCGATTTGTTACACACCTGATGGGAACCCACTGGTCGGGCCGGCGCCAGGATTGCGCAATATGTGGCTGGCCGAAGGGTTTTCCTTTGGGATCACGGCCGCAGGGGGAACAGGCTATTACCTCGCTCAGATGATGGTCGAAGGCGAGGCCGAGATTGACATGGCCAGCCTTGATCCCAAGCGCTATGGCTCGTGGATGACAACAGAATATGGCGCGCGCAAAAACGAAGAAGCGTACGAGCATGTCTATATCCTGCACCACCCCGATGAAGAGCGCGAAGCGTGCCGCCCCTTGCGTACGGCGCCGGCCTATGAGCGGCAAAAGGCGCGCGGTGCACAATTTGGATGCGTCAATGGGTTTGAACGGCCCAATTATTTTGGCCCCAAAGATGCGCCAGACAGCTTTGATCATGATGCGCGCAGCTTCCGCCGTGGCGCGTGGTGGCAATATGCTGTCGATGAGGCCAAAGCCATTCGCGAAGGGGTGGGGGTTGTTGACGCCTCGGCCTTTACAAAACATATTGTCAAAGGGCCGGGCGCGACGCAGTTCCTTGATTGGTTTACGTGCAATAAACTGCCAAAAGTGGGGCGCATTAATTTGACCTATGCGCTGACTTCAGCGGGCACAACGCGCACGGAATATACAATTGTGCGACTAAATGAGGACGAATATTACCTCGTTTCTGCAGGGGAGTGGACGGATTATGATGGCGATTACTTGCGCAAATCTGCGCAAGATAAGGCGCAAGATTTCGGCTATATCGAAATCCAAGACGTCACGACGCAATGGGGCGTTTTCGCGATTGCGGGTCCCAAATCCCGCGACCTGTTGCGCGATGTGATCAAAGATGCCTATCCTGAAACGGCCCTGTCGAACAAGCGGTTCCCATGGCTCTCGGCGCGGCAGATTGAATTGGGCATGTGCCCCGTCAATGCGATCCGCGTGGCCTATACTGGTGAGTTAGGCTGGGAGCTGCATCATCCGATTGAGATGCAGAACTATCTCTTTGATCTGCTTGAGGCGGCTGGGGAAAAACACGGCATGAAATGGGTTGGTGCGCGGGCCCAAAACTGGTTGCGCCAAGAGAAATCTTACCGTGCCTTTGGTAATGAGTTGGGCCGCGATGCGAACCCGCTTGAGGCGGATCTGCCGCGCTTTGTTGACCTATCCAAAGAGTTCTTGGGCAAAGATGCGATGGAAAAAACAGGCGTGCGCGTGAAATGCTGCACGCTCTTGATTGATGGGCCCAATGATGCGGATCCATGGGGGCACGAGGTGCTGTATACGTTAGATGGGCAGCGCGCTGGGCGTTTGACATCTGGTGGATATTCCGTGGCGTTTGAGAAATCGATTGGCATGGGATACGTCAAACCTGATTTGGCCGTTGAAGGCATTCAGCTCAAGGTGAAAATGTTTGATCAGCTATGGGATGCGACCGTGACCTGCGATAGTCCATATGATCCAAGCAACAGCACAATTCGCAAAGATGCTTAACGCTTGATTTGCTGAGATGACAGAAAGCCCGCAGTCTGCGGGGTTTCTTGGGTTTAGCCAAAGCCCTCTAAGTCGCATAGCCTTGCGTCAAGCCAAGGGCGATCATGGTCCACCCATCTGCTAGCGCAAAGAACCCAAGTTTGAACGGCAGTGCGACCATCGCCGGGGGGACCATCATCATCCCCATCGACATGAGAACAGTGGAGACGACCATGTCGATGATCAAAAAGGGGAGAAAAATTAAAAAACCAATTTTGAAAGCGCGCGTTAGCTCGGAGATAAGAAAACTTGCAGTAAGATGCGACAATTTAGGAGCCTCAAGATCAAGAGGTTCTGGAGACGCGGTTGCGACCGATTCGTGGATTGTCTCGCAAACGTACCGCGCTGAGGCAGCCAAGCTCGCGGCGCTCGATCGCGAAATTGCGCGTCCATTCGATAAGGCGTTGACGCAGCTGCCAGCGACCCGGCATTTATGCGAGCGGTGGTTTGCTCAAGTGAGGGCCGCCCGAGAGGCGCAAGACAAAAACACACAAATGGCATTGTCACGAGTGTCGCGGTGGCGTGCACAGGCGGTGCACCATATGGCCCGTGACGCCGCCATCGACAATTTAAACGACCGCTTTGCCGCGCAGAAAAAACGCATCGAAACGCAGCGGCGCGTGCAAAATCTACATCACGATGTGTTGCTTAAGATATCTCAGTATCAGAGTTTTGCGGGCTGAGGGCATCAAGGCGGGAGTGTAAGGTCTTATTTTCTTGCGAGAGGTGATCCACCATGGCGCGCAGTGCTTCAAATTCTTCGCGCGTGACCAAGTCGCGATCGGCAAGCCAGCGCTCAACCCGCGCATTGATTAGATTTTGTGCCTCATCTTTGGCCCCTTGGGCAACGCCCATGGCGTTGGTGACCAAAGAAGACACATCTTCGAAAATTTTACCGTTTGGACGCATGGTGAACCTCTTTCAGTGTTGATCTTTATATGAGGCCTATGGGATGGGTTCTCAAGTCAATTTGAATAAAAATGCATGGATTGAGGCTGAATGATCCCGTTTCCAAATATTTCACCTGAGATTTTCACGCTTTCGTTTGGGGCGTTTTCCTTCTCGTTGCGATGGTATGCGATGGCGTATATCGTGGGTTTGTTGCTAGGATGGTGGGGGATTGCACGGCTCATTTCGACCCCTGCGCTGTGGCGCACTGCGGCCCCGATGGGGCGCAAAGACTTGGACGATCTTCTTAATTTCATTGTGATCGGCATCATATTGGGGGGGCGGCTGGGCTATGTGCTGTTTTACAATCCTGCCTATTACATGGCGCAACCCTTAGAGATTTTGAAACTGTGGCAAGGTGGCATGTCGTTTCACGGTGGCTTTCTCGGTGTTGTCCTTGCTGTTGCATGGTTTTGCCAGCGCAGATCCTTACCGGTTTGGTCGGTGGCGGACTGTTTGGCGATTGTGGCGCCGATCGGCCTATTGTTGGGGCGTGTGTCGAATTTCATTAACGCAGAGCTGTGGGGTAGACCCACGGATTTGCCGTGGGGTGTGGTGTTTCCCGGCGCAGCGGCGCAGCAGTGCCCTGAGGTGATTGGCCTATGCGCCCGTCACCCCTCGCAGCTATATGAAGCGCTGCTCGAAGGCTTGATCCTCGGGGCTGTGCTGTTGTTTTTGGCGTATCGCCGGCATCTACTATGGTTTCCTGCGCGTGCGACGGGCATTTTCCTCATTGGGTATGGCGCGGCGCGCGGTTTGGTCGAATTGGTGCGCCAGCCTGATGCGCAATTTGTGACGTTTGATAATCCCATTGGCTATGCATGGCACTGGGGCGAGCTTGGCCTAACCATGGGGCAGATCCTGTCGTTGCCGATGATCGCGGTGGGGGTCGCCTTGATCCTTTGGTCACGAGCCGCTGGCGCGCGCGCATGAGTATGTTGCGAGATGTTTTGATAGACGAGATTGCCACCACTGGGCCATTGCGGTTTGATGCCTATATGGCGCGGGCGTTGCTTGATCCCAAAATGGGCTATTACACCCAAGCGCGGGCCATTGGTGCGGCGGGGGATTTTGTCACGGCCCCAGAGATATCGCAGATGTTCGGCGAGTTGATCGGACTTTGTTTCGTGCAATATTGGATGGATCTTGGCCAGCCCGAGCGCGTTGTTTTGGCCGAGTTGGGGCCAGGGCATGGGACGCTGATGGCAGATGTCTTGCGCGTGGCGCAGCGTGTGCCGGGCTTTGCAGCGGCCCTGCGCGTGGCTTTGATTGAGGCATCGCCCTCAATGCGCAAACGCCAGCAAGACACGCTTAAAGCGTTTGATGTCAATTGGATCGAAACGGTTGATGATTTGCCGGAATTGCCAATTTTCGTGTTGGCAAATGAGTTTTTTGATGCCTTGCCGATCCGCCAATTTCAATGGGCCCCCTCTGGCTGGCAAGAGCGGTATGTCCTGACCGATGCGGCGGGTCTGTGCACGCAGTGGCACCCGATTGAGCCACATGATCATGATATGCTCAGTCGGTTTGAGGGGGTGCAGCACGGGGACATCGTCGAAGTATGCCCGCAGCTGACGCCGATGATTGCGGATCTGACACAGCGGATTGAGCGCGATGGCGGGGCCGGTCTGGTCATTGATTATGGGGATTGGCATTCCCTTGGGGATACGGTGCAAAGCCTAAGTGATCATAAACCGATCGATCCCCTCGCAGCACCTGGTCAAAGTGATTTGACGGCCCATGTCGATTTCGAAGCGTTGGCGCAGGCTGCGCAATGCTCTTATGCTAAATTGGCAACGCAAGGTGTGTTTTTAGAGCGGTTGGGGATCACGGCACGTGCGCAATCCTTGGCAAAGTCTTTGACAGGAGAGGCTCTTGAGACGCATATTGCGGCTCATAATCGGTTAACGCATCCTCAGGAGATGGGCGCCTTGTTCAAAGTTATGGGATTTTATCAAAGCGGAAAGCCGTGCCTGCCTGGGTTAGAGCCGTGACGCTTGAGGCGCTGACATATGATGCGCTGGGGCCCTTCAGGCATGGGTTTTTTACTCGCCGTGGCGGAGCATCATCCGGTGTGTATTCTGGGCTCAATTGCGGCATGGGATCGCATGATATTTCAGATGCGGTCGCAGTCAACATGGCCCGCGTCGCGACGCATTTTAACCTCGGGGCGGATCAATTGGTCCGCGTGCGCCAGACCCATTCGAATATCGTGCATGTCCTTGATGGCCCGAGTGATCCCTTGCACGAGGGCGATGCGATTGTCTCGAATACCAAGGGCGTGGCGCTGGCGATTTTGACGGCAGACTGCCAACCGATTTTGATGGCCTGCGCGGCAAGTGGCACCGTGGCTGCGGTCCATGCAGGATGGCGCGGGGCGCAATCGGATATCATCGAAGCAACGGTCGCACAGATGGAGGCGCTGGGCGCCCTGCGCGATCAGATCACGGCGGTGATTGGCCCCTCGATCTCGCAGGTGAATTATGAAGTGGGTCAAGAGCTATATGATGCGTTTTTGGCAGACGACGCGGCGAACACCCGGTTTTTTGCCCAAGGGCAGGCCACGGGAAAATATCAATTTGATCTACCGCTCTATGGCCTACACAAACTGCGCGCCGCAGGTCTAGGATCGGCGCAGTGGTGCGGGGAATGCACCTATGCCGATGAAGCGCGATTTTATTCCTACCGGCGGGCCACACATCGAGGCGAGCCGGATTACGGCCGGTTGATTTCAGTGATTTGTCCCTAAGCCGGAATTAGGCAGATTGCTCCATCCGCTGTTCGAGCACATCAAAGGGCACGCCAGGCTCATCTTTGGCGCAGCGAATGACCAAGGAGGTTTTGACGCTGCCGACATTGTCGGTGCTGAGTAGCTCTTCGGTCAAAAAACGTTGAAACGAGCTAAGGTCAGGGGCGACGCATTTCAAAATGAAATCTACTTCGCCATTGAGCATGTGGCATTCCCGCACGAGGGGCCATGCGCGGCATTTATTTTCGAATGCGGCGAGGTCGGCCTCGGCTTGTTTTTGTAGCCCAACCATTGCAAAGACTTGGACTTCGAACCCCAGCTCGCGGCTATCGACATGCGCGTGGTAGCGTTTTATCAAGCCTTGCTCTTCGAGGGTGCGCACGCGGCGCAAACACGGCGGGGCCGATATGCCAACGCGTTTGGCCAACTCGACATTGGTCATGCGACCATCGCGTTGAAGCTCGGCCAGAATATGGCGATCGATGGGATCTAGGCGTAGACGCGGCATTGGCGACCTCTGTTCAGTATGCGTTTCTTGGTATCTGTCACATAACATATCGCGCCGCAACAAAATTTCAATATCTCGAAAGATTCATTCGCATAGTGTTAAATTTTACGCTCTGATCCGTTTTAATCTTTGCTAGCATGGGTGGGCCAAGATGTGGAGGAGTGTGGTTGCAGCCCTTAGATCGGCGGTCTATGTATTCGGGTAGAATAGATGAGGACGGATGATATGACAGATTCTCGACATAGCAAAGTGATCATTATCGGCTCTGGGCCCGCGGGGTATACCGCAGGTGTCTATGCTGCGCGCGCGATGCTAGAGCCGATCTTGATCCAAGGGATAGAGCCCGGCGGTCAGTTGACGACCACGACCGAAGTGGAAAACTGGCCTGGGGATACAGAAGTCCAAGGCCCAGACCTGATGGTGCGGATGGGCGATCATGCCAAGGCGATGGGCTGTGAGATCGTGAGCGACCTTGTGACAGACCTCAATACCGATGTGCGGCCCTTCGTTCTATCGACCGATAGCGGCACCACTTATACCGCCGACGCCGTGATTTTGGCGACAGGCGCGCGGGCCAAATGGTTGGGGCACCCTGATGAAGAGTCATTCAAAGGATTTGGCGTTTCGGCCTGTGCGACATGCGATGGCTTTTTCTATCGCGGCCAAGAGATCGTCGTTATCGGCGGCGGCAATACGGCAGTAGAAGAGGCGCTGTTTCTAACAAATTTTGCCTCGAAAGTGACGCTTGTCCATCGGCGCGATAGCCTGCGGGCGGAAAAGATTTTGCAAGACCGCCTGTTCAAACATCCCAAAGTCGAGGTTCTGTGGGATCACGAACTCGACGGCGTGTACGGCACCGATATGCCCAAAGGTGTGGAAGGCGCGACATTCAAAAGCACTAAAACCGGAGAGATGACAAATATCCCGTGCAAAGGCCTGTTTGTGGCGATTGGACATGCGCCGGCCAATGAGTTGGTGATCGATAAGCTCGAGACTCATAACGGCGGCTATGTCAAAGTCGAGCCAGGCACGACCAGCACTTCGGTCAAAGGGATCTTTGCCGCCGGGGACATCACCGACCACGTCTACCGCCAAGCGATTACATCGGCTGGTATGGGCTGTATGGCTGCGCTGGATGCTGAGCGGTTTTTAGCCGAACACGAGGAATGATCAGGCGATCTGTCTAAACGCCCGTGAACGCTGAGAGGGCGCTTCTTATCTGAGTGCTCTCAAAAGGGGTATTCTAATGACAGGACGGGCAGTGGGCGACCGCCCCGTACATTCGCTATTGGTTAAAGTTATTCATTGGGGCTTCGTGCTTTTGTATGCCTATGCCATTTACAAAGGGTTAGAGAGCGTTGATCAACTGGCGGATCGGGAGCTTTTGAATTTCGAGTTCGTCTTTGCGACGGTCTTTTTGGCGGTCACGGCTGCGCGATTTTTCCTGATGCGGCGATATTTCACCTCTGCATTGGCGAATGATACGCCCAAGGTGATCAAATGGGCCGCGCTCTACGGGCATTATGCGATTTACGCGGCCGTGAGTTTGATCGCGATCTCTGGGATTATGGTTGGCCTGCTCTATCGATTTGGCGTTGAGGCCGGTTTGATCATGGAGGCCACCATCGCCCTGCATGAGATTGCCGTGACTGGCAGCTATGTGATTATCGGTGGCCATGTTGCGGCTGCTTTGATGCATCGGGTGCTTGGCGATGGCGTGTGGGGCGCGATGGTGCCGCTATGGCGCGGTTGATTCGCATTTGATAGCAAAGGGGGCTGCATAGCCCCCTTTTTGTTTGAGACTGCCGTTAGTGCACAGCGACCGAGTGATAGTCGTTTTGTTTGGCAACGATATGCGCCATTTTATACTCTAGGACGATTGCCAATGGCTCGCCCGCCTCGGAGTGTAGCGCATAGACTCGCGATTTATTGCCCATATGCGCGCGGATTTCTTCAGGCAGATCCGCCGTCGCAACCGATTTCACATAGGCAAGGGGCTGGGCTTGTGGCGCTGGCTGCGCCTGTGGCGTGGTGGTGTCTTTGATGCTGTCGTGGCTCATCTGTCGCCTCCATCTTCGATATCAATTGTTTGAACGACCGTTTCGGGGCGCTGCTGAGTGAGGTCAACGTGCAACAGCCCGTTTTCCATCTTTGCCGCACCCACTTCGACACCATCGGCCAAAACAAAGCTACGTTGAAATTGGCGCGCGGCGATCCCGCGGTGCAAGAAGATCCTATTTTTAAGGTCATCTTCTTGGCGTCCTTTGATCACCAATTGGCGATCCTCAACAGTGATCGAGAGGTCTTGGCGGCTAAATCCCGCCACGGCCAATGTGATCCGATAGGAGCGATCAGAGGTTTGCTCTATATTAAAAGGGGGGTAGCCTTCATTGCCGGATTTCGAGCGTTCGAGCAACCGCTCGAGCTGTTCAAACCCAAGCATATGTGGATATGAGGCAAGTGTCATTTTTGTCATGGTCTCGTCCTTTTTACGAAGCGACTGAGTGAATACGGCCCCAAAAGCGGCGGCCTACAGGAAATATGGGAGCAATTTGTGATCTATTCAAGAGGCTAGATAAAGTTGTCATTATTGCATTGTGCAAAGTGACAGGCTAAGGGTTTGGCGAGTAAAAATAAGGAACGCGCGATGACAGTCGGGATTATTATGGGCAGCCAGTCAGACTGGCCCACCATGAAATTGGCCGCAGACATATTAGATGAGCTTGGCATCACATATGAAGCCAAGATCGTCTCGGCCCATCGCACGCCAGATCGGCTTTGGGAGTATGGGAAAACGGCGGCCTCTCGGGGGATCGACGTGATCATCGCGGGCGCGGGCGGCGCGGCGCATTTGCCCGGGATGATGGCCTCGAAAACGCGGATCCCCGTCATTGGTGTGCCAGTGCAAACCAAGGCTCTGTCGGGGGTGGATAGCCTCTATTCTATTGTGCAAATGCCCAAAGGCTTTCCAGTTGCCACCATGGCGATTGGTGCGGCGGGCGCGGCGAACGCGGGCCTCATGGCCGCGGGTATTTTGGCCGTCTCAGATGCGGCGCTCGCGCAGCGTTTGGATGACTGGCGCGCGGCCCTATCGGCCTCTATTGCGGAAGAGCCGACAGATGAATAACCCCCTCCCGTTCGGTAGCACAATTGGTATTTTGGGTGGCGGTCAATTGGGCCGGATGCTGTCGGTCGCGGCGGCGCGGCTGGGGTATAAAACTCATATTTTCGAACCTGCCGCCAATCCACCAGCGGCACATGTGGCCGACCGCGTGACAACGGCAGCATACGAGGATCTCGAGGCGCTGCATGCCTTTGCCGCCTCAGTGGATATTGTGACATATGAGTTTGAAAATGTGCCGACCAGCGCGCTTGATGCAATCGAAGAGCATGTTTTACTGCGCCCCAATCGCGAGGCGCTGCGCATTTCCCAAGATCGCCTGACCGAAAAGAGCTTTCTCCAAGATCTGGGCCTGAAAACCGCGCCCTTCGCCAATGTCGAAAGCCAAGAGGACCTCGAGCGGGCCGTGGCCCAATTGGGCATGCCGTCGATTTTAAAGACCCGCCGCTTTGGCTATGATGGCAAGGGCCAGCTGCGCCTGTCGGATGCGGCGGATGTGGCCGGTGCCTTTGACGCGGTCGGGCGCGCGCCGAGTGTCCTTGAGGGGTTTGTTGAGTTTACTTGCGAAATT
>JBDNBY010000015.1:0-8137 GCA_039767595.1 Paracoccaceae bacterium | reverse complement strand
TTTGTGGTATGAGCCAAGCCACACACAATATGCCCCTTGATTCTCAGGCCAGCGCATCGCCCGAGGCAGGCGCGCCGCGCCCCGTGATCCGCCAGCTTGATGAAATTGCCATCAATCAAATCGCTGCCGGCGAAGTGGTTGAACGGCCGGCCTCTGCGGTCAAAGAATTGGTGGAAAATGCCATTGATGCCGGCGCGCGGGCGATCCAAATCGACATTGCCAATGGTGGCAAGACTTTGATCCAAGTCAGTGACGACGGATGCGGCATGAGTGCCGAGGATTTGCCCCTAGCCGTGACGCGGCACGCGACCTCGAAAATCGATGGGTCGGATTTGGTGAATATCCAGTCCTTTGGTTTTCGCGGCGAGGCGCTGCCCTCCTTGGGGGCGGTGGGCCGGCTGACGATTATTTCGCGCACGGCCGAAGGCGTGGCACATGAAATCCAAGTAGACGGCGGCAAGGTCACCGGCGCGCGTCCCAGCGCGGGCAACCAAGGGACGGTGATTTCCCTTAGGGATCTGTTTTTTGCAACGCCGGCGCGGTTAAAATTCATGCGCTCGGATGTCGCAGAGACACGGGCGATTGTAGATGTGATCAAGCGCATGGCCATGGCCGAGCCGAGCGTCGCCTTTACCCTCACCGACCGAACGGACGCCGGGCATAAAGAGCTATTTCGTGTGTTTGCCGAACAGGGCGACTTGTTTGATGCGCTGCACGGCCGACTGCGTGCGGTTCTTGGGACAAGCTTTATTGAGAATGCGCTGAAAATTGATGCGCAGCGGGGGCCATATTGGTTGGGCGGCTATGCCGGTCTGCCGACATTTGCCCGTGGATCGGCCAGTGTGCAGTATATTTTTGTCAATGGACGACCTGTTAAGGACAAATCCCTAACGGGTGCGGTGCGCGCCGCCTATTCGGATGTGCTGTCCAAGGATCGGCATCCGGCGTTTGCCTTATTCCTAGAGGTGCCTCCGCCGATGGTGGATGTGAATGTGCATCCCGCTAAGGCCGAAGTGCGATTTAGAGAAGCGTCCGATGTGCGAAGCTTGTTGGTCGGCGCTGTGCGCAATGCGATTGCGGCGGCCGGTGCGCAGACATCGGATACGTTGTCTGCGGCCATGACGGGCATGATGCAGCGTCCGATGGATGGCGCGGCACCTGCGGACACCTCGGCGCCGCGGGTGTATCAAATGGATTTTGGATCGCGGCAGACTAGTATCTCGCGGCCCGTTTACACAACCCCTGAGGCGTATTTCTCTGCGCAGGGCAGCTTTGCCGAGCGTGCGACTATGTATCAGGCCATGGCGCCGCACGCCCAAAGCGAGGACAGCGTCCTGCCGTCTGTTGAAGCCGGCGACTATCCCTTGGGGGCGGCGCGCGCGCAAGTGCATGAAAACTACATCATCGCCCAGACGCAAAGCGGTATGATCATGGTCGATCAACATGCCGCGCACGAGCGTTTGGTGTATGAAAAGCTCAAAACGCAGATGGGCGCCTCGGGTGTGGCGCGCCAAGCGTTGTTGATCCCCGAGATTATTGAGCTCAGCGCCAATGAACGCGATAGCCTGTTGGAATTTCAAGACGCCTTTGCCCAGCTGGGGTTGGGGATCGAACCCTTTGGCGCCACGGCCATTGCCGTTCAGGAAACCCCCGCGATATTAGGGGTGGTCGATGCTAAGACATTAGTCTTGGATCTGCTTGAGGCGGTGGATGATGTGTCGCCGGCGGCGCTCATTGAAACGAAGCTGCATGCGATCCTCAGTCGGATGTCGTGCCACGGATCGATCCGGTCAGGACGGCGGATGAAGGTGGATGAGATGAACGCGCTGTTGCGCGAAATGGAAGCGACCCCAAATTCGGGGCAATGTAATCATGGCCGCCCAACCTTTGTGGAGCTGAGCCTAAGTGACATTGAAAAACTGTTTGGGCGCACATGATTGAGACGTTGAATACACAAATGGGCGGTTTGCCTGTGATGCTCTGGCTCTTGGTCGGCTTGGGAGTGCTCGTTGCGGTGCTCCTCATGATGGTGCTGCGCCGTGTGGGGCGCTCTGGCCAAGGTGAGGCGCAAATGATGCACGCGCTTGCCCAAAGGATTGAGGCGCTGGGCCAAGGCCAAGAGCGCCTGAGTGGGGGCTTATCGCATGTGGCCGAGACGCAAACCTCGGCGCAAACGCAGATGATGCAACTGATGGAAAGCCGTCTGGTGCAAGTTCAAAATACGATGACAGAGTCCTTGCAAGGCAGCGCGCGGCGAACAGCGCATTCATTGGGTGAATTGCAGCAGCGTCTCGCCGCGATTGACAAGGCGCAGGATAACATCACTCGCCTGTCTGGGGATGTTCTGAGTTTGCAAGATATCTTGTCGAACAAGCAAACGCGCGGGGCCTTTGGCGAAATTCAGCTGCGTGATATTGTAGGTAAAGCCCTACCCAAAGATAGCTATACTTGGCAGGGGCAGCTGTCGAATGGCACGCGGCCGGATTGCATGGTGCATCTGCCCAATCCTCCGGGGCCGATTGTGATTGATAGCAAATTCCCGCTTGAGGCCTATGAGGCGCTGCGCAATGCGACCTCGCCCGAGGCGGCCACACGGGCGGCGCAAATGTTTCGCCAATCCGTGCGCAGCCATATCAAAGCGATCACAGAAAAATATATCATCGAAGGTGAAACAGCCGATGGCGCCTTGATGTTTTTACCCTCAGAGGCCGTGTACGCCGAGTTGCACTCCAATTTTCCGGAAATTGTGCGGGATGGATTTGCGGCGCGGGTCTGGATCGTCTCTCCGACGACATGCATGGCGACCCTGCATACGATGCGCGCGATCTTAAAAGACGCTCGCATGCAAGAACAAGCCGGTGCCATCCGCCGTGAATTGGGCCTGTTGTTTTCGGATATCGAGCGTTTGGGCACGCGGGTCGAAAATCTTGATCGGCATTTTAATCAAGCGGCCAAGGATATCTCTGATATCAAAATCAGTGCAGGCAAAGCTTCAAACCGCGCCAAGCGCTTGGATAATTTTGATTTCGAAGAGCTTGATAATGGGCCCAGTCAAACGATGCTGCCGCGCTAGATCCTGATGATCGGTTGTAAGAGCCGCGGCAAAACGGATTTGAATCGAAGGGGTGCGTCACTGGCCGCCAGACAAATGCAATCCTCGCCAATATCAGCGATCGGTTGATGTTCGACATCGGGGCTTGCGCATTCGATATCGCCGGCGCCAAAGCGTTGATCGCCATCCCAAAACGCGCCTTGCAACACGACGGTCATTTCGGTGCCCTCATGCCCATGATCCGGCAGGGCCATGCCCGACGGAATATAGAGCAAGCGCGCTGTCGAATTGCCGTCATCGCATAGAATGGCTTGTTTTGCGCCACGGCCAATATTGCGCCATTTCACGCCGTCAAATCCATTTGGAACATAGCATTGTAACGGTGCAGGAAGGTCACTATTGGGTGTTGGCCGCGTATGCGCGCCGGTCGTTTCAATCGAATCTGCGCGATCAAAAATAGCAGCAAGCGATGTTTTTGGATCGGTCTTAGGTTGAACTGACGTCAAAAGTTCCCCGCCCAGCGCATCAAAGCGGCGCACAGTCGCGCGGCAGGTATCGCACATTGCGATATGCGTGGCCACAGCGAGTGTGAGCCCCTCGGGCAAACTACCTGAGCTGTAGGCCAGTAGCCATGTTTCGTCTATGTGGGTCTGTGGTGTCGTCATCGTCAATTCAATTCGCCTGTGAGACGCCTGAGCGCCAGTCTTAGTCTAGATTTAATCGTCCCCAGCGGAATTCCAGTTTTTTTTGCAATTTCGCTGTGACTCATTTCCCTAAAATAGGCAGACTCAATAATATCGCGTTGCTCATCAGGCAGATTTTGTACCGCAAATTTGAGTTGCTCTACATCTTGTGAGTGGGTGATGATTTCTTCGGCAGGGGGCTCTGTGACAAATTCGTCATCGGCTGCAAATAAATACGGATCGATGTTTCGTATTTTGCGAAAGGCATCGACGCTGGCATTTCGCGCAATGGTGAAAATCCACGTGCTCACGGCGCCGCGCTCTGCGTTATACCTGTGGGCATTGAGCCAAACGCGTGCGAAGGTTTCTTGAATGCAGTCTTCTGCTTGGGCATCATCAAGGCCAGATTTCAGTAAATAGGCCTTTACCCGCGGTCCGAAGAATGTGAAGAGTTTGGCAAAAGCCTCCTTGTCACGGGCCTGAGCAATCAGTTCCATTTCTCGGAGCCACGTCTCCGCGCAGGATTGTGCGGGTTCGCTCACCATGGCCTCTCCGTCTGTGCAACTATGCACATCTTGGGCCAGTTCGTGAGTATTTGCAAGGAAACTATCCATAATGCTCCAAAGTCTAGGTCCCCATTTTCTAAGACATGGACATTTACAAAATCAACTTAAGTCATACTTTGTGATGCATCATGCGAAGGCCCCCAAATCATGTCAAATCCAACTCAGCCGTCTTTTCCCTCTCGCCCCAAGGTCGCCGTTATCGGTGCTGGCATCTCTGGCATGGGGGCGACGTATGATTTGCGGGACAGCTGTGATGTGACTTTGTTTGAGGCCGAGCCGCGATTGGGCGGGCACGCGCGGACCAAATTGGCCGGCAAACGCGGTGATCAGCCGGTGGATACAGGTTTCATCGTGTTCAATTACGCCAACTACCCCAATATGGTGCGCCTGTTCGAAGAGCTCGACGTGCCGGTCGTAAAAAGCGACATGAGCTTTGGCGCCTCCATTGATGGGGGGCGTCTTGAATACGGACTGCGTTCGTTGAACACTGTGTTTGCGCAGCGCAAAAATATCGTAAACCCAAAGTTTTTGCGCATGGTTCGCGATATCATGCGCTTTAACGCCTATGCATTGGGCGCCTCCAAGGACACGGACAAGACATTGGCCGATCTGATGGATGACATGAACTTGAGTGATTGGTTTCGCGACTATTACATTTTGCCATTATCGGGCGCCATTTGGTCGACCCCCACGGCGAAAATTATGGATTTTCCCGCCCATGCCCTTTTGACGTTTTTTCAAAACCACGCTCTGCTGCATCATAAGAACCAACATCAATGGTATACTGTTGATGGTGGATCTATTCAGTATGTCTCGCGGTTAGAGGGGGCCTTGCGCCGTGCAGGGGTGACGATCCGGCTCAAATCTCCGATCGCGCAGGTGACGCGCACGCCGGCGGGCTGCCGTGTGCAGGCTGTGGGCGCCGAGGCCGAGCAATTTGACCACGTCATCTTTGCGGTGCATACGGATCAGGCGCATAGCCTGTTGTCCGATCCATCGCCGCAAGAGGCCAAGGCCCTGAGCCAATTCGAATATCAAGAGAATTCGATTACATTGCACGCTGATCCGATTGTCATGCCAAAGCGCAAATCCTGTTGGGCATCTTGGGTCTACACCGAGGAAAAAGGTCATCAAGACACGCCGATTGATCTATCCTATTGGATGAACTCGCTGCAGCCTATTCCACATGATGATCCTATGTTCGTCTCGTTGAATTCTGCGCTACCCATCAAAGAAGAGTTGATTTATGATCAAGTCACGTTGCATCACCCCGTTTATGATCACAACGCGCTTGCCACGCAAAAGACGATCGCAGGCCTCAATGGCCAAAACGCCACGTGGTATTGCGGCGCATGGATGAAGAACGGATTTCATGAGGATGGTCTGTCCTCCGCTTTGGATGTGACGCGGGCGCTCAAGGCGCAGATTGCGATCCAACCGGCCGCGGCTGAGTGATATGGCGCGGATCGAACATATCGAAGGGTATACATGGCATGGTCGCAAGGGCGACATCCATAACGATTTTCGGTATGGGATCGATTACCTTCTGTTTGACGCCGAGGCTGAGCTGGATCTACCGTGGTTCATGGGGCGCAACCGTCGCGCGCTGGTGAGCCTTCACGATCGTGATTATGGCGGGCCGGTGCGGCAGGGGGCGGGGGCAAAATGGGCCCGCGCGGTCCTCGCCGCGCATGTGCCATCGGCGACGGGGCCGCTCTTGTTGCTCACACAGCCGCGGTTTTTGGGCTATGTCTTTAACCCCATTTCTGTGTGGATCGCCCATAATGATCAGGGGCAGGTCTGTGCATTGATCGCCGAAGTGACCAATACATTTGGTGATCGCCATAGCTACCTCGTGGCCCATCCGCAGGCGCAGCCGATTGCGCGCGGGGATTTGATACAGGCGCGCAAGATGATGCATGTCTCTCCGTTTCAAGTGGTTGAGGGGACTTATGAGTTTCGCTTTGATCTGCGGCCTGAGGTCGTCGGTCTGTGGATTGATTATACCCATCGCGCGGGCGGTGTGACGGCGACGTTGACGGGGCGGCGGGCGCCGCTGCGTGCGGGTCGATTTTGGGCCCGTGCGTTGCGCCGTCCCTTTGGGGCGTTGCGCGTGATGGCGCTTATTCACTGGCAGGCAGTGATTTTGCAGCTCAAAGGCGCGCTCTATCTGCGCAAACCACCTGCGCCCGAGGCCGCGCTGTCTTTACCCTTGAAAGATGAGCAAAAGACAGGCAGTCCCATTGACGGCGGTTGAATAGCGCTAGTTCTAAATGAATTAATCAAGATAGGTGACACATGTTGGCAGTGACAATCGGTGCAAGCGTCGGCTTGATCTTATTGGGCGCACGACATATTTTCGCAAGCTTTTGGGCGCAACCGTTGCAGGCCTATGCGCAGGGCGAGGCCTTTGATCTTCGGCAGGATTTGAACGGGGATTTCATCTGTGATGGCGTGATCTACGGACCAATGGGGCGGGTCGTCTCGCGGTTTCATGCTACGATGGCGGTCACTTGGGATGAACACGGTGAGGGCAAGCTAGACGAGACATTCACTTATGACACTGGCAACACCCAAGACCGCGTTTGGACGCTCAAGGTGCAAGACGATGGTGTGATCTCGGGGAACGCGAGCGATTTTGTAGGGCCTTTAGCGGGCCTGCAATCTGGGGATGCGGTCGGGTTACGCTATCGGATCCGCTTGGCGGCCGAGGCAGGGGGCCACGTCCTCACTGTGCGCGATTGGATGTATAAAACTCCAAGTGGCACCATCATCAATCGCTCTGAAATGCGTAAATTTGGCATCAAAGTCGCCGAATTGAACGCCGTGATCATGCCGGCCCCAGATGCCTGAGATCCGCACCAAACGCTATTGGTTGATCGGGGCATCAGATGGGATCGGTGCGGCGCTGGCTCAAGAGCTGAGTGCGCTGGGCGCCGAGTTAATTCTCTCGGGGCGGCGGATGGACGCTTTGCAGGAGGTATCGCGCGGATTATCCATGGCGCGCTGTGTCGATATGGATGTCAGCGATAGCGCCAGTGTCAGCCGCGCCGCACAGAGTGTGGGCGATGTGGACGGCATCATTTATATGGCAGGGTATTATCAGCCGATGGATGCCGCGCAGTGGGACACCGCAGAAGCCGAGCGTATGATTGACGTCAATTTAACGGGCGCCCTTCGCGTATTGGGGCATGTCGTGCCGGCATTTTTGGCGAAAAATTCTGGTCACATCGTGTTGATTGGATCGTTGGCGTCGTATCGCGGCTTGCCGGGGGCCATCGGGTATTCGGCATCCAAGGCTGGGCTGTATTCGTTGGCTGAAACGCTGGCTTTGGACCTCCATGACACCGCAGTGCGCGTGCAAGTGGCCCATCCTGGATTTGTTAAAACACGCCTGACCGATAAAAATGACTTTGAGATGCCTTTTATCCAAGAGCCTGATCAAGCGGCGGCGCAGATCGTCAAGCTCATGAGATCGCGCGCATTTTCTCGGGCCTTTCCAGCGCCATTTTCATGGGTGTTCCGCCTATCACGCCTTTTGCCGGATCGGCTATATATTCGGCTATTTTCTAAACGAACGTGATCCAATCATCGTTTTCGTTTTCAAAATGGGGCGTCGCCCCGAATTGCCGCAATTGCAGCGCGCCAGTCTCCGTATCGATCACAAATCGATGCAGTGACGTGTGCGAGACGCGCAGCATAAACCCAATCTTAATATCATGATCCCCGCCCATCGCCATATGGGCCAAGGTGCTGATCACCCCGCCGGATGAGAAGAGCAGCGGCCGATGCTTGAGTTCGTCGCGAAACTCCGGGCGCCACGCCGACGAACCCAG
>JBDNBY010000014.1:0-4988 GCA_039767595.1 Paracoccaceae bacterium | reverse complement strand
GCCAAGGCGCCCCCCCCTTCGCAATAGACCCGCGTCAATCCCTGCGCGGCCAGCGCCCGCAGGCCCGCGGCCATATCGACTTGACCATGCCGCAGGGGCGTCTCAATCAAGACGGCCCCTGCCGCAATCCATTGATTTTGGCGCTCTTGTGGCGCGCCCTCACTATATAGGATCCATAGCGGCGCTTGATCGATGCTCTGGCGCAGTTTCGCCGCATAGGGCACATCGAGCTTGCGCGAGACGATGACGCGCACAGGCTGCCGCACATTCCCCATATCACGCACGGTCAAGCTTGGGTCATCCATGCGCACTGTACCGGCCCCAACCATCACCGCATCATGGCGCATCCGCTCAGCATGGACAAAACGCCGCGCCAACGGCCCGGTGATCCATTGGCTTTCACCACTGGCCGTCGCTATGCGGCCGTCCAAACTGGTGGCAAGCTTGAGCGTCACTAAAGGGCGACCTTTTTCAATGCGGCTAAGGAATCCCGCATGATCGTCTTGTGCCTCTGCGGCGCACAGACCCACCTCAACCGTAATACCTGCGGCACGCAGCAACGCCAAACCACCGCCATCTACGCGCGGGTCAGGATCGCCCAGCGCCACAACCACCCGCGCAACGCCGGCATCAATCAAGGCCTGCGCACAGGGCGGCGTATGTCCATGATGGGCACAAGGCTCTAACGTCACATAGGCAGTGGCGCCACGCGCCTGCGTTTGAGCCTGCGTGAGCGCGATCACCTCTGCATGAGGGCGACCCGAGGGGGCCGTGACGCCCAAGCCAACAACGCGTCCCTCTTTGACAAGCACGCAGCCCACCGAAGGGTTTGGCCACGTCACACCCTGCCCGCGCCGTCCTAGGCGCAGGGCATAGCGCATAAAATGCTGATCAAGATCAGACACGTTTACTCTGGCATGTCTGGGCGCAACTCGTTGACAAATTTATCAAAATCGCCAGCTTCTTGGAAGTTTTTATAAACCGAGGCAAAGCGAACATAGGCCACGGTGTCGATACGTGCCAAGGCGTCCATCGCGATCTCACCAATCTTTTTGGATGGGATTTCACTATCGCCAAGGCTCTCGAGACGGCGCACGATCCCTGTGATCATTTGCTCGCGGCGCTCGTTTTCAACAGGACGCTTTTGCATCGCAATGCGAATGGAACGCTCGAGTTTGTCGCGATCAAAATCTTCGCGGCGACCATTCGATTTTACGACCACAAGATCACGCAACTGAACACGCTCGTAGGTCGTGAATCGTCCGTCACAGTTGGGACAGGCCCGACGACGTCGGATCGAGTTATGATCCTCTGCCGGACGCGAGTCCTTGACCTGAGTATCCTGATGTTGACAAAACGGGCAGCGCATCGGCGGGTCCTTTCTTACTCACGTGAACAGAGTTATCCACAACCTTTATACTAGATCACAACGGTTTGTGTAGTGGTTAAATGCACCCCCTAGATTCAGGCCGCCCAGTTGTCCATTTACGCACCGCTCATCATCCCAATCACCCGCCGTTTGTGCGGCGCAGTGCGATGCTCAAACAGATAAATGCCTTGCCATGTGCCGAGTTGTAATATGCCGTCGATCACGGGGATCTGGAGCGACGTTGGCAAAAGAGCGGCCTTAATATGAGCCGGCATGTCATCCGGCCCCTCGTATCTGTGCGTCAGGTAGGACATTGAGGGATCTGTTGCCGGCGGGACAAGGCGAGCAAAAAACGCCTGCAGATCAGTCTGCACTTCGGGATCGGCATTCTCTTGGATGAGCAAGCTGGCCGATGTGTGCTGCACTATCAATGTCAGCACACCTGTGCCGCGAACCCACTGCGCGACAGGCTGCGTAAACTCATAAAGCCCCGCGCCTTGGGTTTGAAGTGTGAAAGAGTGATGCGGCATCGACATCCCAATCAGATCTTCACAGACCTCTCTACGGACAGCGGCCCCATGTTTCATTCATCCCGTCCCAACACTGACCCATCTGCGCCTTAGCGTCACTGATCGCAAAAAGGCCAAGCTCGATCCCTACGCTATCGCAGGCAACCTGCGCAATCTCGGCGCCGCCTTTTTGAACGGTGACCCCACCCATCGGCGGGGCATCCGGGTTATTCCGATCCACGGACATCCAGATCACATAGCTAAAGTCTTTGTTGAAAAAAGTGGTCTCTTCCCAAATCGAGCCGCCCATTCCGGACCACGGCATATGTGTGATTTCCGCGACATGTGCATCCAACATCAAATCAGGCGCAGCACCCGTCGCGCCATAGCTGTAGGTGACCGCCCCATCGAACAGGCACACATCCAAAGATTTCGCACCGTTTTTGGCCGTACATGACAAAACGGTGTTTCCGGCCTCGCAGCTTGCAAAAGCCGCCGTCGGCAGAGCAAGAGCCAAGGCAAAAGTAGGCAGTGTTAATCGGTGAAACATTTTAAGTCTCCTTATAAAAAATGCGCCCCAGTGGGACGCATTTCATCTTATTGATCCAAAAAGCTGCGCAACTTGCGGCTGCGCGAGGGGTGCTTGAGTTTGCGCAGGGCTTTGGCCTCAATTTGGCGGATCCGCTCGCGGGTCACGCTGAATTGTTGGCCCACTTCTTCCAATGTATGATCTGTATTCATGCCGATCCCAAATCGCATCCGAAGCACACGCTCTTCGCGCGGTGTCAGCGAGGACAGAACCCGTGTCGTCGTCTCTTTGAGGTTCTCTTGAATGGCGCCTTCCAATGGCAAAAGGGCATTCTTATCCTCAATGAAATCACCCAGTTGGCTATCTTCCTCGTCCCCGATGGGGGTCTCGAGACTGATAGGCTCTTTGGCGATTTTCATCACTTTGCGCACTTTATCGAGTGGCATTTGCAGCTTTGCTGCCAATTCCTCGGGTGTTGGCTCGCGGCCAATTTCATGCAGCATTTGGCGACCGGTGCGCACCAATTTATTGATCGTTTCGATCATGTGCACGGGAATACGGATCGTGCGCGCTTGGTCGGCGATCGAACGCGTGATGGCCTGACGGATCCACCATGTCGCATAGGTCGAGAATTTATAGCCGCGGCGATATTCAAACTTATCAACCGCTTTCATCAGGCCAATGTTCCCCTCTTGGATCAAATCAAGGAACTGCAGGCCACGGTTGGTATATTTCTTGGCAATTGAGATCACGAGACGCAAGTTTGCCTCGACCATCTCTTTTTTCGCTTGGCGGGCTTCTTTTTCGCCCTTTTGCACTTGGTTCACGATGCGGCGGAACTCTGTGATGTCGAGGCCGATATATTGTCCGACCTGCGCCATATCTCCGCGCAATTCCTCGAGTTGCGCTTGCGAGCGTTCGATCAACATTTGCCAACCGCGACCAGATTTTTCGGCGATCCGGTCGAGCCAGCTTGGATCAAGCTCATTGCCCTTGTATTCGTCGATGAATTCACGGCGGTTGATCCGCGCTTGGTCCGCCAGCCGCACGATCGAGCTGTCGATCTGCATGATCCGGCGGTTGATGCCATAGAGCTGATCGATCAGTGCTTCGATGCGGTTATTGTGCAAGTGCAATTCGTTGACCAATGCCACGATTTCATTGCGCAGCGTTTGATATTGATGCTCTTCGGTTCCCGAAAACGAGCTATCTTCATTGAGCGCCGCTGACATACGGTCATCTTGCATTTGCGCCAACTCGACATAATCATCCGCAATCCGGTCGAGCATCTCAAGCACTTTGGGCTTGAGCGCCGCTTCCATCGCCGCCAAGGACATGTTGGCACCATCGTCGTCATCATCATCGTCGTCTGATGTGATCGGATTGCCATCGGCATCAAGCTCTGGCTCGCTGGCGGCTTCGGGTTTAACAGGGGCTACACCGTTTGTGGCGATCGGCTCTTGCTCATCGCCCTCCATTTGGTTGCCAAATGTGGCATCCAAATCGATCACATCGCGCAGTAAAATATCCTCGGACAAAAGTTCGTCCCGCCAGATCGTGATCGCCTGAAAGGTCAACGGACTTTCGCATAGGCCGGCAATCATCGTGTTGCGGCCAGCTTCGATACGTTTGGCAATCGCAATCTCGCCTTCACGAGAAAGCAGCTCAACCGAGCCCATCTCGCGCAAATACATGCGCACGGGGTCATCGGTACGATCTAGCTTTTCTTTGTCAGACGAGGCTGTGGCGACTTCTTTATTGTCGTTGATCGCGACCAAATCTTTGGCTTTGCCGTCGTCTTCTTCGGCATCTTCTTCATCTTCGATGATGTTGATACCCATTTCCGATAACATCGACATCACGTCTTCGATTTGCTCCGAAGACACTTGTTCGGGCGGCAACACTTGATTGAGCTGGTCATAGGTAATGTACCCACGCTCGCGTGCCTGAGCGATCATCTTTTTGACCGCGGCTTGACTCATATCAAGGGATACCTCTGCGTCTTGATCGGCACTATTTTTATCGTGATCCGCCTCAGTCGCCATTCATCTCTCCTAACCAAAGTGATTCGCTTTGCGAATCAAAAATCCGTTCCTGCGAGTCCAACACGTGATTCACCAAAGAATCCATAAGATTTCGCTAATTTATTTAAAATCGAATCAAAATTTAGCTGGTTTTGCCTTGGGTGTACTTCGCAACCATGTCTTTGAGGGTTTCTCGCTGCTTGCGATCAACCTTTGCACCGTTATCGGCAATATCATACTCGCTCCGGTCGACTTGGGCATTGCGCACTGCGCGCTGCTTGGCCAAAGCGGCCTGACCGAGGCGCCATAGCGTTGCGTCATGCCCATCGTCATCCCCGTGCGAGAAATCCTCTACAGCGTCCTTTAATTCGAGTTCCAACCCACGATCAGCCGCCAGTTTTGCGAGTTCTTCATCCAGTGCTGTTCGCGCTCGGATCTTGTCTTCTGGCTGGCGCACCGCGGCGCATAGGCGGATATGGGGGTCAGCAAACAAAAGATCAATAGCACCGGCATCAAATTGTTCTTTGATCTGGGCGATCAACTGATCAGAGGTGATC
>JBDNBY010000013.1:0-10298 GCA_039767595.1 Paracoccaceae bacterium | reverse complement strand
TGGCGGTGACGTGGGGCAAAGCTTTGTGGATTGGCTGGCTCAGCATGACCCGTCCAAAGTGGATCCTGTGATTGAAATTACCATAACGCCCAATCGGCCCGATGCATTGGGTGTGCATGGCATCGCGCGCGATTTGGCCGCGCGCGGCTTGGGCGAGTTGAAAACCAAAGAGGTTGCGCCCGTGGCGGGTACGTTTGCCTGCCCGATTTCAGTGACCATTGATGACGATACGCTTGAGCAAGCGCCAGTGTTTTACGGCCGCGTTATTCAAGGTGTGCGCAATGGGCCCAGCCCGCAGTGGCTCCAAGATCGATTGCGGGCTATTGGGTTGCGTCCCATTTCGATTTTGGTCGATATCACCAATTATTTCACCTTTGATCAAAACCGTCCGTTGCACGTGTTCGATGCCGATAAAGTGGCGGGTCACGCGCTGCGGGTGCACCGGGCCAAAGGGGGCGAGGCCTTTCATGCGCTGGATGAAAAAACCTATACATTAGAGCCAGATATGACGGCGATTTCGGATGCAAACGGGGTCGAGAGTCTGGCCGGCGTCATGGGCGGTCAGCATTCGGGCTGCACGGATGAGACTGTGAACGTGTTTGTCGAGGCTGCTTATTTTGATCCAATTCGCACGGCGTACACGGGGCGCGCATTGAAATTACATTCTGATGCACGCTACCGTTTTGAGCGCGGGATTGATCCGCAATGGACCCCAGTCGGCCTTGAGGCTGCGACGCAAATGATTTTGGATCTCTGTGGCGGCGCGGCCTCTGAGGTTGTGATGGCTGGTGCGATGCCAGACCACAAGCGGGCCTATCGTTTGGATGCGGATCGCGTGACATCCCTTGTCGGTATGGATATTCCGGCGCAAACGCAGCGCGCCTCGTTGACGGCGTTGGGCTTTTGCCTTGAGGGCGATATGGCCTTTGTGCCGCCGTGGCGCCCTGATGTTTTAGGAGAGGCGGATTTGGTCGAAGAAGTGGCGCGTATTGCGTCGTTGACCAAGCTTGAGGGCAAGCCGCTGCCGCGCATGACCTCTGGTGTGCCCAAGGCGATCCTAACGCCCATGCAAAAGCGCGAGCAGATGGCTCGCCGGACTGTTGCATCGCTGGGTTATAATGAATGCGTGACGTATTCGTTTATCGATCAAAAGTCTGCCGCTCTTTTTGGCGGGGGCACAGATGCGACCAAAGTGGCCAATCCCATTTCAAATGACATGAGCCATATGCGCCCCAATCTATTGGCGGGGCTGTTACAAGCGGCGCAGCGCAACCAAGCGCGGGGGTTCCAAGATTTGGCTTTGTTTGAAGTGGGGCCCATCTTTAGTGGCGGCGAGCCTGGTGAGCAGAGTCTACAAGTTGCAGGTCTTTTGATTGGCAACACCGGTCCCAAAGATGTGCATGGCGCCGCGCGCGGCGTTGATCTGTTCGATGCCAAGGCGGATGTCGAGGCCGTTTTGGCCGCCATTGGCGCGCCGGCCAAAGTGCAAATTTTGCGCGGGGCCGATGAGTGGTGGCACCCTGGTCGGCATGGTCGGATTTGCTTGGGACCGAAAAAGACATTGGGCGTCTTTGGGGAATTGCATCCGAAAATCCTCAAGGACATGGATATCAAAGGGCCGGCAGTGGCGTTTGTCATTTCACCGCAAGAGATCCCTTTGCCGCGCAATACATCGGCGACCCGTGCCGCATTGGATATCTCGGATCTGCAGGCGGTGGAACGCGATTTTGCCTTTGTTGTCGATGCAGATGTTGAGGCGTTGACACTTGTGAATGCCGCCGCGGGCGCGGACAAAACGGCGATCACCAATGTGCATGTTTTCGATGAATTCATTGGTGGATCGTTGGGCGAGGGTAAAAAATCTCTTGCCGTCAAAGTCACGCTTCAGCCGCGCGAGAAAACCTTTACGGAAAAAGACCTTGAGGCGCTCTCGGCCAAAGTGATTGAAAAGGTGGAAAAAGCCACGGGTGCAACGCTGCGCCGCTGATCCAAGAGCTTAGGGGAACTCGGTCGCGAGTTTCCCCTCTCTTTTAGGTTGTAGATGATATATCCCTAAGTAAAATACGTCTATCGTATGGTTAATCCGTGTGGGGGTATCATGTTCAAACATTCCAAGATTTCGTCAACCGTGGGGCTCGTCGGCCCCGCAGTGTTGGATATCCCCACAGGAATATGCGGCGCGCTTTTGATCTGATCAAAGTGCGTCTTTGGTGTGCGCGTCTTTCGTTGAGGCGGGCCTTTTTGTGACGAGCGAACATAAAAGAGGAAGTTATGTTGGAAGATATGTCTGTATGGGGGGCGTTTGCCCTGACAGCTGTAAAAGCAGCTTTAGTTCTCATCATCGGGTGGTTTGCCGCTGGGTTTATTGGCGGTTGGATCAAGGGCAAGTTGCAGCGATCTGAAACAGTCGATCCGACCGTTGGCGGATTTGCTGGATCGGCGATTCGCTGGGCGCTGTTGTTGATCGTCTTGATCGCCGTTTTGGGGATCTTTGGAATTGAGGCCACATCTTTAGTCGCTGTTTTGGGTGCGGCGTCTTTGGCGATTGGCCTTGCGTTGCAAGGCACGTTGTCAGATTTGGCAGCTGGCGTGATGTTAATGATCTTTCGCCCGTATAAAATTGATCAATTTGCGGATATTGGCGGCACAGCTGGCACAGTCAAAGATGTGAATTTGTTTGTGACTGAATTGGTGACACCAGATAATGTTCAGATCCTTGTGCCCAATTCAAAGGCATGGGGCACGGTGATCACGAACTTTTCCGCCCATGATACGCGCCGTTTGGATCTGACCTTTGGCATTGATTACAATGATGATGCAGATAAGGTGATGAAGATCATCGAAGAGATCGCCACCGCGGATGAGCGTGTCAAATCGGATCCTGCCGTGTGGGTGCGTGTGACGAATTTGGGTGACAGCTCTGTTGATTTGACGGCGCGCATTTGGTGTGATGCAGGCGATTACTGGGAGCTTAAGTTCCACATGCTCAAAACCGTCAAAGAAGCGTTCGACAAAGATGGTATCAATATTCCGTACCCTCATATGATGACCGTGGCCAAATAGGCTATAGGCCCAAACCACAATAGAAAAACCCCGCTGTTGCCAGCGGGGTTTTTTGTTCCTGTAACTGAGGAGCAATTACAGGAGCGTGAGAGGATCCACACTGTCTAGGCCAAGCGCCTCGCCGACGGCGGCATAGGTGAGCTGGCCGGCGTGAACATTCAAACCGTTCAACAAATGCGCATCATCTGCGCAAGCCTTTTTCCAGCCTTTGTTGGCAAGGGCCATCATGAAGGGCAGTGTTGCATTGCCCAACGCCATGGTCGATGTGCGCGCGACAGCACCAGGCATGTTGGCCACGCAGTAATGCACGACACCGTCTACTTCATAAATCGGGTCTTGGTGCGTTGTGGCGCGCGAGGTTTCAAAACATCCGCCTTGGTCAATGGCGACATCAACGAGGACAGCGCCGGGCTTCATTGTGGAAAGCTGCGCTTTGCTGATCAGCTTCGGAGCGGCGGCGCCGGGGATCAAGACTGCGCCAATGACCATATCGGCCTGTTGGATCAATTCCGCGGTCAGCTCGGCCGTGGAATAGGCAGCTGAGAAGTCACGACCAAACACATCATCCAAATACCGAAGACGCGGGATTGAGCGATCCAAGACCGTGACATTCGCGCCCATGCCTGCTGCGATTTTGGCCGCATGTGTCCCCACGACGCCGCCGCCAATGACAACCACATTTGCCGGCAACACCCCAGGGACACCGCCCATAAGAACGCCTCGGCCGCCATTGGCCTTTTGCAACGCCCAAGAACCGACCTGCGGTGAGAGGCGTCCGGCCACTTCTGACATCGGCGCGAGGAGGGGGAGGCCGCCGTTGCGATCGGTGACAGTCTCATAGGCAATGGCCGTGCAGCCGCTATTGATCAAGTCATGCGTTTGATCAGGGTCAGGTGCGAGGTGCAAATATGTAAAGAGCAATTGACCTTCGCGGAGCATCTTACGCTCGCCCGCTTGGGGCTCTTTGACTTTGACAATCATATCGGCGGTGCCAAAGATTTCCTCTGCAGTGTCGATGATGGTCGCGCCGACGGCAGTGTAATCCTCATCGGCAAAGCCCGCGCCAACCCCTGCGCCCGCTTGGATCAGGACCGTGTGGCCTGCGCGGATCGCCTCGGAGGCGGCGGCAGGCGTCATGCCAACGCGAAACTCTTGTGGTTTGATTTCTGTAGGGCAACCGATTTTCATTTTGAACCTCCGGATCAATTATTCTGTGTGACGTTGCGCAGAAATTAGGAGGAGAGGTTTCGAATGTGTTATGAAAATCTTGTTTGAATTTCTATAATTTTCGAATATTCTTCGACAAACATATGAATAATTGGGATTTATATAAGAAATGGATCAGATGGATCGTAAGATCCTCGCGATTTTACAACGTGAGGGGCGTGTCTCAAATTCGGAACTGGCAGAGCGTGTAAACCTGTCGGCGTCGGCGTGTCATAGACGGTTGCAGATGCTCCAAGAGGCGGGGGTTATTCGCGACTATGTTGCGCTCTTGGATCCGAAGAAAGTTGAAGTGCCGTCAACGGTCTTTGTTGAAATCACATTAAAAGGACAGGCCGACGAAGTGCTCGAAGGGTTCGAGCGCGCGGTTGAGCGGATCCCCTCGGTGCTTGAGTGTCATTTGATGGCGGGGTCGGCCGATTACATGCTCAAAGTCGTGGCCAAAGATACAGAGGATTTTGCGCGAATTCATCGACAGTATTTGTCGCGTCTGCCGGGTGTCGCACAAATGCAATCTAGTTTTGCTCTGCGCACTGTGTTTAAAACGACGGCTTTGCCGCTAGATACAACATAGGTGAAGGTTGGCGCGGCTGTGCGCGTCATGAGTTAGGGTTGGTAACGAGTTGATAAATCGACGTCTTTTGATGACGGCCCTTTTGGGCATGTCGAGTGTGTCCTATGCGATTACGGCGCGTCCGAGTGTGGCCGCGCAGCGCGTGCTGATGGTCCTGAACGGCTATGCGCGCGTGACCGATGGCGATACGTTGGTGATTGATGAGCGGCGTGTTCGGCTCTTTGGGATTGATGCGCCGGAACTCAAACATCCCTATGGCGCCGAGGCCAAAGCGGCGATGGAGGCGTTATGCCAAGGGCAAATGATCCAAGCTCAGGCCCTATCCGTTGATCGGTACGATCGTCTGGTCGCGCGCTGCGTCTTGCCAGATGGTCGCGATTTGGCCGCCGAACTGGTCAAGCGGGATCTTGCCTTGGATTGGTCCAAATACTCGGGCGGCGCCTATGCCCGTTATGAAAATGTGGGGGTCAGAGACAAACTTCATCGCACGCATATGCGCCAAAGGCCGCGCTGATATCCGCCAGGCGCGCAAAGAAAAACCCCCACGAAACCGTAGGGGTTGATCTTATTGGACAAGCGATGCTGTTTACATCATGCCTTCGCGTTGTGCTTTTTTACGAGCCAGCTTGCGAGCACGGCGGACAGCCTCGGCTTTTTCGCGTGCTTTTTTGACGGACGGCTTTTCGAAGTGTTGACGGAGTTTCATCTCACGAAAAACACCCTCACGCTGAAGTTTCTTTTTCAGTGCACGAAGCGCCTGTTCGACGTTGTTATCACGAACGTTAACCTGCATGTGGTATTCACCACCTTTCTAGTCTAGAGTTTCGGATATAAGCAGGAACCTTGCCTATAGCGGACGAATCTATGTTTGTCTAGCCATGTCACAGGAGAGAAATCATGCCCCAAGATGGTGCCTCTGACACAAGCGCGGCCCAAGCCCAAGTGACGGCCCTATTGGATGCCGCGCCGATGCATGTTTTGTTTGAAGGATGGTCTGACGCGGCGCTGCGCGCAGCGGCGATGGATGCGGACGTGCCGATCGCAGTGGCGCGGGCGTTGTTCCCGCGCAGCGGTATTGATCTGGCGGTCGCCCATCACAAACGCGGTGACGCGCAACTGGCGGCGCAGCTGGCCGCAGGAGATCTGTCAAATATGAAGATCCGCGAGCGTATTGCCCACGCTGTCAAAACGCGTATCGAAGGGGCGGGAGGACAGGATATCGTCCGTGCGGCCAGCGTGCTCTTTGCCCTGCCGCAGCATTCCGCCGAAGGGGCCCGTTTGATTTGGGGCACGGCCGATACGATTTGGACGGCACTGGGCGATCCATCAGATGATTTTAATTGGTATTCAAAGCGCGCGGTTTTAAGTGCGGTCTATAGCGCGACACTGCTCTATTGGTTTGGCGATCAAAGTGAGGATAGCCAAGAGACATGGGATTTTCTTGATCGACGGATTGAGAATGTCATGCAGTTTGAAAAGACCAAGGCGCAGATTCGCAATAATGATACGCTGATGTCTGTGCTCAAAGGGCCGCTGTCGATACTCGACGCTGTGAAGGCGCCGCAGGCATCTGGACAAAACCCCTCTGGCCCCTTTGGCGGCTGGATGGGGGATGCGCCCTAACGACCATAGGAGGCGTGATCACATGCGCGTGATTGAAATGACAGGCACAGGCGGCGCCGATGTGTTGACATTGGGTACGCGTGATGTGCCATCGCCTCAGGCGCATGAAATCATTATTAAAACAGCCTTTGTTGGAGTGAATCGCCCCGATGTGTTGCAGCGGATGGGCCTCTATCGGGCGCCCAAGGATGCCTCTGACCTGTTGGGGCTTGAGGCGTCGGGCGAAGTGGTGGCCATTGGTGCGGCTGTGACGCGATGGGCGGTGGGCGATCAGGTCTGTGCGCTTTTGCCGGGGGGGGGGTATGCGGAATATGTCGCGACGCCTGCGGCGCATGCGTTGCCCGTGCCCAAGGGGGTCTCGTTGGCCGAGGCCGCGGCCCTGCCCGAGACGATCTTTACGGTGTGGTCGAATGTCTTTGATCGCGCGGGCCTGCGCGCGGGCGAGACGTTTTTAGTGCATGGCGGCAGTTCCGGCATTGGATCCACAGCGATTCAAATGGCGCGCCTGCGCGGTGCGCGCGTTTTTGCAACAGCGGGAAGTGATGAGAAATGCGCATTTTGCACGCAGCTAGGTGCGCAGGCGATCAACTATTCGCAGGATGATTTTGTCGATGTGCTGCGCGCTGCGGGGCGTGCCAATGTGATTTTAGATATGGTTGGCGGCGCGTATATTCCCCGTAATATCAAATCCTTGGCGGATGATGGCCGTTTGGTGAACATCGCCTTTTTAGGTGGGTCCAAGGCTGAAGTGAATTTTGCCGAAGTCATGTTGCGACGCCTGACCCTGACCGGTAGCACGTTGCGCCCACAAAGTGATGCGGCCAAAGCGGCCTATGCCCGTGCCATTGAGGATGAGATTTGGCCTCTCGTCGCCTCGGGCCGATTGCGGGCGATGATTGACCGCGAGTTTGCGTTGGAAGACGCCGCAGACGCGCATCGCTATATGGAAAGCAATGCGCATATGGGCAAGATTATTTTACGCGTCACTGCATCGGGATAAAGAGGCCGGCGCGGCGACAATCCTTGATCACATCGGCCCCACAGGTACGTGGCTCGAGATCTTTGTTCAGGCAGATCCGCGCCTCGGAAATATAGGCATCGCGGCAGGTGATCGTGATCATATCTGGCTTGAGGGCAGGGTTGTCGCGGATAAAGGCCGCCTCGACCACTGAGGGGGTCAATTTGACCTCCTTTTCCAACTTGCGAAAGACGTTCGGGCGCGTGATGGCGTCATAGGCTTGGCGCGAGAGGTCGAAATACTCTTGGCCGCTAAGCCCTGTACAGGTGCCGTGTTTTTTCCATTGATGCCATGCCAGCCCAGCTGAGCCCATGATGTCCGTCATATTGCGGGTCATGCTGCGTCTGGGGGGCTCTTTGATCGTGGCGCAATTGGCTGGCCAGCCGCGCTCGTGTTGCGGCCATAGCCCGTGTAGGGCCCAGCCATATCGATCTGGCCCGTTGCATTGCGGTGCGCCGCGCGCATCCCCTTCGATATCGCACCAATTGGGGGACCACGTTAGGGCCAAAACGTAATAGTCAAATTGGCCTGCCCTATCCGCAGCAACGGCCTGTGTGCCCAAAAATATGGATAAAAATGCAATATGCCCCCGCATCATCCCCTCTTTTCTTTTGTCACAAGATAGGATAAACATACCGCAATTCCCCGACATTGGAAACGATCTTTGATCATCCTGAGGGGCCTCATGGGATGCCATGGGGCGCGCGATAGGAGTATTGTAATATGCGTAAACCGTTGATGAGCAAAGCCACTGCCGTGTGGCTCGTGGATAACACAACATTGAGCTTTAAGCAGATCGGTGATTTCACTGATATGCACGAGTTGGAAATTCAAGGCATCGCTGATGGAGATGTCGCCACAGGTGTCAAAGGATTTGACCCCGTGGCCAATAACCAACTTGAAAAAGCCGAAATTACCCGCGGTGAGGCGGATCCATTGTATAAGCTAAAGCTGAAATACAATGCAGCGGCCGAAGGCGAAGATAAACGTCGCGGTCCACGTTATACGCCTCTCGCAAAACGCCAAGATCGCCCTGCGGCGATCTATTGGTTGGTCAAATTTCACCCAGAGCTGACAGATGGCCAAGTTGGCAAATTGATTGGTACGACGAAGCCGACCATTCAATCGATCCGCGACCGAAGCCATTGGAACATCAACAATTTAAATCCGGTTGACCCTGTGGCGTTGGGCTTGTGTAAGCAATCTGAATTGGATGAGGCGGTTCAAAAAGCTGCGGCGAAATCCAAAGATGGCATTATGAGCGATGATGAGCGTCGTAAATTGGTGTCGACATCCACATCCTTGGGTATGGATCCTGAACCCGCGCAACCATCTGCGATGGATGGTTTGGGCGCCTTTGGTTTGGATACGACGTCCAATAGCTTTGCCCATCCGCGCGGCGATGACGAAGATGAGACCGGTGATATTTTGGATGCGGAGAGCTTCTTTAATCTGCCAGCGGATGATGAAACGGATGATGAGCAGCCCTAAGCTCAGATCATAGTTTATAATGAAAAAGGCGCCTCGAAGGGCGCCTTTTTTGTATGATGAGCCGTCGCACTTAGCCCGAGATTTGTTCGCGAAGCACAGAGGCCGTGATCGAGAGCAAGAGGTAGACCCCGCCAAACACCAAGAACGCCAACAGCGTACTTTCGAATTTGCGTGGATAGGCGGGATCCTCTGGGACCACGGGCGCCTCGGCTGTGGTCAGATAGCGGGCCTGAGAATTGGCGTCGCGATTGGTTTGCTGGAACTGTTCCAATGCGGATTGCAACATCAAATCCCGTGTGACCAAATCGCCTTGGGCCAATTGGATGCGCGAGGCAAGTTCGGCCAAGGAGCCCTCGCCATTTGAGGCGGCTGTCATCTCTGCTTCGAGCTGTGCCAGCAGGCCATTGAGGCGTCGAATATCCCCTTGGGCGCCTTCGACTTTTGCCGTGTTGGGGCGTAAATTATCCAAAAGCGCCTGAAGTTGAAGGTTTTTCTCTTGGAGCATGACTTCGACATTGTTGATCTGACTGCGCAGCGCGGCAATGCGCCCCTCTGGATCCAAGACAGCGCCCTCTTGTTGAAGGCGGACAAGATTTTGTTGCGCCACAATTCGATCTTGGCGGGCTTTTTCCAAAGTCTCTCGCGCGTTGCTCACTTGGTCCTCGCGCTTGCGGCGTGACAGGCTATCAACACGCTGTTCGGCATAGCGAATGAGTGCCTTGGCAAAAGCTGCGCTCAGCTGAGGGTTGGCGGCGGTGACTTCCATGCGAATAACGCCCTCGGTCGGATCAAATCCGATGACGACGTGACGCTTGTATGTTTTATAAGCCTCTTCCAAGGACGCGTCGGGTGACAGCCGCGTGATAAAATCAACGCGCCGGTCACTAAAGTGATCCTTAAACCCCACATCGCTATCGAGGCGCTGCATCGCCTCTTTGGACGAGAGGTATTGCTGCACGGCAAAGGCATCTTGGCTTGTGGCGAATTGCGTGCCTGAGAGCAGCCCTGCACTTGGGCCGCTGCTGGATCCATCGGCCTTGAGGATAAAGAATTTTGCCGTCGTGGAATAGAGCGGGGTCGCGATGTTGTAGTAATAATAGCCAACGAGCATCGTCGGGAGCAAGATAAACACGGCCAATCTGCGCAATAGGCGGCGCATATTCTTTTTCCGGCGGGCGGCGATCTGTGCTTGGATCGTGGCGATGTCATCGACGTTAAAAGCAGAGGGTTTGTCTGCGGCGGGCGCCGGCACCTGCGCTGGGATGATTTTATTGGGGAGTTGCGTGCCCGTAGTTGTCTGTGGCA
>JBDNBY010000012.1:0-27765 GCA_039767595.1 Paracoccaceae bacterium | reverse complement strand
GCCTTCGAGGCGGACAACAAGTGGCACTTGTAGGCCAACTTCTTTGACCGCAGCGACAACGCCCTCGGCAATCACGTCACAGCGCATGATGCCACCGAAGATGTTGACAAGGATACCTTTGACGTTGGGATCAGAAGTAATGATTTTGAAGGCTTCGGTGACCTTTTCTTTGGTCGCGCCGCCGCCCACATCAAGGAAGTTTGCCGGCTCTGCGCCATAAAGTTTGATGATGTCCATTGTCGCCATCGCAAGACCGGCGCCATTGACCATACAGCCAATTTCACCGTCAAGTGCAATGTAGTTGAGGTCGTATTTTGAGGCCTCAAGCTCTTTGGGATCTTCTTCTGTTGTGTCGCGCAGCTCGGCGATATCGGCGTGGCGATAGATCGCGTTGCCGTCAAAGCCGACCTTAGCGTCCAGCACTTTGAGGTCGCCGCCATCTGTGACGATGAGCGGGTTGATTTCAAGCATTTCCATGTCTTTTTCGATAAAGGCTTGGTACAAAATGCCCATAAGTTTCACGCATTGTTTCATCGCCGCGCCAGTGAGGCCCAACGAAAACGCAACGCGGCGCCCATGATAGGGCTGGTAGCCCGTGGCCGGATCGACCGAGAAGGAGAGGATTTTCTCTGGCGTGCTTGCGGCGACTTCTTCGATGTCCATGCCGCCTTCGGTCGAGCAGACAAAAGAGATCCGCGATGTTTGACGATCCACCAGCAGCGCGAGGTAGAGTTCTGTTTCAATGCCTGAGCCCGCTTCGATATAAATGCGGTTGACCTGTTTGCCGGCTGGGCCCGTTTGATGCGTCACCAAAGTGCGGCCAAGCATTTTTTTCGCTTCTTCAGCGGCCTCTTCGACAGATTTTGTCAAACGAACGCCACCTTTTTCGCCTGCGTCAGCCTCTTTAAAAGAGCCTTTGCCGCGGCCGCCGGCGTGAATTTGCGCCTTTACCACCCAAAGTGGGCCATCAAGTTCACCTGCGGCAGTTTTGGCATCCTCTGCTCTCAATACAACGCGGCCGTCTGAGACAGGTGCGCCATATTGGCGAAGCAGGGCTTTGGCTTGGTACTCATGGATATTCATAAGGAGGGTCCCTGTGGTTGATGAAGTTGCGCCAATCTTTGTGCAAAAATGCATAAGTTTAAAGCATTCTCCGCGCGCAGATACGCAGGAAGACGTTTTTTTGCATTTTGTGATCACACATGAAAATTATGTGATCACAAAAGGGGCGTCAGTTCGGGTGTGTTGGGGGGCTGGATGAAAACTGGATTCAACCCACGACATCTACATCGTTTTAAGCAAGTTTTTTCACAGAATCTTTTATTCGATAGCCCCACCCATAGAGCCAGCGTTGCACGCGCTTGGCATAAAAAAGCCCTGCACATCTGTTTGGACGTGCAGGGCTCTAATGTCAGCTTATCAAAGAGTTAGGCGAGGGACGGGTCAATCCCTTTGCACGCCTCAACCAAACCTTTGACGGCATCAACGGATTTGTCGAACATCGCTTGTTCGTCTTTGTTCATGTTGATGTCGACAACTTTTTCAACACCGCCCGCGCCGATGATGGTGGGCACGCCGACATACATGTCTTTGACGCCAACTTCGCCATCACAATAAGCCGCACAGGGCAGCAGACGCTTTTGATCTTTTAAATAGGCTTCTGCCATTTCGATCGCCGATGTCGCAGGGGCATAGAATGCAGAGCCTGTTTTCAACAAGCCAACGATTTCCGCGCCTCCATCGCGTGTGCGTTGAATGATCGCGTCAAGCTTGTCCTGAGTGGTCCAGCCCATGTCAACAAGATCTGGCAATGGAATGCCGCCCACTGTCGAATAGCGCGCCAATGGCACCATCGTGTCGCCGTGTCCGCCCAAAACAAAGGCTGTGACGTCGCGCATGGACACGTTGAATTCCAACGACAAGAAGTGACGGAAACGTGCCGAATCCAACACACCCGCCATGCCGCAGACTTTGTGATGTGGCAGGCCCGAGAATTCGCGCAGCGCCCACACCATCGCATCAAGCGGGTTTGTGATACAGATCACAAAGGCGTTTGGCGCATGATCGCGGATGCCTTCGCCGACTGATTTCATCACTTTGAGGTTGATCCCTAAAAGGTCATCACGGCTCATGCCGGGCTTGCGGGCAACGCCAGCGGTGACGATGCAGACATCTGCGCCGGCGATATCCGCGTAATCTTGGGTGCCTTTGAGTTTCGCGTCAAAACCCTCTGAGGGGCCTGATTCCGCGATATCGAGAGCTTTGCCCTCGGGTGTGCCCTCTGCAATATCGAAGAGAACAACGTCGCCGAGTTCTTTCATAGCTGCAAGGTGTGCAAGTGTTCCGCCAATTTGACCCGCACCAATGAGTGCGATTTTAGCTCTGGCCATGGATAATCTCCAAATCCTGATATGTTCGTGCGCCATGCCCTAGGCGGTTTTGCGGCGTTTCGCAAGTGCGGCACAGTTTGTCATCATTGACCCTTGCTCTGAATGAGGGGGTGTGAAACAGTCGAACTCTCGAAAAATAAAGGAAATCTTTTCGCCGTGCCGACAGATATTTCATTTTATATTATCTGTGCCTTTGGGGTGCTTTTGGCGGCAATTTCCAAGGCGGGCTTTGGCTCAAAAGTGGCCTTTGCGGCTTCTGCGATTCTCGCCACGGTGATTGATCCGGGGCAAGCGATTGGCATTATGCTGCCGCTGCTGCTGTTGATGGATGTCGGATCGCTGCGTCCCTATTGGCGCAAGTGGGACATGCGGATCACGATTGTGCTATTGAGTGGTGCAGTTGTGGGCATTGCGCTCGGGGCGAGTTTTTACCGCGCTGTCGATGCAGATGTGTTTCGCGTGATGCTCGGGCTGCTGACCCTTGCGTTTGTGGGGTATCAAGCGCTGCAAAGCGTCAATTGGATCCGGCCGCAGGGCAAAGGATTTGGTCCGATATGGGGTGTCGTGGCGGGATGCGTTGCAGGGTTCACGAGCTTTGTCTCGCATGCGGGCGGTCCGCCGGCGGCGGTGTATATGCTCAGCCATTCGATGCGCAAAACCACCTATCAAGCGACGACCGTGATTGTGTTTTTCATTGTCAATGTGTTGAAGTTTATCCCCTATGCGTGGCTTGGGCTGTTTACATGGGAGACCGTGAAAATTGATATGATCATGGCACCCTTCGCGCTTTTGGGAGTGTGGATTGGCGTGCGGGCGCATCATTGGATGTCGGAGCGGTTCTTTTTTACCGTCACCTATATACTGCTTGTCTGCACAGGCTTGCGGCTGTTGTGGGTGGGACTCACGTAAGGTTTTCATAAAATTGCTGCGCTGCCGCATTTTTACCTTGAAGTTTTGATCCAAAAATGCGCAAAAGGACGCAATAATATTTCAAGAGGGATCTGATGTCTGATCAAATACGGCCGCTGCGCTCTGTTCTTTATATTCCAGGATCCAAAGACAGAGCGTTGGACAAGGCAAAAAGCTTGCCCGTGGATGCAATTATTTTTGATCTCGAAGATGCCGTTGCCCCCGATGTCAAAGTCGAGGCACGTGCGACACTGGCCGCCGCCTTAGGGCAGGGGGGCTATGGCAACCGCATGTGCATTATCCGTATGAACGCGCTTGATACCCCATGGGGCGAGGGGGATGCCTGTGTCATTCGTGATATTGCACATAATTCAGGGGGGTGTGATGCAGTGCTATTGCCCAAAGTGAATGGGCCGGCAGATGTCGATGCCCTCGTCGCGTTGATCCCTGAGGGGCTGCCAATTTGGGTGATGATCGAAACACCCTTGGCCGTTTTGAACGCTCAATCGATTGCCGCCCATCCGCGTGTCACGGGGTTTGTCGCGGGCACGAATGATTTGGCCAAAGACATGAACACGCGCCCCGCGCCCGATCGCGCGCCGCTTGTGACCGCGTTGCAAATGATGGTTTTGGGCGGCAAAGCGCATGGTGTGGCCCTGATTGATGGGGTATACAACGCCTTTAAGGACGAAGAGGGCCTGCGCGTTGAATTGCAGCAGGGGTTGAGTTTCGGCTTTGATGGCAAGACGTTAATCCACCCTGCTCAAATTGATGCAACGAACGAAATCTTTGCTCCAACCGAGGCGGCGATTGATCTGTCGCGCCGGCAGATCGAAGCCTATGACGCGGCCTTGGCCAATGGCGAGGCTGTGGCGGTTGTGGATGGTAAGATCGTTGAAAATTTACATGTTGTTACAGCGAAAAAAGTGTTAGCTCTGGCAGAAGCAATTTCTGCAAATAACTCTGCAAGCAACTAAGGGCTGGTATTATGACACTTTTGATTTTGGGCATCGCACTATGGATTGGCGCGCATTGGTTTAAACGCTTGGCGCCGGATGCGCGCGCCGCGATGGGCGCGAAGGGCAAGGGCGTAATGGCGCTCCTGATGGTGGTGGGCATCGTTTTGATGGTCCTCGGCTATAAGCAAGCCCCGTATATTGAGCTTTGGTCTGTGCCGAGCTTTATGACGCATATCAACAATACGCTGATGCTGATTGCTGTGTGGTTCTTTGCGCTGACGCATACCAAAGGGGCAATGCGCGGCCGGTTCCGCCACCCTATGTTGGGATCTGTTAAGATCTGGGCCTTGGCGCATTTGCTGGTCAATGGTGATGTGGCCTCGGTGGTGTTGTTTGGATCCATGCTGGCGTGGGCGGTTGGATCGGTTATCATGATCAACCGTGCCGAGGGGGCATATGTGCGCCCTGAGGCGGGAACATGGGCCCGCGAGGGGATCACGTTGATCATCACGCTGGTCACCTATGGCATTTTCAGCGGCATCCACATTTGGGCCGGCGTGTCGCCGTTCTCATAACCAAGGAGGGGGCGATGAAGCTCTACCGATTTTTATCCGAAGAAGACACTTCCGCCTTTTGCCATAAAGTGACCAAGGCCCTCAATGAGGGTTGGGCGCTTTATGGATCACCGACGCAAACGTGGGATCATGTCGCGGGCGTGATGCGCTGCGGTCAAGCGGTGGTCAAAGAGAAGGACGGCACCTATTCGCCGGATATCAAACTAGGAGAGCAATGATGAAGACCAATCCGGGGCGTTTTTTCGAAGATTATGCCGTGGGGCAAACCTTGTCCCATGCGGTGCCTCGGACAGTTGGGGGCGGCGAGCGCGCACTCTATCATGCGCTGTATCCGGCGCGACATGCGCTTTATTCCTCCGATGGGTTTGCCCAAATCTGCGGATTGCCGGCCTCGCCGTTGGATGATCTGGCGGCGTTTCATGTTGTCTTTGGGAAAACTGTGCCCGATGTCTCTTTGAATGCTGTGGCGAATTTGGGCTATGGTGAGGGGCGCTGGCTGTTGCCAGTCTATGCCGGTGATACGCTGCGCGCGCAATCGGATGTGATTGGCGTGAAGCAAAATTCAAACGGCAAAACCGGCGTTGTCTATGTGCGCACACGCGGTGTAAATCAGCGCGATGAGATCGTGCTCGAATATTGCCGCTGGGTCATGGTGCGCAAGCGCAACGTTGACGCCCCCGCGCCAGAGCCTGTGGTGCCCGATCTGAAAAAGGTTTTGGATGTCACCGATTTGCACATTCCCCAAGGTCTTGATTTTTCGGGCTATAATTTTGATCTCGCGGGCGAGGCGCATCGCTGGTCGGACTATGAGGTTGGCGAGCATATCGATCACGTCGATGGGGTGACCATCGAAGAGGCCGAGCATATGATGGCAACGCGGCTGTGGCAAAATACGGCCAAAGTGCATTTTGACGCGACGTTCCGCGAGGATGGTCAGCGCCTTATCTATGGGGGTCATGTGATTTCGATGGCGCGCAGCCTGTCGTTCAACGGCCTAGCCAATGCGCAGATGATTGTCGGCCTCAATGGGGGGGCGCATGCCAACCCTTGTTTTGCAGGTGATACTGTCTTTGCGTGGTCCGAGGTGTTGGACAAAGCGGACACCGGCGTGCCGTCCATCGGTGCCGTCCGCTTGCGGTTGGTCGCGACCAAAGGTCATGCGCCTGGCGTCTTGCGTGCAAGTGATGGAAAATATGCGTCTAACGTGCTCCTTGATCTCGATTACTGGGCCTTGATGCCGAAGTAAATGGACGCCTCGCAGGCGCGATGTTGTCGCGCGCGAATACATCCGATCCAATGTTAATATCGCCACATGAAAGTGGGTTTGACTGGGTTTTGACATGCGCGTCGCTGAAGCTAACGCGATTTTCAATAAAATGTGATCACACTCAATTCATCTGTGATCACATTTTTTCATCTCGTCTTTATTATACACGCTAACATGAAATTCGATGGTGACTTTGCCAAACTCCCGAGGTATGCACAGGTCGACTGCCAAAGTGGTAAACCACGGCTAGCACAACTAATAATGGGTGACCTTTCATGGCTGATGTAAATAGAGGCAACCGTCCGCTGTCTCCGCACTTGTCGATCTACAAGCCGCAGATCACATCGATCACGTCTATTTTGACACGGATTACAGGCAACGCGCTGCTGATCTCGACCGTCTTGGCCGTGTGGTGGTTCATGGCGGCGGCTTCTGGTCCGGCGGCCTTTGCAATTGCAGATTCGGTTTTGACATCGTGGTTTGGCGATATAGTTCTCTTCCTATCTCTTTGGGGGATTTGGTATCACATGCTTGCAGGGTTGCGTCATTTGATCTGGGACGCAGGCTACGGCCTTGATCTGCCCTCTGCGACGCGGTTGGGTTGGTCGGTAATTATCGGATCCGTCATTATGACATTGGCAACGGTCACATTTATTTAAGTCACGGCGAGGGAGACAAAGATGCAATATCTAACCGATCGAAAACGCGCCGAAGGCATGGGCAGTGCCAAAAGTGGCACAGCGCATTTTTGGAAAATGAAAGTCAGCTCAGCGGTCCTGATGCTGTTGATCCCGTTATTTGTCGGTGTGTTTGGCTCCCTCGTGGGTCAGCCTTATGAAAATGTGATTATTTCACTGTCCAACCCGATTGTTGCTGTATTGATGGCGCTGACGTTTATTGTTGGCCTCAATCATTTCAAAAGCGGCGTTGAGACATTAATCGAAGACTATGTACATGGCGGCGCGCAGAAAATCGCACTGATCGTGATGGCCAGCGTGTCGTATGGCCTCATGGCCTTTGCGGTATTCGCCATTGCGCGGATCGCACTCTAAAGAACCTAGGGAAAGGTCATTTCGATGGCAGCTTATGAATATGAAACACATGAATATGACGTGGTCGTGGTCGGCGCTGGCGGCGCCGGATTGCGGGCGACATTGGGCATGGCCGAGCAGGGGCTGCGCACTGCGTGTGTGACGAAAGTTTTCCCAACGCGCTCGCACACGGTGGCGGCCCAAGGCGGGATCGCCGCATCGCTTGGCAATATGGGTCCTGATCATTGGCAGTGGCATATGTATGACACGGTCAAAGGGTCAGATTGGCTTGGCGATACTGATGCCATGGAATACCTCGCCCGAGAGGCGCCCAAGGCTGTTTATGAGCTTGAGCATTACGGCGTGCCTTTCTCGCGGACTGAAGAGGGGAAGATTTATCAACGTCCCTTTGGCGGTCATACCACGGAATTCGGCGATGGCCCCCCCGTGCAGCGCACTTGCGCCGCGGCAGACCGAACCGGTCACGCGATTTTGCACACGCTCTATGGTCAGTCTTTGAAAAATAACGCTGAATTTTACATCGAGTATTTCGCGATCGACCTCTTGATGTCGGATGATGGCCAATGTCAGGGTGTGATCTGTTGGAAACTGGATGACGGGACGATCCACGTCTTTCGCGCGAAAACCACAGTCTTGGCGACGGGCGGCTATGGCCGCGCGTATTTCTCGGCGACCTCGGCGCATACCTGCACGGGCGATGGCGGGGGCATGGTCGCCCGCGCTGGCCTGCCTTTGCAAGATATGGAATTCGTACAATTCCATCCCACGGGCATCTACGGCGCAGGCTGCTTGATCACCGAAGGGGCACGCGGCGAAGGCGGCTATTTGACCAACGCCGAAGGCGAGCGGTTCATGGAACGCTATGCCCCCCATTACAAAGACCTCGCACCACGCGATTATGTCTCGCGCTGTATGACAATGGAAATTCGTGAAGGTCGCGGCGTGGGCGCAGACGGAGATCACATTCACTTGAACCTGTCGCACCTGCCTGCCGAAGCTTTGGCCGAACGCCTGCCTGGCATCTCAGAAAGCGCCAAGATTTTCGCCGGCGTCGATGTCACCAAAGAGGCAATCCCAGTCTTGCCGACCGTTCACTATAACATGGGCGGCATTCCAACGAATTATTGGGGCGAAGTGCTAAACCCAACACAAGACGATCCAAACGCAGTCGTCCCTGGCCTCATGGCTGTGGGTGAGGCTGGCTGTGCCTCTGTGCATGGGGCGAACCGGTTGGGCTCGAACTCTTTGATTGATCTCGTGGTCTTTGGCCGCGCGGCCGCGATCCGGGCTGGTAAAGTTGTTGACGCGGACAGTGCGGTGCCAACACCGCCGCAATCGCAAATCGACAAAGCCTTGGACCGGTTTGACGGACGTCGCCATGCCGATGGTCAAACGCCAACAGCGGACCTGCGCCTAGAGATGCAAAAGACAATGCAAGCGGACGCCGCCGTCTTCCGCACATCAGAAACGCTCAAGCAAGGTCTTGATAAGATGACCGACGTTGCGGGCAAAATGAGCGATGTCAAAGTCACTGATCGCAGTGTGATTTGGAACTCGGATCTGATGGAAACGCTTGAGTTGGATAACTTGATGCCTAACGCCTTGGCGACCATTCGCGGTGCCGAGGCGCGTCATGAAAGCCGCGGCGCGCATGCGCACGAAGATTTCCCAACGCGCGACGATGAAAACTGGCGTGTGCATTCCATCTTGCGGGTGGATGACACGAAAGTTGATCTCAGCTTCCGTCCTGTTGTTGTCGATCCGTTGACCACACCAGACCAAGGCGGCATCGCATCTGAAACAATCGCCCCAAAAGAGCGGACGTTCTAATGCGAGTTTTGGCGATTGGTCTGATTTTGGGTGTGGCGGCGTGTAATACGCCGTTCGAGCCTGTCGCCTTGCCGTCGCAAAGTGACATTCCGGTGGACGCAGAGCAAGCCCAAGCGCCACTCGCGGCGCCAATGGGTGTTGAATTGTTCACAGCGCCAAGCAGCGAGCAAAGCCTCTATGTGTCACTCGAAGAGGCCGATCTCGATCCTGATGCGTCCACTGCCGTGGCCCAAGATGATATCCTCGCCGTTGCTGGCGGCGCCTTGGCCGAGCTGGATGCACAACAGGACAATGGGGCCCAGCCGCTCGTTGAGCTTGCGCCGGATCAAGCGGCGATTGCCCCTGCAGCCCCCACCGAGGCCACGTCCAATCCACCTGTGCCCGCACAGAATAATGAATGCCCAGAAGGCGCTCCGTATTTGTACAAAGGTACATTATACTGCGGCAATTTCTTGGGGAATTGATGATATGAAACTGAACGGTGCACACCACACATCACGCCGTTTGCCGCGCTGAGGAGACAAGACAATGGTTCAATTTAACTTGCCTAAAAATTCGCGCATGACTGTGGGCAAAACATGGCCCAAACCCGAAGGCGCGACCAATTTACGAACCTTTAAAATCTATCGCTGGAATCCAGATGATGGCAAAAACCCACGGGTTGACACCTATTTTGTCGATATGGACACCTGCGGGCCGATGATTTTGGACGCTTTGATCAAAATCAAAAGCGATATTGACCCAACATTGACCTTCCGCCGCTCGTGCCGCGAGGGGATTTGTGGCTCTTGTGCGATGAACATTGACGGCACAAACACACTGGCCTGTATCAAAGGCATGGATGAAGTCAAAGGGGATGTAAAAATCTATCCGCTTCCGCATATGCCGGTCGTCAAAGATTTGATCCCTGATTTAACGCATTTTTATGCGCAGCATGCCTCGATCATGCCGTGGCTCGAGACAAAAACCAACCGTCCCGCCAAAGAGTGGAGACAATCGATCGAAGACCGCAAAAAGCTCGACGGTCTTTATGAATGCGTGATGTGCGCCAGCTGTTCCACGTCTTGCCCGTCTTACTGGTGGAACGGCGATCGTTATCTTGGGCCAGCCGCCCTTTTGCATGCGTATCGTTGGATCATCGATAGCCGCGATGAGGCGACAGGCGAGCGATTGGATCAACTTGAGGATCCGTTCAAGCTCTATCGCTGTCACACGATTATGAATTGCACAAAGACCTGCCCCAAAGGGCTAAATCCCGCGCAATCCATTGCTGAAATCAAAAAGATGATGGTCGAACGTACCGTTTAAAACGCGGCCTCGAGGGCAATTTCAACCATGTCGCCAAAGCTTTGCTCGCGCTCGCTTGCGGGTAGAGCTTCGTGCGTAATCAAGTGATCTGATACCGTGCAAATCGCCAAGGCGCGGGCCTTGTGGCGGGCGGCGACGAGGTACAGCTCGGCCGCCTCCATTTCAACGGCAAGCGTGCCATGGCGGATCATCAGCTCGGTCAAATCGGGGCGTTCGTCATAGAATACATCAGACGAATAGATGCCGCCCACATGTGTTGGGCTACCGCTCTTGCGGGCGGCTGCTACAGCCTTTTCCAACAATCCATAGTCCGCGCAAGGGGCAAAGCTCAGCTCTTTGAAAATACCGCGCGATGGGGTGCTGAGCGTCGTGGCCGTCATCGCGATGACCACGTCGCGGACCTTCACATGCTCTTGCATCGCGCCGCAGGACCCAATGCGGATCAGAGTTTTTGCGTTATATTGCGTGATCAATTCATTCGCGTAAATCGACAAGGATGGCATGCCCATGCCAGATCCGTGGATGGTCACTGGATTGCCTTTGTAGGTGCCCGTATAGCCCAGCATGCCGCGCACGTCATTGACGACGCGCGCGCCCTCTAAAAAGGTTTCTGCGGCCCATTTGGCCCGTTTGGGATCGCCAGGCATGAGGACAGTTTCGGCGATATCGCCTGGGGCTGCGTTGATATGCGGGGTCATGGGGGCCTCTTACATTTGGTATTTGACGAAAGGAGTGAGCGTTGCGATTTTATCATAAAGTGCGCGGGCGCCGTGGTTGAATTCCTGCGTCAGCCAATAGGGCGCCGCGGCCCCGCGGCCTTTCGCGTCTTGGGCCACCGCGTCAATCAAGGCGCGCGCGACGCCGCGGCCCCGTGCTTGTGGCACTGTGAATAGATCTTGGAGATAGCAGACATCTTCGATACGCCAATTGTGCGGATGATAGATGAAATGCACCAGCCCAAGCGCCTGATCCCCGTCATAAGCGATAAAGGCATTTTGCGCAGTGTGCGATGGGTCAATCAAACGGGCAAAGGTGGTGTCATAGACCTCTGGCGCGACGGATGTCTCGTAAAACTCTAAATACCCTGTCCAGAGCATGTGCCAATCGGCGCGATGCTCGGTCTGAAGATGTTCTATCTGCATAGCGGCCCTCTTTGATGCGTGCTACCATGCAGGGCGCAGTGTAATTGATCAAGCCCTTTGCCACTCTCCCTCGGGCAAAATCGGGCGTGCGATCGCGGTAAAATTTATTGGGCCGCGATGGGGGCAGGGGCGGCCAGTGTGACGATGTCGCGCATGATCGTGTTAAGCTCAAAATCCTTGGGGGTGTAGACCGCGGCGACGCCCATCGCCTTGAGGCGTGCGGCGTCCTCATCTGGAATGATGCCGCCGACAATCACCGGTGTGATCATACCCTCGGTGCTCAGGCGGGCCATGACATCTTCGACCAATTCGATATGGCTTCCCGATAGGATAGACAGGCCGATGACATGTGAGTTTTGCTCTTTGGCGGCGGCGATGATTGCCTCGGGGGTGAGGCGAATGCCTTCATAGGTGATGTCCATGCCGCAATCTCGCGCGCGGTAGGCGATTTGCTCGGCCCCGTTGGAATGCCCATCTAGCCCCGGCTTGCCAATCAACAGCGCCAAGCGCCGCCCCAATTGACGCGAGGCGACATCGACCATATCGCGCAGCGCATCAAGCCCATCCAAATTATTCGACACGGCCTTTGATACACCAGTCGGACCACGATACTCCCCATGGATATCGCGCATCACATCGGCCCATTCGCCTGTCGTGACGCCGGCCTTGGCGGCCTCGATGGAGGCGGGCATAATGTTTTGTCCGCTTTGGGCCGCTTGGCGCAGGGCGGCCAAGGCGGCTTGGGTGCGGGCCGGATCGCGCTGTGATTTCCATGTATTCAGCCGATCGATTTGCTCGGCCTCAACGGCGGGGTCCACGGTCATGATACCGCCGTCCTCGGTCATTAACGGGGATGGCTCTGTCGCGGTGAATTTGTTCACACCGACAACGACCGTGTCGCCGCGTTCAATCCCGCGCAACCGCGCAGCATTGCTTTCGACCAAACGCGATTTCATATATTCGATTGTGGTTTGCGCATCTTTCATGCCATCAAGCTGAGCCAATTCTTCGCGTGCGCCAGTTTTCAGCGCCTCGACCTTGGCGTCGATGGCGGGGTTTCCGTCGAACAAATCCTCATATTCCAAAAGATCGGTTTCAAAGGCCATGATCTGTTGCATCCGCATCGACCATTGTTGATCCCATGGGCGCGGCAGGCCAAGCGCCTCGTTCCATGCCGGCAGCTGAACGGCCCGCGCACGGGCCTTTTTAGATAGGGTCACGGCCAGCATTTCGATCAAAATGCGATAGACGTTGTTTTCAGGCTGCTGCTCAGTCAGGCCCAGAGAATTCACTTGCACCCCATAGCGGAAGCGGCGGTATTTAGGATCCTCTACGCCATAGCGCGTGCGGCAAATCTCATCCCACAAATCAACAAAGGCCCGCATTTTACACATTTCAGTGACAAATCGGATGCCAGCATTCACAAAGAATGAAATGCGCCCCACAAGGCGCGGGAAATCCTCGGCCGGTACGCGCGCGCGCAATGTATCCAGCACTGTCGTCGCTGTGGCGAGGGCAAAGGCCAGCTCTTGTTCGGGCGTGGCGCCGGCCTCTTGGAGGTGATACGAACACACATTCATGGGATTCCATTTGGGCACATGTATGTAACAATATTCGGCAACGTCCCCAATCATCTGGATCGATGCGGCGGGCGGTAAAATATACGTGCCGCGTGATAGATATTCCTTGATCAGGTCATTTTGTACGGTGCCTTGTAGGGCAGAGATATCCGCGCCTTGCTCTTCGGCAACGGCAATGTAGAGCGCCAAGAGCCATGGCGCCGTTGCATTGATCGTCATTGACGTGTTCATTTGATCTAGGGGGATCTGGTCAAACAGCGTGCGCATATCGCCCAAGTGGCACACAGGCACGCCCACTTTGCCCACTTCGCCGCGCGCCAAAATATGATCACTGTCATAGCCCGTTTGCGTGGGCAGATCAAAGGCCACGGATAGCCCTGTTTGGCCTTTTTCAAGGTTAGAGCGGTAGAGCGCGTTGGACGCAGATGCCGTCGAATGACCTGCATAGGTTCGGATAAGCCATGGGCGATCTTTGGCGGTCTGTATCATGATGGGCCTCGCGCGGTGAGTAATTTAATTTCATATATGGATTATTAATCGACATAATATACCTTTGTCAATTCGCTGCGATGCGGCGCTTGTGGAATAGGGGCGCAAAATTCGACAATTGAGTATCGTTTTCTCTGATTATCATATCTTTTCAGTTGGATAGAGTGAGTGTTAATGCGAATTTTGATCTCTAATCTGTTTTATTTAAATCTAAATCTTACTTATTGAGACATAAAATTACAAAAAATTAACCCCAAGTGTTGCTTTGTTGCGCTGCGATTGCTAACTCTTGGATCAATCGCGATTCTGCGTCGCGGCACGAATAGCACATATAGATGGAGGGCCAGATGGCACTAGACACACAATCAGGGATCGCGCCCTATGACGCCATTGAAAAAGAGCTTTATGATGTTGGCGAGATGCCGCCTCTTGGCTTTGTGCCGCCCAAAATGCATGCATGGGCGATCCGCCGTGAACGCCATGGCGAGCCGGATCAAAGCTTTCAGCTTGAGGTCGTGGATACGCCGGCGATCGATTCAAACGAAGTGCTCGTTCTCGTGATGGCTGCTGGGGTCAACTATAATGGCATTTGGGCGGGGCTTGGCGTGCCAATTAGCCCGTTCGATGTCCACGGCGCACCGTTTCATATTGCCGGATCAGACGCATCGGGCATCGTGTGGGCAGTTGGCGAGAAAGTGACCCGTTGGAAAGTCGGTGATGAAGTTGTCATTCACTGCAATCAAGACGACGGCGATGATGAGGAATGCAATGGCGGTGATCCAATGCTTTCGCCATCTCAGCGGATTTGGGGCTATGAGACGCCGGACGGATCCTTTGCGCAATTTACAAATGTTCAGGCACAGCAATTGATGCCCCGTCCCAAGCATCTGACATGGGAAGAATCGGCGTGCTACACCCTCACGTTGGCGACGGCGTATCGAATGCTCTTTGGGCATCACCCGCACGAGCTTAAGCCGGGGCAAAACGTCTTGGTCTGGGGCGCATCGGGCGGTTTGGGCACCTATGCGATCCAGTTAATCAATGCCGCGGGCGCCAATGCCATCGGTGTGATTTCTGATGAAACCAAGCGTGATTTCGTCACGGGCTGCGGCGCCAAAGGTGTCATCAACCGCAAGGATTTCAACTGTTGGGGTCAATTGCCCACTGTGAACACCCCTGAATACAAAGAGTGGTTCAACGAAGTACGCAAATTCGGCAAGGCGATTTGGGAATTCACAGGCAAAGGTAAAAACGTCGATATGGTGTTCGAACATCCTGGCGAATCGACCTTCCCTGTATCGACCTTTGTGTGCAAAAAGGGCGGCATGGTCGTGATTTGTGCGGGCACAACAGGGTTCAACTGTACCTTTGATGTGCGGTACATGTGGATGCATCAAAAGCGTTTGCAAGGCTCGCATTTTGCCCATCTCAAACAGGCATCCGAGGCCAATCAAATGATGATTGAACGCCGAATTGACCCTTATATGTCTGAGGTTTTCCCATGGGCCGAGATCCCGCAAGCGCATATTAAAATGCTGCGCAATGAACACGCGCCGGGCAATATGTCGGTTCTTGTGCAATCGCCAAAACCCGGATTGCGCACTTTTGAAGATGCATTAAACACACGTTAACTGGAACATGATAGGAACAAACGGATGGTGATCGTCTGTTTGTTCTCTTTTTTGGTCACCGAAATATAGAAAGGTGACCTATGACACGTGATGAATTTGCTGCCACAAATGAATTTACGTCTGCACATGACTGGCTCTTTGATGTGCTCAGTGATTTGCGGAACTATGCGCGCATGAATGAGCTGCCTGCGCTGTCCAATCAATTGGAAAATGCGCTTTTGGTCTGTGCGGTTGAGCTTGAGAGCGCAATTCCAGATGAAAGTGCGAAAAAACTGGCAATCGCCTAATGTTCATATAGCCATTGGGGCGGGTGGCTTGTATGACAAAGCATGTCCGATCTTGTCACCCTCTCAGATGATCAATCCGAAGCCTATGATGCTGTTGCCGACTTGCTTGGTTCCACGGGGCTTGATCTGATTTCAGGGGATCTAGGCAGTGTTGGCGCCGTGCAGCGCACGATCAGTGTGATCGGTAAGGCCGGCTCGGGCAAAACGCTCCTCTTGGCGCAGCTCGTCAAGGATTTAAAGGCGGCGGGACTTGCCACGGCGGGCGGTGAATATGAGGCGCGTAGTAAAAAATCGCCGCGCTCATTCTCCGTGTTGGCCCCGACGAACAAAGCGGCCAGCGTTCTGCGCCACCGCGGAGTGCCTGCCACGACGTTACACCGAATTATTTATACACCGGTCTATGATCCCGAATATGAGAAAATCGCCGAGTGGCTTACGGATGGGGGCGACGCGCCTCAAATAGAAGAACTTGACCAAGTGGCCCTCGACCACATTCAGCGATTTTACGACGAAACAGAATCTGTCATTGGCGCATTGACCGCCGTGGGTCTCAAAGGGTCGGATTTCATCACAGGCTGGAAGCGCCGTGACGATCCACTTGATATTGGGTTTGTGGACGAAGCCTCTATGCTTGATACGCGCCAGTTAGAGGATCTGAAGGAAATATTTTCCACCTTAGTCCTCTTTGGGGATCCGGCGCAGCTGGCACCCGTGAACCAATCTGGCTCGCTTGTGTTCGAAACTTTGCCCGATGATCACATCTATCGTTTGTCGCGGGTGCACAGGCAAACCCAAGATAATCCTATATTGGATTTGGCGCATAGTTTGGCCGACCCCACTCTCGATTTTCAAGATTTTGAGGATCAAATCTCCCAGATCGCCAAACAGGACGATCGCGTGATTTGGGCCGAACGGGTCAATGTCGACCTTATCTCACGATCGCCTGTTCTAGTGTGGCGCAATGCCACGCGGATCCGTTTGATCAATGCCTATCGCGCTGCCTATGAGGCCTCTGAAACCGAGCTCATTCCCGGCGAGCCGATGATCTGCGATGGCATTGAACTGAGCCCGAAAAACCGTGCCAAGCGTATTGATCTTGAGGCCCGCGGTTTGGTCAAAGGGGCTCAAGTTGTCTATCTCGGGCCGGGTAAAAAGCGCGCCTTTTCTCGCCTCCATATCATCGGGGCAGAGGATCCGCGGGTCTCTGCGGCCTCAATTATTAAAATTGAAAAACCCGATGACGAAGATCCATTCGTCCCCTACGCTGCACAACAAGGGGCGATTTTCTTGCATGGCGCCGCCGTGACAATTCACAAAGCGCAAGGCAGCCAATGGGAAAATGTCCAAGTGTTTGCCCCCGATATTTACGCCGCTGCGCGTGCAGGGCGTGTTGAGGCGGGCCAACCTTTGTGGAAACGGCTTGCCTACGTTGCGATCACCCGCGCGCAAGAGCGGCTCTATTGGGTCGTGCGCAATCGTCTCTCGCTTCCGACACAGCCCCTCAGCACCGACGACCTCAAAGCGCCAGCCCCAAAATTCGAACTGAGCGCCCAAGATGATTTGATGCCGCCGCAGTCTTAACTGCGGCGTAACACTGTGGTTAACCCATGGGCCATCCACCCCACTAGAACGGCGACGGCCACTGCGAATATCCCGTAGAGCAAGGGGAAACGCTGCGCAAAAGCGTAGAGCCATTCTTCAAATCCGACTTTCTTAACATCTATCACAGAGTTGGCTTGCCCAACCACTTCGCGATCTCGCGTGAGATAGACGCGAACATTGTAAGGCCCCTCACTGATCGTTGTGGGCATTTGGATCATTGTTTGAAACAACGTGTCGCCTTGCACATCCACAGTATTTTGCGCCAATGCATAGAGTGCGTTGCGCGCGCGCGCATCGATCAACGCCTGTGTGAATTCAAAGGAATCTTTGATATTATCTGGCGCACCAACAGACCGAATGGCCCGCTCGATCGAGACTTTGTGCCGCAAATCTTGAGTGTCGGACATGATCTCTTCAAAAGGTGCGGAGGTAGCAATGGCATAGAACTGGGGCGCACGGTCAATCTCGACATATTCATGATTGACCCAAATCCCCCATTTGCGCGCCTTGCGCCACACAGTCACCGGAGTGGTTGGCCCCGTGACGGTGATGACAACGCCAAGATCCCCTTGCGGCTTTTGCGTTTCGCGGGCTACGGCACCAAAGATCAAAAGCTCAGAGCCAGTAAAATCTGTCGTAATTTCAACACTAGATGTGCTCAGACCTAAAATCGCCTGTTCTTCGGCGAGGGCCACACACGCCCAGAATATGAAGAGCGCAGTGAGTAAGCGGCGCATCACAGGCCCCCTTCCACGAAAAAGAGTGTGCTTGGCGTCACGACGAGGTCGAACAACAATTTAAAGCAGACGAGCAACACCAATCCGGCCAAGAGAATGCGCAGTTGTTCTGCGCGTAATTTGGCCCCCAAGACGGCACCGACCTGTGCCCCAATCACCCCGCCTAGAAGTAAAATGACCGCCAACACAATATCAACAGATTGGCTGGTGGCGGCATGCAAAATCGTGGTAAACCCCGTGACAAAGATAATCTGGAAAATCGAGGTGCCGATCACAACTTTGGTTGGGATGTTCAATAGATAAATCATCGCCGGCACCATAATAAAGCCACCGCCCACGCCCATAATCGCCGACAGCACTCCAACACAGGCGCCAATCAAAAGAGGGGGGATGACGGAAATATAAAGCCGCGAGGTTGGAAATCGCACTTTAAAAGGCAGGGGGTCCATCCATTTGGCGCGGCTACGCGGCTTGGGCTCTGCGCCGCGGCGGGCCCTTAGCATGGCGCGCGCGCTTTCCACAAACATCAATCCGCCAATCACACCAAGAAAGATGACATAGCTTAAGTTAATGAATAGTTCGACTTGGCCAAGGGTTTTCAACCACGTGAAAATGGCCACGCCAACGGCCACACCAAACATACCGCCGACCAACAAAACGGTTCCCATTTTAAAATCAACCGTTCGCCTTTTGACATGTGCAAAGAGGGCCGAGACGGAGGAGGCCACGATTTGATTGGCCGAGCTGGCCACCGCAACGGCTGGCGGAATACCGACAAAAAAGAGCAAAGGCGTGACCAAAAATCCACCGCCGACACCAAACATGCCCGATAAGATGCCCACAATCGCCCCAATGGAAAAGATCAATAAAACGTTGATCGAAATCTCAGCAATGGGCAGATATAAGTGCATAGCGCGGGGTATCCTCACCAACAGGGGTACGTTTGATCTATCGCTCTTTGATGTACGGCTCGCCGCCGGCACGCGGTGGAATGGCCCGCCCGACAAACCCAGCAAGAATGACCACAGTTAAGATATATGGTAAGGCGTCCATAATTTGTACAGGAATTTTCACACCGCCCAGCGACAAACTTTGAAACCGTAGCGCCACGGCCTGCAAAAAGCCAAACAAGAGGCAGGACCACATCGCCGGCCAAGGGCGCCATTTCGCAAAAATCAAAGCAGCCAGCGCGATATACCCGCGCCCTGCGGTCATTTCCTTGCCAAAAAACGGCTGTAATCCGGTAGACATATAGGCACCCGCCAAACCGCATAGGACGCCGCAGATCAGCACAGCTTTGTAGCGCAACACATAGACAGAGATGCCAGCAGTGTCGACCGCCTCGGGCGCCTCTCCAACGGCGCGCAGGCGCAGACCAAAGCGTGTCCGATACAAGATCCACCATGTGATAGGCACAGCGGCAAAGGCAACATAAACCAGTGAACGATGCCCCAAAATTACCTCTGCAATCAGCGGGCCAACGATCGGGATCGGCGCGATCAGCTCACCCAATCCCAGCCCCCATTCGCCCAATCGCACATCTGCGGGCAAGGACGGAGTGCGGCCGCCTTGTTCAAACCACGCTTGGGCGATCAAAATGGTTAATCCAGAGGCGAGGAAATTAATCGCGACACCTGAAATCAATTGATTGCCGCGAAAAGTGATCGAGGCGGCTCCATGAATGATTGATAGGACGAGAGAGGCCGAAATACCCGCCGCCAAGCCCAGCCAAATGTTCTGCGTGGCATAGGCGACCGCGGCGCTCAAACAGGCGGAGGCGAGCATTTTCCCTTCTAGGCCGATGTCAAAAATACCGGCACGCTCAGAAAATAACCCCGCCAAACAGGCCAACAAGAGGGGCGTTGCTAGGCGGATAGACGAGTCTGCAATTTGTAAAACCGTGAGCCAATCCATGATCTTACGCCTCTTTTCTCAAGCGGCCCAAGAGGGCAATAATCGGCATGCGCACCATGTTGTCCAAGGCGCCGGTGAATAGGATCACGAGCGCTTGGATCACAAGGATCATTTCGCGCGGAACTGAGGTCCACATCGCCAATTCGGCGCCCCCTTGATATAAAAATCCAAATAAAAGAGCGGCCAATACGACCCCAATGGGATGAGACCGGCCCATCAAGGCGACTGCGATGCCGATGAAGCCCGCGCCTTCGGTAAAGTCTTGGAGCAGTCGCTCCGCCTCGCCCATTGTGGTGTTTAGCGCCATCATTCCGGCAAGCCCGCCAGATATTAGCATCGTGACCACGATAATCTTTGTCGGCGAAATACCGGCATAAAGCGCGGCGGCTTCGGAGTGGCCAAAGGCCCGCATTTCATAACCCAAGCGCGTGCGCCAAATCAGATACCACACGGCCAGTGCTGCGATGAGGGCCACAAAGAGAGAGATGTTCGCCGGCCCCGATTTGGAAAAGGCAATGCCCAGCGGCGCAAGGATCTCATGGAGTGTGGGAAGATGGGCCGTGGGCGCAAATTTGGCCGATGACGGCTCCATCGCGCCTTGGGGTTTGAGGGCGCCGACTAAGAGCATATTGAGAACGGCGGCGGCGATGAAATTGAACATGATCGTTGTAATGACAACATGCGATCCGCGCTTGGCCTGTAGGATCGCGGGGACATACGCCCACGCCGCCCCAAAAAGCGCCGAGCCCAACATCCCCACAAGGAGATAGAGCGACCAATGCGGCAAAGACACGTTGAGCACAAAAAGTGTCAGGCCCAATCCGCCCAGCGCCGCCTGACCCTCGCCGCCGATGTTGAAAATGCGTGCATGAAAGGCAATGGCGACGGCCAAACCGGTAAAGATAAAATTAGTTGTATAATAAAGCGTGTACCCCCACCCATAGGAGGAACCGAGCGCCCCCGTGATCATGAGTTTGAGCGCCGTCCAAGGGTTTTCCCCGATCGCCAGCATGACGAGGGCGGAAATTGCCGCAGCCAATAGCAAAGAGACAATCGGCACGATGACAACATCGACCCACTTTGGAATGGATGTCATGCTGCCTCTCCCGTGCGCAGGCCGGCCATCATCAGGCCCAGCTCGTTTTCATTTGTCTGCGCTGGGAGCCGCTCGCCGACGATTTCACCGTCGCACATGACGATGATCCGATCGGAGAGGGCAAAAATTTCATCGAGCTCAACAGACACGAGCAAAATCGCCTTGCCGGAATCGCGCAGCTTAATCAATTCGTCATAGATAAATTCAATCGCACCCACATCGACCCCGCGGGTGGGCTGCCCCACCAAGAGCACGTCTGGATTGCTTTGAATTTCGCGCGCCAAGACGATCTTTTGCTGATTGCCGCCACTGAAGTTTTGCGCCTCTAGGGTGGTTGTATTCGGGCGCACATCGAATGTATTAAATTTCTGTGACGCATCATCAATCATATTGTGCCGGCGCAGGGACAACGGACCCGAAAACTCAGGCCGGTGATGATAGCCAAAGGGCGCATTTTCCCATCCCATGTAATTGAGGATGAGGCCCTCGTGATGGCGATCTTCGGGGACATGGGCCACACCAGCATCACGGCGAGTGCGCCCATTCGCAGCGCGTCCCGTCACAGGCAAGGGGCGGCCATTGAGCTGCAAGTCGCCCGTTCCATGGTGCATGCCGCCCAGCAGATGCAACAATTCAGACTGCCCATTTCCCGCAACACCGGCAATGCCCAAGATTTCACCGGCACGGATGTCAAAGCTCACGTTCTTGAGGCGCAAGCTGCCATCCCCTGCGTGACACGATAGGTTTTGCGCCCGCAGTACCACATCACCGGGTTGTGCGGGCGTTTTGTCCACTTTGAGGACAACGCGCCGACCGACCATCAACTCGGCGAGCTCCTCGGCCGAGGTGTCCGCCGTTTCACGGTGGGCCACCATTTGGCCGCGTCGAATAACGCTGACCGTGTCGGTATATGTGAGAATTTCGCGCAGTTTATGCGTGATTAGGATGACCGTTTTCCCTGCATCGGCTAGGTTCTTTAAAATGCGAAAGAGTTGATCGGCCTCCGCAGGTGTCAACACGCCCGTCGGCTCATCGAGAATGAGGATATCTGAATTTCGATAGAGCGCCTTGAGAATTTCCACACGTTGACGCGCGCCGACACTGATATCTTCGATGAGGGCGTCGGGGTCTGTGTCGAGTTCGTATTCGCGGGACAAGGCGCGCAATTTTTCACGCGCGGCGCCGCGGGCCCGGCTCAGATCAAAGCCGCCCTCTGCGCCGAGCATAATGTTTTCCAAAACTGTAAAGTTTTCAACCAATTTGAAATGTTGAAAGACCATTCCGATCCCCGCGGCAATCGCGCCTTGGGGATCGGTGATATTTCGGCGGCTCCCATGCACCCAGATCTCTCCGTGATCCGCTTGGTAATATCCAAACAGGATCGACATCAAGGTCGATTTGCCTGCGCCGTTCTCGCCAATAATCCCGTGAAGTGTTCCCGGTCTTACGGACAATGAGATATCCTGATTGGCCCGAACTGGACCAAAGGATTTTGATATGTGGCGCAGCTCAATCGCTGGGGCAGGGGATGACATGTCGCGGCCCTTATTCGACGGGGCAGCTGTCGTCGCTCATGTAGTCATGCACGCTCAGTGAACCGTCCGAGATGCTTGCCATGGCGGCATCAACAGACGCTTGCATGTCGGCGCTCACGAGTGCGGCGTTATGCTCATCCATCGCATAGCCTACACCGCCATTGGCCAAGCCCATGACAATGATGCCTGTTTCAACGTCGGTCCCTGCCTCAAACGCCTCGTAAACGGCGTTATCAACGCGTTTGACCATAGACGTTAGAACTTTGCCAGAATGGAGGTAGTTTTGGTTGCTATCCACACCAATCGACAAGATGCCCTCATCTGCGGCAGTTTGCAGAACGCCAACACCTGTGCCGCCCGCGGCCGCATAGATGACATCCGCACCATCCGCGATTTGCGCACGCGTGAGCTCAGAGCCCTTTACAGGGTCGTTCCATGCCGATGGGGTCGTGCCGGTCATGTTTTGAATGACAGTTGCATCTGCGTTCGTGGCTTTGACACCTTGGACATAGCCGCAGGCAAATTTGCGAATGAGGGGCACATCCATGCCGCCGATAAATCCGACTGTGCCAGATTTCGACGCCTGTGCGGCCATCATACCAACAAGGTAGGATCCCTCGTGTTCGTTAAAGACGACAGAACGGACATTTGGCGCGTCAACCACCATATCGATGATGACAAATTTCGTGTCTGGATAATCCGCGGCGACTTGGCCCAGTGGTTCGCCAAATGCAAATCCGGCCATGACGATTGGATTGGCGCCCATTTCAGCAAACCGGCGCAAGGCTTGTTCGCGCTGTGCGGCGGACGATAGTTCGATCTCTTTGTATGTGCCGCCGGTATCGGTGGCCCATTTTGATGCGCCCGTGTGCGCCATTTCGTTGAAAGATTTGTCAAATTTCCCGCCAAGATCAAAGATCATCGCGGGCTCAGCGGCGGCAATGCCAACACTTAGGGCCAAGGCAGAGGCGGCGCCAAGAATTCGTGTTACAAACGTCATGTGATTTCCTCCCAATGCGGCGGGGTGGAGTCCCCGCCAAGTGACCGTATTAGTAAACGCCTTTGGCAGGATAACGTCAACATAGAATCAAAAGATGAACGTGCCGTAAACTTAAAGCGATTTACATAAAATCAACGCATCGTCCCGGTGCCCTGACGCGGAGGTGTAGTACGCGCGTCGCTCACTGATTTTTTCAAAACCTTCGGCGGTGTACAGACCGACCGCAGAGACGTTGGTGCGCCCAACTTCCAAGAATATGCGAGCCACGGTTTGGGCGGCGCAGGTGGCATAAAGCTGCGCCAAAATCGATCTCGCGATGCCGCGGCGCTGCTGTGCGGGATCGGTGCAAATGGTCAATAGTTCGGCCTCGTCAAACATAAGTCGCGCGATCAAAAAGCCTGCATCCGAGTGGGTGATGACGTGCCCATACGGTGGGGCGCTCAACTGCTCGAGGTCAGCGGCGCTCCATGCGCGGTCTGGTGGGAAGGCGCGGGCATGCAGGGCGGCCATCTCGTCGAATGTCATGCTGGGCCGTGCGGTCATTCGATAATCGTCGGGGCCGTGATTTTGGGCGGGGCGGCATCTGGCGCTTTGACATAGAGCGGGGATGGCGCGGCGGCGGTGAGAGTGACGCCCATGTCTTGGCCAGCCACATGCGCAATGCCAATGGCGGGGTGTGCAGGGCGTGCGGCGCGCTGTGTCCATGTCGGTAAGACTTCGGGCGGGGCAGCTATGATGTGATCGTCCAAATGTGTTAGGGCGTCGGCCTCGGTCATCAGTTGGGCTTGACCCTCTTGCTCGATATAGACGTGTCCTTTGGGGCCGGCGACGACGGCGCGGGCCTCTGGGGACAGAGCGCGCAGAGCGTCAAAGCTGGACACACCGCGGCATGGCAGATCGAGAGAGAGGCTGAGGCCGCGGGCGGCGGCGACGCTCATGCGCAATCCAGTGAAGTTTCCAGGACCAATCCCAACGGCGAGGGCTGTGAGGTCCGCGTAGTCCGCGCCGGCCGATGAGAGCGCCGTGTCAATAGCGTGAAACAAATGCTCGGCTTGGCCGCGGGCCATGAGGTCGAAATGATCGGCGATGATGGATCCGTCTTGCCACAGGGCCACAGAGAGATGGGGGCCGTGAGTGTCAAAGGCGAGGATCATCGGTGATCAAAGGCCGACAGGGCGCACTTCGGTCACTTCGGGGATGAAATGGCGCAGCAGGTTTTCAATTCCCATTTTGAGCGTCATCGTCGAGCTGGGGCATCCGGCGCAGGCGCCTTGCATTTGCAAATAGACAACCCCGCGTTCAAATCCGTGGAATGTGATGTCACCGCCATCTTGGGCTACGGCTGGACGCACGCGGGTGTCGAGCAATTCTTTGATCTGCGTCACAATCTCACTGTCTTCGCCGCTGTGGTCTGCGTGTCCGCCGGCGGCTTGGCCGTCTTCGTTCATGACGGGGGCGCCGGATTGGTAATGGGTCATGATCGCGCCCAAAATGCCGGGTTTGATATGGTCCCATTCGCTGTCGTCGGATTTGGTGACGGAGACAAAATCATTGCCCAAGAACACACCGCTGACCCCTTGGATATCAAAGATCCGCTGCGCAAGAGGAGAGGCGGCGGCGGCTTCGGTGGAGGGGAAATCCGCAGTGCCCATTTCAAGGACAGTTTGTCCGGGCAGGAATTTCAATGTCGCTGGATTAGGTGTCGATTCCGTCTGGATAAACATGGGTGGCCTCCGCATCCGAGAAAATTCGGTACATCAGATATGGGAGGTGACGCGGGCGAAGTCAATTCCGCCTTGGGTAAAATGTCATATGGGTTTCCTTTTTCTGAGTCGTCTTATGCTTGCATTGTCTCATATATTTATTACCATTACGTTAAATAAGGGAATTTATTGTATGGTATGGTTGAATGAAAATTGGCTTAGCCTTTTGGGCATTGGTGTCTCTGTTACTTTTGGCGTGATTGGGCTCTGGTGGAGGACAAAGCGTAATCAGATTAAAGTGAAAAAATCAGAGGATGTTCGCATACGCAATCAGTCAAAGACTGAACAAGATGCGCACATCAAAGTGAAAAAATCCAAAAATGTGAATATCGATGTTTAACGTTGATGGGCATAAAATTGTTGTGCGGGATTCTCAGGGCGTAGAGATTAATACTGGCTACACCGTCGAGCATCACGAACAAAAGCTGAAAGAGGAAAAAGAACAGCTTCGCGCGGATTTAGAGCGTGCGCATTTCGCTGAGCGCGAAAATTTGCAATTGAGATATGACAATGTGTCATTGAAACTCGATAACTTGCAACAATCTTATGAAGATGCAGTGCGGCTGCTGGATGAGGCGCGCCAAGAGCTGCAGCGATATTCTAATCAGTTTCCACATGATGATATCACCAATGCGATGAAGGGTATTGAGGAGGGTGATTTAAAGGCCGCAGGCGATCTAATTGCGCTTGCGCAAGGCAACATCACACAGCGCCGGCAACTGAATGAAGCAGAGCGCGAAGAGATTGATAAAGACGACGCTCGGCTTGAGTTATTGCAGGCCAAAATTGCCGAAAACGACATCCGGTGGCACGATGCCTATGCCCATGCGAAACGCGCGTATGACTTGGGGCAAGAGGTGGAGGCGCTCGATCTCTATGCACGGATGGCGGGGCGGTTGGGGCGTAATGAAGAAGGGGTGGGTTTACAGAAACTGCGCATGCGCAGGGCAGCAGATGACCATGGCGAGGAGAGCGTCCAGTATGCTTCTGCGCTAAATAACCTTGCGGGGTTATATAAGGCGCAGGGGCGGTATGAGGCGGCTGAGCCGCTGTACAAACAATCGATGGAGGTGAAGCGCGTGGCGCTGGGCAAGGGGCATCCAGTTTTTGCGACGAGCCTTAATAACCTCGCGGCGCTGTATTATACGCTGGGGCGGTATGAGGACGCTTTGCCGTTGATTGATCAGGCTGTGGCGATATTTGAGGCGGCGTTGCCCGCGGGGCATCCGGATATTGATATTGCTCACAATGTGCAGGCCGGCATTCGTGCCGCGTTGGGGGATGCGTAGGGGCGCGCTGCTGCGTCTAGGGGGCGCCCATTCTTGGCGCTTAGGCGATTTGTATGAGCCGCTCTTTGGACATATTGCCCGGGACGATGGTTAGGGGAATGGGCAGGGTGCCGGCCTGTTTTGACAGCTCGGTCACGATGGGGCCGGGGCCGTGGCTCTCGAACCCCGCGCCAAGGACGAGGATGGCGATTGAGGGATCCTCTTCTATCTGAGCGAGGATCTCTTGCGTGGGTTTGCCCTCGCGGATCATGAGGGTCGGCTCGATCATATGTTTGTCGCGCATCCATTTGGCAAAGACGTTGAAATGCGCCTCGATCTGTTCGCGGGCCTCTTGGCGCATGATATCGCCGACCCCGATCCAATGGTTGAATTCATCGGGGGGAATGACCGAGAGAATGAGGACTGTGCTGCCTGTGTGTTCGGCGCGCATGGCGGCAAAGCGCATGGCGTTGAGGCATTCGCGGCTATCGTCGAGCACCACTAGTAATTTGCGCATCCTGCTCCCTTTATGTTGCCCCGCTGTGACGGCTTTCAGAATGCCTTGTTTTTCGGGCCGCGCCAAGGGTTTTTTTATGGGGCGCTGTGGGGGTGCCTTGGGTTAGTCGCGCAGGCCCATGATTTGCTGCGTTTTTTCCAAGATCGGCTGCGCGATCGCATTGGCGCGCTCGGCCCCTTGGGCCAAGATGCGGTCGATTTCGGCGGTGTCTTGCATCAATTCGGACATGCGCGTGCCGATGGGCGAGAGTTTATCGACCGCGAGATCGACGAGCTTGGGTTTGAAGGCAGAGAACTCCAGCCCGCCCATTTCGGTGATGACCGCCTGAGCAGTTTGATCCGAGAGGGCGGCGTAGATGTTGATGAGGTTGCGTGCCTCGGGGCGCGTGGTCAGCCCGTCTAGATCGGAGGGCAGGGCCTCTGGGTCCGTTTTGGCCTTGCGGATTTTCTTGGCGATGGTGTCGGCATCGTCGGTCATGTTGATGCGGCTCATGTCGGAGGGGTCGGATTTCGACATCTTTTTCGTGCCATCGCGCAGCGACATGACGCGGGTAGCGGCGCCCTCGATCACCGGCTCGGGCTGAGGGAAGAACTCTGTGCCGTAGTCGTGATTGAATTTCGCAGCGATGTCGCGGGTCAGTTCAAGGTGCTGTTTTTGATCCTCGCCCACGGGGACATGCGTGGCGTGATAGAGCAAAATATCGGCGGCCATCAGGGCAGGGTACCCAAAGAGGCCCAATGAGGCGTTTTGCGCGTTTTTGCCGGCCTTATCCTTGAACTGTGTCATGCGCTGCATCCAGCCCATGCGTGCCACGCAGTTAAAGAGCCAGCCGAGCTGCGCATGACCTGAGACGCGGGACTGATTGAAAAGAATGGATTTTTGCGGATCAAGGCCGGCGGCGATAAAGCTGGCGG
>JBDNBY010000011.1:0-5134 GCA_039767595.1 Paracoccaceae bacterium | reverse complement strand
TGGTAGCGAGGGTTTGGATCGTCTGTGTGCCTGTGCATAAAGCGTGAATAGCACGGGTGATTAGTATGTCGATGTTGCGCTCTTGTGCAAGTTGGGTCATCGCCTGCGCCGTTGCGACCCCCTCGGTGGTTTGCGGGGTAGCGATCTCTTGGCCTGCGCCAATGTGATAGCCATGTCGATAATTGCGCGACGAAGGTGAAAGCGCGGTCAATGTCAGGTCGCCCAAACCCGACAGGCCGTGCAGCGGCTCGGATGAATATTCCATGGAATGTAATATTTGCTGCATCTCATGAAAGCCTCGCGTCAGTAGGGCAGCCCGCGCACTTTCGCCAAGGCCCGCGCCCATCACGGCGCCGCAGCCGATGGCGATGATATTCTTCAATGCACCACCCATTTCCACACTGTCACGGTGTTCGGATCGATAGAGGCGCAAGGTTTGACTAGACAGCGCATGCTGGATGTCACTGAGCTGGGTCTTGGGGCCGGCGATGACCATAGCCGTCGGCAAGCCTAGCGCCAAATCACGCGCAAACCCCGGACCGGATAGCGCATAGACCGGCGTATTAGGCAACACGGTCGCAAGCGTCGCCGCCGGCGTGGCGAGGCTGTTAAGATCGATGCCTTTGGCGCACGAGATCACAGATTGACCCGACAGCATCTCGCGATGCTCTGCGGCGAACGCCGATATCTTTTGCGCCGGTATGGCGAGTAAAATGGCCTGCGCCGCACGGATATCTGTAATGTTCGATGTAATCTCTATATCCGGATCTAGTGGCACATCAGGCAAATACGCTTGATTGACGCCGCGCGTTTGCATCTGCGCGGCGTGTTCTGCCGAGCGCGTCCATAGCTGAATGGGGTGACCCGTCTTGGCATAGTTTTGCGCCAGCGCAGTTCCAAACGCGCCGGCACCAAGGATGGCGATTTTCATACCTTAGCCCCCTTTTTACCGTGACCAACAAGGCTGGATTGCGTATCATCGAGTGGCCATCTCGGGCGCGCGGCCAAGGACATATCATCCCGATCGCCAGCGGCAAATCGCTCATATCCAGCATAGGCAATCATTGCTGCGTTATCGGTGCACAGCCAGAGCGGAGGAGCATTAAATTCCATGGAATGTTTTTCGCAGACTGCCTTTAACTGCGCGCGTAGCACTGTATTTGCGGCCACACCCCCTGCCACGCAAACGTGGCGGGCGATAGGGTGATCTGATGTGAAGGCATTAATGGCGCGCTCTGTTTTAACGCGAAAAATATCGGCAACGGCAGCTTGAAACCCTGCGCAGATGTCGCGGACATCTTGTGCCTTGAGCGTGGAGTTTGGGCCCATGACGCTATCGCGTGCGCGTAAAACGGCTGTCTTCAGGCCCGAGAAGGATAAGTTGCAATCATCGCGGTGGATCAAGGATCTGGGAAATACGAAGCGAGTGGCATCCCCGTCTTTGGCCCATTTTTCAACATGCGGCCCACCTGGTTGCGGGAGGCCTAAAAGCCGCGCCACTTTGTCAAATGCCTCGCCAGGGGAGTCGTCGATGGTGCTGCCCAATCGGGTAAACTGATTGGGGCCGGTGACGCCCAAATATTGGCAATGCCCCCCTGAGACCAAGAGCATCAAATAGGGAAACGCAATGCCGTCGGTCAAACGCGGTGTCAGCGCATGACCGGCGAGGTGATTGACGCCAATAAGAGGGATATTCGCGCCGCGACTGAGACCTTTGGCAAACATAACCGCAGAGACGACGCCGCCGATCAAACCCGGCCCACTGGTGACGGCAATGGCGTCGATGTTAGAGAGGCGAAGCTGCGCTTGGCTCAATGCATCGCGTGTGCAACTGTCAAGGCGGGGCACATGGGCCCGCGCCGCGATCTCGGGAACAACGCCGCCAAATTGGGCGTGCTCTTCTTTTTGTGTGTAGATGCTGTGTGACAAGATGGTCGCGCGGCCCGACACCCCGTCGACCCGTATCAGCGCCGCCGCGGTATCGTCGCAGCTGCTCTCTAATCCCAAAATGACACAGTCTTTTGTCACGGTTTACCCTTTGCACAACACTGGCAAGTGGCTACCATGTGAGTCGCCCTAAAGACAAGCGCCGCACCTTGAGCATGTAGGGTGGGGTTCTGTCTTCAAATTCGACAAAGGATGATCTTATCGACGTTATTGTGACCAGACCCGCGGCACAGTCCCGCGCCTTTTCCAAGGACCTGCGTGCTTTTGCGCAGGCGCGTGACGTCGAGGCGCGCATTTTGATGGCGCCTGTGATGGAAATTGTGCCTCGGCCCAATCATTATGAGGGATCCGCGCCGTTGGGTGTGATTTTCACGTCCGAGCATGGCGTGCGATATGCCCCGCCTGTGACCTATGGGGTGCCTGCCTTTTGCGTTGGCGCCCGAACTGCGGATCAGGCGCGCACAGCAGGGCATGTGATCGATCACGTCGCGCTAACGGCAGAGGATCTGATTTCTGCGCGCCTGGGTGCGCTGCCCGCAGGGCGGGTGCTGCATGTGTGCGGGGCCCATCACCGTGGCGATATTGCCGAACATCTGTCAGACGGCGCGACGGAGGTCACGCGGCATATTGTCTATGATCAACAACAGGTCGCCCTGTCTGCCCCTATTTTGGATCGGCTGAATGCTGCACATGCGGTTGTAGTTGCGTTATTTTCCCCTCGCTCTGCAGAGTTGTTTATGAAACAAGGGCCCTATAGGGCGCCGTTATCCTTTGCCGTGATGAGTGAGGCCGTGCAGCTGAGTGTTGAGCGCTTTGGCGCATATTCATGCACGGTGGCCGACACACCGACCCGAGCGCATATGCTCGAGGCTGTGCTTGCCGCGGGGATGATGGGTGAGAAGTAAGAGAGAACGATGACGCAACGTAAAAAGAAAAACCCATCGAAGCCGCAAGAGACCGATAGCTCTGTAGATCAGGTGAAAGACGCTGTTGAGGTATCTGACACCTTGGGTACCCCACAAAGTGATATCAGTGCTGCCAGCACGGTCGAAGAGACGGCCGGCGTGGATCAAGAGAGCACCCAGGAGGGTGACACCGCTCCAGAGGCCATTGACACCCATGATCCTTCACCAACCTCCCCAGATATGACGCAACCTACGAAGGCCTCTGCGAGATCGCCGATAGCGGTCTTGACGCTCGGTTGGATTGGCGCTGGGGTCGCTGGGGGCATGGTGGCGCAATACGCCAATAGCGGATGGCCGTTTGATGGGTCGATCTTTACCGCGCGCACGGCGCAGGTTGAATATGTGACGGTTGATGCCGTCGCCACGATTGAAGAGCAGATCGCCTTGCTCGCCCCGCGTGCCGATGTGGCCATGGCCGCGGATGTGCAGAGCCTACGTGCGACGGTCACAGAGCTGGCGGCGCAGATGGCGGCGTTCGAGGCGCGGTTGGCGGACGCCTCTGGCCCCTCGGCCGAAGATATCGCACAAATGCAATCAGATTTTGAGCGGCTCAGCTCTACTTTAGGCTCTGTTCAAGAGGTGGTTCAAACCCAAGAACAGCTGCGCCAAGAGCGGGCCGTTGCGACCCAGACCGCGCAGGCACGGGTCGCGTTGGCCCATGCGTTGGAAACTGGCGTCCCTTTTGAGGATGTTCTGGCCGATCTTGAGGCCGTGGGCATGGCCATTCCGGATGCCTTGCGCGCCGCCGCTGTGAGCGGGGCCCCCACCGTTTCGAGCTTGACCGCTGAATTCCCCCAAATGGCGCGCGAGGCCCTTGCGGCCGATCGGGGTCAAGGCTCTGACGGGGCGAGCGCCGCGCAAGGGGTTGGGCAGTTTTTGAAAAAGCAACTGGGCCTGAGATCTGTAACTCCCAAAGAGGGGACATCGACCGATGCAGTGCTCTCTCGGATGGAGGGGGCGCTGCGCGCAGGTGATTTACGTCAAGCGGCCCAAGAGGCCGAGGGTCTGAGCGGTGAGGCAGCACAGATCAGCGCCCCGTGGCGCGAGGCGCTCGCGACGCGGTTGGCCATAGATACAGCTGTCGATGCGCTCACCGCGCCAGAGGCACAATAGGACAAGAGGTTATTTTATGATTTGGACAGTTATTCGTATCGCTCTGTTTCTAAGTTTGATTGGCGCGTTGAGTTATGGGGCCTCTTTGCTCCTTGATACGTCGGGGGGGCTGCAAATTACGGCGGCGGGCTATGAAATTACCCTTGGGCCGTTGCAATCTGTGATCGTTTTGGTTGCGCTTTTATGTGCGGTTTGGCTCATTTTAAAACTCGCCAGCCTGTTGATGGCGGTACTGCGATTTGTAAATGGGGATGAAACTGCGCTGACGCGGTTTTTCTCGCGCAATCGCGAACGCCGTGGGTTCAAAGCGCTGACCGAAGGGGTCTGGGCCTTGGCCTCGGGGGATGGCGATGTGGCGATGCGCAAATTGGCCAAAGCGGAAAAATACCTTGCTAAGCCTGAATTAACCAATGTGTTGATTGCACAGGCGGCTGAAACCTCAGGTCAACACGACAAGGCGCACGGCATCTACAAAGAGCTGGTCACGCAGGATCAAACGCGTTTCATCGGGGTGCGCGGGCTGTTGAAGCAAAAGCTGACTGCGGGCGACACGCAAACCAGTTTGAAATTGGCCGAGCGGGCCTATGCCCTCAAACCGGCCAACCGCGAAGTGCAGGACATCCTCTTTGACCTACAAACCGAAGTCAAAGATTGGAGCGGCGCCCGCAAAACATTGGGCGGCAAGCTGAAATCTGGCGCCTTGCCGCGTGATGTCTTTCGCCGTCGTGATGCGATCCTTGCTTTGTCACAGGCGAGGGACGTCTTGGCCGAGGACGCCACCATCGATATGCAAGAGGCCGCGATTGAGGCCAATCGCCTCTCGCCGGATCTGGCCCCTGCGGCGGCCTTGGTGGCCGACGGGTATATCGAGAAAAAGAATAAACGCTATGCCGATCGTGTGATAAAAAAGGCGTGGCGTCTTGCCCCGCATCCGGATTTGGCCGCGGCTTATGCGCGGATTGACCCCGATGAAGAGGCCGATACGCGATTGAAACGATTTGAGAAATTGGCTAAAACCAATCCAGATCACCGCGAAACCAAATTGATGATGGCCGAGCTGCATGTCGCCAGCGAAGATTTCCCGCAAGCGCGCCGCGCCTTGGGCGATC
>JBDNBY010000010.1:0-4473 GCA_039767595.1 Paracoccaceae bacterium | reverse complement strand
TTTTGGCGCGTTTGGCGATGGTGACGGGATCCTCGCCCTTGACGATCGGTAGAGTGTCGACCCCGATTTGTTGGCCCAAAATGGCCAATTGTTCCATCGCCGCAGGACGGTTGACGTCGAGCGAGGCCATCAACACTTTTTTACCGTCGCGCTGCGTGAGGCGTTTGGCCAATTTTGCCGTGGTGGTGGTTTTACCCGACCCTTGGAGGCCGACCATTAAGATTGGGGCAGGGGGGCTATCGATCTTAAGGGCGCCTGCGTCGCCGTCGCCGCGCAGCATGGTGACCATTTCGTCATGGACGATCTTGATCACTTGCTGGCCAGGCGTGATCGATTTGGTCACAGAGGCGCCAGTGGCCCGTTTGGTCACCGCTTTGACAAAGCTGCGCACCACAGGCAGGGACACGTCGGCATCCAAAAGGGCAACGCGCACTTCGCGCATCGCTTCGCGGACGTCATCCTCTGATAGGGCGCCTTGTTTGGTGAGACGATCAAAGACACCGCCAAGACGTTCGGACAGATTTTCAAACATACCTACGCTCCTATCTTTTGCGTGCCTTTATACATATGCATCATGAGGTAAACGCCAACTGCCCCCGTGGGCGAAACTCGCTGACGGGGGGCGATCTTTGTTCGATGCCAAAGACCGAAGGGCCATGGCTCTTCGGAAGTTTCCGCTCTTTATCCCATTGCGATGATGAGAGTCAAGCGGGCATGCGTTTGGCGGCGCGCGCTTGGGTGTTCGGCTGCGGGTCTGTGATTTGGCGTGTCACAATTCCGCGCCACGTGACTTGTTTGTTCGCGGGGGCGGGCTATGTTTGGTGTTGAATTCAAAAAAGCGAGCGACGATGCAAAACTGGGATGAGCTTCGAACGGCCTTTTATGTTGCGAAAATTGGCACTGTCAGCGGTGCGGCCGAAGTGCTGGGCGTGCACCATGCTACGGTGATCCGGCACATCGATGCCCTCGAGGCGGCCCTTGAGGTGCGGTTGTTCCAACGTCATGCGCGCGGCTATACGCCGACCGAGGCGGGGCATGACCTAATGCAAGTGGCGGCGCGGCTCGAGGATCAAGTGCAGCAGATGACCAGCCGCCTCAAAGGCAATGAAAGAGACCTCTCTGGTGAGCTTATCGTCACGTTTTTAAGTGAAATTTCGCCGATGATGATGCCTGTGTTGGGTGATTTTCGGGCGACTTACCCCCGTATCCGTGTCTCGGCCCTTGTCTCAGAGCGCGTCTACCGATTGGAAACCGGCGAGGCGCATGTTGCTCTGCGCGCAGGGACCAAAGCGCCCCATGCCGATAGCGTTGTTCAAAACTTGGGCAAACTTAAATTCTCAATGTATGCGCATCACAGCTATGTCAAACGCAAAAACCTCGCAGGGATGAATGGGCATACGCTCGATGTGATTGAAGTGATCACAAGCCACGCGCGCACGGCGCGGGCCCCGCATCACGCCTGGATCGAGCAAAATATCCCAAGCGAGCGGATCGCCATGACATTCTCGGACGAGCGGATGATCTATGACGCGGTCTGTAGCGGTGTGGGGGCGGCATTCCTCCCCGATGTTGTGGCGCGTCATATGCCCCATTTGCATCGAATTGATACGCCCGACCTGGCGATGGAGGCCCCATTGCAATTGGTCACCCATGTCGATTTGCACCGCACACCCAAAGTGCAAGCGATGGCCGATTTTCTCAAAACACAGATTGCGCCGATGCTGAATTATTCTGAGATGAACCGCTCTAACATACGATCGAGCGCCTCGGCATCCCTCCAGTGAATGCGCACGGGGACGGGGGTCACATGCGGCCGCTGCTGCGCAGTGAGGCGGGCGGCGTCTTTTTCGGTGGTCACTAAAATCGCATCTTCGGCCCAAGCGCGGGTCTGTAGCCGCTCAAAGAGGCGGGGATTGATCACTTCATGATCGCCCAAGGCCTCAAAATGAACAACTTGGGCGCCAAGCAAATGCAGCGTTTTCAAAAACCGTTCCGGCGCGGCAATGCCTGCAAATCCAATACAGCGTTGACCATCCCATGGCATGCCGGTGGGCAGAGCCTCTAGGGCGCCGATAGCGCGGGGGCGCGGCGTGTGATGCGCCAGCTCGGTGGTTAAGTGCGTTTGCGCCGCCTCTGGCCCCAAAGAAACGATCATATCCGCACGGCGCAGGCCTGCGTCGATATCTTCGCGCAAGGGGCCAGCGGGGATGCCAAGTCCGTTGCCAAAGCCTTTGGCGGCATCAATCACGACGATGCTGAGGTCTTTGTCTACGCTGGGATCTTGAAACCCATCATCCAAGATCACGATGTCAAACCCATCGGCTTGGGCCTGTTGGATCGCGCTGGGGCGATCAGGGGCAACGATCACCGCGCCAAATGCCGATAGAAAAAGCGGCTCATCGCCGACATCTTCGGCACTATGGCGATTGGGGTCGACGCGCAGGGGGCCGCTGAGGGATTTGGCGCCATACCCTTTGGAAATGACGCAGGGGCGCCGATTATGATCGCTCAGCCGTTGCATCAGATCGGCGACCAAAGGTGTTTTGCCACTGCCCCCTGCGGTGATGTTGCCTGCGCAGATGACAGGGATCTGCGCCCTATATGCCGTCTTAGTCCGTGCGACGCGGCGCGCCGAGCCAAAGGTATAGAGCCGGCCCAGTGGGGCGAGCAGCTTGGCCCACAAAGTCGGGGCGCGATCTTCAGGATACCAATGTGCGGGTGTTCTCATCATTCTTGTCCTGTGTGCGACCGGTTTTGCCAAGGTGCTTTGGTTTCGGCGTGATTAACCAATGGGCGACCTCGCCCATGGCGGCATCGGCCTGTGTGCTATATTCCCATGCGGCCACAGTTTGCGCTGCGGACATATCGACATTACTCAGGTCAGTGACAGCATTGGCCAAAGCGTCGGCATCCGAGACCTGCCGCGCGGCCCCCAGACGCACGAGGTCTGTTACGTTGTTTTGAAAAGAGCCCAGTTTCGGCCCATAGATCACCGCGCTGCCATAGCCAATGATCGGCGTGATGTCCGCAGGCATGGCCGTGTCATCAAAGCTACCGCCGACACAGCTGGACTGTGCAAGATGGTGCCACAGTGCAGCGGCGTTGCCTGTATCGTCCAGCCAAATATGCGTTTGGTCGTCTGGGCAAGGGGTGTCGGCGACGCAGGCAAAGCTTAGCTGTGCCTCGTAAATATAGGCTTTGCACGCGGTGATATCGCGGTGATCTCGTGGGGCAAGGATCAACAAGGCGCGAAAATCCCGCCGCAACACATGGCGATGGGCCGCAAGAATATGCCGCATATCCCCCCGTGTCACATCCGTCGCGACCCAAATCGAGCGGTGCATTAATTTGGGCTGCACTGCCGCGAAATGATCTGGGGGCACCGCGGGCGTTGCCCGCGAGAGGCGCATGTCTGCGCAATGCTTTACCATGCTAAGCGGCAAGTGCACATCATGAGCAATGGCATCTGCGGCATCCACCGTAAAAATCATGTCGAGGCTGCGCAACCGCATCATTTTCGATGAGAGCATTGAAAATCTGCGCTGTTTGGGAATATCGCGGCGTTTGAGTTGCGCGGTGGCAATGGGGATGCCGCGAGTGCGCGCCGCAACAAGCGCCGCCGCAGACGGCGTGCAGCCAAGGAACAACAGGGCACGCAATTTAAGATGGTCAATCACACATTTGTATTCCGCCACCGAGCGCGGCGCCATGCGCAACGTGCCTTGGGGGGTGACTTGAGACGGGGGGACGCTGAGCGTCTTGGGCGCACGCGGCGGCGCGCTCAACGGGGCCCACACGACTTGGAGATCGGGATCCTCGTCTTCGACCCGCAGAGCAAGCGCATCCAGTATATCATCCTCAAAGGCATCACTGTGCACGATCAGCACAGCATTTTGCGCAAACAAAAGGTCATCAAGCTCTTGTTTGCCAAAGGCCATGCCGCGTGGGTTGTAGCCCAAGAGCGCAATGGCGTGTAGGAAAAGACGCTGAATCAGGAGCCTTGCTCCTGCGTGGCTGAGGCGGGGGATGCCGCGTCGCGCAGGCGGTGCATATGCGCAGGAGGGGGCCGCTGTGCCATATCATAGCCTCGAATTAAAAGGGGTGCATGTCACAATACCCTATGGGATTTCGCAGATGGGTCAAGGTCTGGTGGTTACAATTGCGCAATTTGTCCCGCGACTTGATAATAGAGCCGCAACAGAGATTTCGCATCACGTTCGAGGAGTTCCGCCTCAACACCCGACAGCGCTTGGAGCGCCATAAGGCGATCTTCGTCGCGTTCCTCAAATAGGTATTTTGAGCGCAGCGCAATGGCGACATTGATCCGAGTGCGCGCCCAATCAAAGGGTGCCGAGGCGCGGGTAAAGACATTGAGCGCCCCGCGGAAGGCCGCGACAGCCTCGTCCAATAGACCCACATCTTGGCGTATTTCCCCCAATGTGGCGAGGGCGCCGCCAAGGTTGTTTTGCGTGG
>JBDNBY010000009.1:0-4020 GCA_039767595.1 Paracoccaceae bacterium | reverse complement strand
CATTTTGATTCGTTGGGGCGAATCGATTGTCGATCAAATGCCTGTGATCAGAAGCATCTACTCAGGCCTCAAACAAATCGCCGAAACGGTCTTTACCCAGCAAGAGCGCTCTTTTGAGCAGGCCTGCATGATCGAATACCCCCGCCGCGGGATTTGGGCCGTCGGGTTTATCACCTCTGAGGCCAAAGGCGAAATTCAAAATATGATGAATGACGATCAAGACAAATTGATCAGCGTGTTTGTCCCCACGACCCCTAACCCAACGTCAGGTTTTCTACTGTTTTTCAAAGAATCTGAAATTCATGTGTTGGATATGAGCGTCGAGGACGCCGCGAAATTGGTTATTTCAGCCGGCCTCGTGTACCCCCAGAATAAACCAACCCCCGCAATCGAAGAGTAGTCACGGCGTTCTAGGAAGCCTCTAAGTAAGTGGACCTCCGAAAGCGCCACCGTTTTGCCAAAAAAAAACGCCCGCGCAAGGCGGGCGAAGGTATTGAGGCAGGTTTCATACAGGCAAGAAACCTATCGAGCAGTGATTAATCTATACTGAACATCCGTAGCAGAGTCCAAACCTAAATTCCGCATGTGGATAACTTTCCGCCCTACAAAGACCCCAACCCCTAGTTATTCGACTAAAATACAACACATCATATAGGGCATACTGCAATAAATTGTGGAATCATTGCCCCGCTGAAAACCAGTGTTTGGTGGCCAAAACCGATGCGAAAAATTGCCCTAACCATGCCACTACCGCCAGTAAGCACATCGTCGATTCGATTGTATATCTAGTAACGCTTACGGTTGATCGAGCGACGTGACCCACAGGATCATCGCGTCATCTTCACTCACAGAAATGACATTATGGCCCATACTTGCATCGTAATAGACGCTATCACCCCGCTTGAGGATCATCGGCTCGTAAAACTCTGTGAACAACTTCACAACACCCGTGAGAACATAGAGAAACTCTTCACCATCATGGCGCACCCATCCGTCAAACTCATCCATTGAGCGCGCGCGCACCCGCGTGGAATAGGGCAGCATACGCTTGTTCTTTAGCGTATCGGCGAGCATGCGGTGCTCATAGGTGGCGGTTGGCACGGCCTGCCCCTGCCCTTGCTCGGTCTTGGCCAATCGGCCGCTGATCGAATTTTGCGTCGGCGTGGTGAACAGCTGCGGAAAGGAAATTCCCAAACCATCCGCCAATTTCTTAAGCGCGTCATATGTCGGCGACATTTGTCCATTTTCGATCTTGGACAATGTCGAGCGTGCAAGCCCCGCTTGTTTGGCCGCTTGCTCGAGCGTCCAGTTGCGAGATTTCCGAATATCGCGCACCCGCGCCCCAAGATCCAAAGGATCCGGTTGCACAGGGTCGCGCCCATCGAGCGCCATTCGTATAAGAGATTGTGATCCAGCCATGGACACGGAGCATAATCCTTCGCATAACGGGCTGCAAGCACTCAGATCATCCTTATGACAGAGCCATATGCTCAGGAGACCGGCCCCTTATGAAACTTGATATCATTTCTGATCCAATTTGCCCGTGGTGTTATATTGGAAAAACATGGCTTTTTCGGGCGCTCGAGGCGCATCCCGATCATCCGTTTGAAATTGAATGGCATCCGTTCTTCCTCAATCTCAATATGCCCGCCCAAGGTATGGATCGCTTGGAATATCTCGAAACGAAGTTCGGCGGCAAAGAGAATGCCTTTGCCGTCTATCAGCCGATTGCACAGGCCGCATCAGAGGCCGGGCTAGATATCGAATTTGACAAGATCACGCGCACGCCCAACACAATGGATGCCCATCGCTTGATCCACTGGGCCGGCATTGAAGGCGTGCAAACGCCTGTCGCCTCCTCCATGTTCAAGGCGTATTTTGAGCAAGGGCGCGACATCTCGGACCACGACACGCTCTGCGATATCGCCGATAGCTGCGATATGGATGCCGCCGTCGTGCGCCGATTGTTGACCACTGAGGCGGATAAAGATGTGATTTTGGAAAAAGACGATGGATTTCGCGGCATGGGCGTGAAATCTGTGCCGACATTCATCGTTGGCGGCCGCCATGCTGTGCCTGGTGCACAGCGGGTTGATCTATGGAACAAAGTCATTCTCGATATTCAATCAGCACATGAGCCGAATTAAAGACCGAGCATAGACCGACACATTGGCCATTCCCGTACCCAAAGCGTTGTGATGCAAAGCGGATCTGCGGCGCCAAAATCAAAAAGACACATAAAAACGGGACGCTGGGAGTGTTCAGCGCCCCATTTCTCCCCCATGATGGGAACTGGAAGCGCGCCCTTAGTGGCCAGAGCGCTCTTGCATCTTTTGAGACAGCGACTTGATCAATTCACCGGCTGTTTTCTCAAATAAAAACGGCAGCATCGCGTGAACAAGCGCCGCAAAAGCCGCGCAAAACAACAAGATAGAGAAGCGCATAGCGAATAGAAAATGCTCAAAATAGCTTTCATTCACACTGCGCGGGTGATCTAGGAATAATTTTGCAAATATATTCAACCTCGCCTTCCAATTTCCTTATGTCTATCGCCTCGATTGACAAAAATGCTCCCAAATATTACCCATTTATGATTATCCAACGCCAAATCATCCCAAGAAAGAATAAATTAGTGAAAATTGATCCCATTGACGCAAAAATCATCATGGCTCTGCAGGACAACGCCGACCGCCCTGCGGAAGTGATCGGCGATTTGGTTGGGCTGTCGCGGAATGCGTGCTGGAAACGTATGAAATCGCTAGAGGCCCAAGGCATTCTCAAACATCGTATCATGCTCGCAAATGCGCAGGCGCTTGGCTATAATTTAACCGTCTTTATTCATGTAAAAACCAATGATCATTCAAGAGGTTGGAATGACATCTTCATGCGCGCTATTGCCACTATTCCACAGATTCAAAAAGCCTATCGCATGTCTGGCGATCTCGATTACCTCTTGCAGGCCATTGTCCCCGATATTGGCGCCTATGATGACATGTACCAAGAGCTTACACGCCGTGTTCCGCTCAGTGATGTCAGCGCGAGCTTTGTGATGGAAGAGATTAAAAACACTACTGTTTTACCGCTACAATAAAAAGAGGGGGCGATTACGCCCCCTTTGAGTTTGTCGTTCAAGTTCTTATTGTGAACTGCTCAAGTATATATCGTTGCCTGCGACTTGAACGAAGCAGGATGAGTAAACTCACCCTGTGACCGAAAATCCTAACTACATCCCGAGGTGCCCCCGCATGTATTACACTTCATGCATGTTCCATTGCGCACAAGGGTGAAATTCCCACACTCAGTGCAAGCCTCGCCTTCATATCCCTGCAATTTCGCAGTGGCGCGCGCATCCATCGTCATGCTGACGTCACTGGTGGATTGCGCGAGAATGCCAGAGAGCTCTTGCACAGGATCAGATTGCTCGGCCCGTTGCCACAAAACGGCATCATCGGGCAATCTATTGCGCAAATAGCCCGTTGAAGAAATTCGTTTAAGTACATCAAACGAATTACTACTTTCGGATTCGCGACTTGCATCCAATGCAAGAGTGTCAAAGCTCGCCCCTTCGGGTTTTACATGCGCCAATTCCGTGCGATCTAAATAGGACACTGCCAATTCGCGGAAGATATAATCTAGGATCGACGTCGCATTTTTGATGGAATCATTGCCCTGGACCAAGCCCGAGGGCTCAAATTTCGTAAAGGTGAAGGCATCGACAAACTCTTCGAGCGGCACGCCATATTGCAGACCCACTGAAATCGCGATGGCGAAGTTATTCATCATGGCGCGGAATCCAGCGCCTTCTTTGTGCATATCGATAAAGATTTCACCCAAAGATCCATCTGAATACTCGCCTGTGCGCAGATACACTTTATGCCCGCCAATGACGGCCTTTTGCGTATAGCCTTTGCGCCGTTCGGGGAGCTTTTGCCGCTCGACCTGTTGTTGAACGATGATCTTCTCAACGATTTTTTCGGCCACTCTATGAGTTTGCTCAATGGTCGAGACAGCCTCATCGCT
>JBDNBY010000008.1:0-2792 GCA_039767595.1 Paracoccaceae bacterium | reverse complement strand
ATTTGGACGAGGCGTTGAAACTGGCCGATCACTTGGTGGTTTTGAAAGATGGCTATATCGTGCAGCAAGGCGATCCGCAGGAGATATTGCTGCGCCCTGCCGCACGCTACATTGAGGAATTCATCCAAGACATCAACCGCGCCCGCGTTTTGAAGGTGAAATCCATCATGAGCCCCGCCAAGACAAAGCGCGGCTGCGGTGATGTCGTGCGGGGCGATGATACGCTAGAGGCGGTCATCAACGCCCATAAGGGCCGCGTTGATGGCACCTTTGCCGTCTCTGACCCGAACGATGCCACCAAAATCATCGGCAAGGTGAAGATGGAAGATATCTATCGGGCTTTGGTGCGCCCACAGATGCAACATGATTAAGTAAATTAATTCATAGCGGGGCGGCTTTGCCCTGCCTCGATGATCTAGGTAAATCTATTGCGCGGCGCGCGCTGTTTGCGCCAATTTACACTCCGCCCAAAGATCAGACAGGGCCTTGACCAAATGATTCATCGCATCTGCGTCGTGAACAGGGCTTGGGGTGATGCGCAGGCGCTCTGTGCCTTTGGGGACTGTGGGATAGTTGATCGGCTGGATATAGATGCCATGCTCATCCAAGAGCCTGTCTGAGATATAGCGGCATTTCACAGGATCACCAACCATGACGGGAATGATATGACTGTCATTGGCAAGATGGGGAATTCCCGCTGCATCCAGACGCACGCGCAAGTCTGATACCCGCTCCTGATGAGCCGCGCGTTCCGTCTGGCTTTTTTTAAGGTGGCGTACAGCGGCGCAGGCCCCAGCCGCAACCGCGGGCGGCAAAGCGGTGGTAAAGATAAAGCCACTTGCAAAACTGCGGATAAAATCAACTAGTGCGGCGCTGGCGGCAATATAGCCCCCCATCACCCCATAGGCCTTGCCAAGCGTGCCCTCAATCACAGTCAGACGATCCATCAACCCCAGCGCTTCGGCGATCCCGCCGCCTCTTGGCCCGTATAGACCCACGGCATGCACCTCGTCGAGATAGGTCATCGCGCCATAGCGATCTGCCAAATCACAAATCGCCGCAATGGGGGCAACATCACCATCCATCGAATAAACTGATTCAAAGGCGATTAATTTGGGCTGCTCCGGCGGCAGGGCCGCCAATTTCGCCTCAAGATCTGCCAAATCATTATGCGCCCATATGATCTTTTGCGCGCGCGAATGACGGATGCCTTCAATCATTGAGGCATGATTGCCTGCATCTGACAGAACAACACAATCAGGTATCTGCGCGGCCAATGTCCCAAGGGCAGCCCAATTTGACACATAGCCTGAGGTGAACAACAGCGCGGCCTGTTTTCCGTGCAGATCGGCTAATTCCGCCTCAAGCGCGACATGGGCGTGGGTTGTGCCCGAGATATTGCGCGTGCCGCCCGCACCCGCGCCCGTGCGCTCAAGCGCGTCTTGCATCGCGGCAATCACATCAGGGTGTTGACCCATACCTAGGTAATCATTTGAACACCACACCGTGATGTCCCGCGTGCCGCCCTTGTGGTGGTTTTGGGCATGGGGAAAAGCGCCCCGCTTGCGTTCAATATCCGCGAAATAGCGGTAATTGCCTTCGGCGCGCAGCCTGTCGATTTTGGTCGCAAAAAATTTATCGTAATCATAGGCGCTCATTGGTCGCGCGCCTCTAGGATGATCGCGTCCAACAATGCCTCGACCTCTTGCATAGGCCCATCGGGATAGGTGCGGTGACCAATTTGCACGACACCATCCTTTGAAATAACAAAGATATTATAGGGGCAATGCGCTATATTCGCGGGATCCGCCTCCATCACGCGGCGCGACACAGCTGCGGAGCAAAATAAGAAAATATCTGCCTGATCAAAAATCACCACATCGCTGCCGATATCAGCGGCGGTGCGGTTCAGCATATCGCCCGTATATGAGCGATAATCAATAACCAAGCCTCGCCCGATAATGGTGTTCTCCACCGCAAAGGTAGCATCTTCGAAACTGCCGTAATAATCGAAAAACACCGCTTCTTGCGCGCAGGCCTCTTGTGCAGCCAGAGCTGCGACAAGGCCAGTCATAAGACCAACAAAGAGACGGGGGGCGGTGCAGCACGACATAGGCCGTAGTCCTTTAACAAATGGCAGGCAGGGGCGCTCTACGCCCCTGCCCTTCTGGTAGTGTTATGTCAGGCAGTGCCAAACATATCTTCAGTAATCGCGTCATACCAACCAAGGCTTTCCCGATAGGTAGCCTCGCGGGTGGCAGCGTCCTCATCCACTTGGCTAACGAACCCGTCAATTTTTGCGATTTTTTCATCGGTCGCTTCGTAGGTTGCACCAACTTTGATACCATCATTTGTATCAATCAGAGACCAGCAGGTATTCGCAAAACGTGCGGGGAACGCTCGGCCGCCTGCAAGATCCGCGACAATAGAATTGGCACAAACTTTTGCCTGGCTGTTGGCAGAAAAACCTGACTTGGGCATATCACCCTGTGCAGCAGCATCGCCCAGAACATGAACATTTTCATCAATTCTAGATGCTAGATTATATGCTGAGACAGGCGCCCAGTTACCATCAGTAACACCCGCTATTTCCGCGATCCGGCCCGCACGCATCGCAGGTATCACGTTGCAAACGTCAACTTGTTCCACTTGGCCATCAATTGAAACAGTCATCGCGCTTGGATCGACGGACACGTTTGCTCCCCCAAAATCTGGGCCAATCCGTTCGATCATGCCACTGTAGTGGCGTTGCCAACCGTCTTCGAACAAACCCTGCTTTGAAAACTTGTCTT
>JBDNBY010000007.1:0-8982 GCA_039767595.1 Paracoccaceae bacterium | reverse complement strand
TCTTGACCTCACTCAGGCGTACTCGTAATACCCCACCTACGCCAAGCGAAGGCGACAGTGAGCGGTTGTAGCTCAGTTGGTTAGAGTATCGGCCTGTCACGCCGAGGGTCGCGGGTTCGAGTCCCGTCAACCGCGCCATCACTGTAAATTCGTGCGACAGTATGTCACAAAATGCGCGGTTGTAGCTCAGATGGTTAGAGTATCGGCCTGTCACGCCGAGGGTCGCGGGTTCGAGCCCCGTCAACCGCGCCACTTTTCCCAACAAAAACAAATTCTTAGGTCCAGCCGGCCCGATTGACCAATGTTCATCGCAATGCCATTGCCCTCAAGTTTTCCCCCCTTTAAAATACCCAAGTAAAATACTCGGGATTTAGATGAATTAAATCAAGAGGTTATCAACGAAAGTTTTCTTGCGGAGTTGGTTAAAATTTTGCTAGGAACACACAACATAATTTTTGCATATGTTCGTATGCCGTTGAAAAGGAGCACGCACAGTGGACGTGAACTCATATCTGGACGCCGCCCTCGATAGCCTACATGACGAAGGCCGCTACCGCGTCTTTATCGATATTGAACGTCACCGTGGATCCTTCCCACATGCGACATGGCACAAAGATGATGGAACATCCCAAGACGTCACTGTCTGGTGCGGCAACGACTATCTCGGGATGGGGCAAAACCCCGTCGTTCTTGATGCGATGAAGCAAGCGATTGATAATTCCGGTGCCGGATCTGGCGGCACGCGCAACATCTCTGGCACGACAATTTATCACAAAGAGCTTGAACACGAATTGGCCGACCTTCATCACAAAGAGGCGGCTTTACTCTTCACTAGCGCTTATATCGCCAATGATGCGACGCTCAGCACATTGCCCAAATTGTTTCCAGGTCTGATCATTTATTCGGACTCTTCAAATCACGCCTCGATGATCGAGGGGATTCGCCGCAATGGCGGCGCCAAGCGTATTTTCCGTCACAATGATCTTGATCACTTGCGCGAGATACTCGCTGCCGACGATCCAGCAGCGCCTAAACTCATTGCATTCGAATCTGTGTATTCGATGGATGGCGATTTTGGCCCAATCAAAGAGATCTGTGACATTGCCGACGAATTTGGTGCGCTCACGTACATCGACGAAGTGCACGCCGTGGGCATGTACGGCCCGCGTGGGGGCGGTGTTGCTGAGGCGCAAGGTCTCCTTGATCGTCTCGACATCATCAATGGCACATTGGGCAAAGCCTTTGGCGTGATGGGCGGCTATATCGCGGCCAGCGCCAAGATGTGTGATGCTATCCGCTCTTATGCGCCTGGTTTTATCTTTACAACATCCGTATCGCCCACCGTGGCCGCTGGGGCCGCGGCATCGATCCGTTGGCTCAAAGAGCATCCTGAAATCCGCGACGCGCATCAAACCAATGCCAAAATCCTCAAAACTCGCTTGCGTGCGATGGGCCTACCGATCATTGATCACGGGTCTCATATCGTCCCATTGATTGTTGGCGATCCCAAGCACACTAAAGTGTTGTCGGACATGCTGTTGAATGACCATGGCATTTATGTGCAGCCCATCAATTTCCCAACAGTGCCGCGCGGAACAGAGCGGTTGCGCTTTACACCATCGCCGCTGCATGACCCCAAGGAAATTGATCGTTTGATCAAAGCCTTGGATGGTTTGTGGTCTCATTGCGCATTAAACCGCCTAGATCAGACGGGATAAGGTTTCCCCTTGATTAAGAATAGATTCTTTTTGCAAAACCTACTAAAGTAGCGTGGGGAATCGGCGTTTAACGTCTACAGAAAGCATAGAGGCGCAAGAGGTGAGCACACAAATCAACGCTCCAATCCAGTTTGGCGATGAGGATGTATCACTTGGTGATATCATGCGTGGAGAGCGTGCGACTTTAGGGAAGTCGCTCCTTGATGTGCAACGCGATCTTCGGATCTCTGCAGAATATCTTATTGCAATTGAAAACGCTGACGCCTCTCAATTTAAGGCCGCCGCATTCATCTCTGGTTACGTCAAATCCTACGCACGGTATCTTGGCCTCGATCCGGAGCATACATTGGAAGCGTTTTGCAAAGAAAGCGGATTTGCCCTGCAGTCTGCAAAAACCGGCCGCGATAATTTTGCACGCAAAGCAAGCAAAAAGTCACTTAGAACATCCGTTGCAATCAACCGAGATATGCAAATTTTAACGCCTTTGTCCAAGACAGTGCAGCCCGATGGGGTGTTGTCACGCCTCGATGCTGCGGCCTTGGGGTCGGTCGCTGTGTTGGTCGGCCTTGTCGTGTTGATCGGCTATGGTGCCGTTGCCTTGTTTAAAGAAGTACAACAAGTGCGGATCGTCCCCGTCGAAGAACCGCCAATTGCCCTCGCAGATTTTGACATGGGCCAAATCATGGACAGCTCGCAGGCTGCGATCAACGAGACATCAGATGATGCTGCGACGACGCTTGATCGATTTTATGAACCTCAGGCCTTGGACATTCCCGTTGTAGTAGCTCGTGATGCACCGATTTCCTCACTTAATCCTATGGATATTGGTGCCTATTCGACCCCTACAGGCATTCCTGCCATGGATGTGTCGCGCCCTCAAAACGTGATGTTGAACAAATCAGATCTACTTGCCGGCACGAACGCTGATTCTCTAGAGCAAAACAGCTCCTCTTTGCCTCAGGTGATTGAAGAGGCCCCCAAAACGGTTAAGCTTGTTGCGCTTAAGCCAGCTTGGGTGCGTGTCACTTCGAACGAGGGGACAGTTCTGATTGAGAAAATTATGCAAAGCGGCGAGACATACGAGCTCCCAAGTCTCGAGACGCCGCCAAGCCTGCGCGCTGGGATGAGCGGGTATGTCTATTTCCAAGTTGGCAATAAAGCGTACGGTCCATTGGGCAAAGGCACGACAGCCGTAAAAAACGTCACCATGGCCATTGACGTGATCGAAGCTGAATTTGAACCCGTCGATCTCACTGCAACGAACGAAGATGTTGCACGTTTGGCCAACCTAATGGTATCCAAAGATCAAGACGACTAATGGGCGACATATCTGATGGCCCAAGACTCAGCCTGAGATAGGAACCCCAAATGTCATTACATGCCCACCGCCCATGGCGCCAAATTGATCGCCGCAAGAGCCGCAAAATTCAAGTCGGCTCTGTCGCTGTGGGGGGCGATGCACCGATCTCTGTGCAAACGATGACCAACACGCTGACCACAGACGTGGCCGCCACTGTAGCACAGATCAAAGCCTGTGAAGAGGCCGGCGCCGATATCGTGCGTGTATCTGTACCGGATGAGGCTTCTTCAATCGCATTGGCGCAGATCATTCCACAAGTGAGCGTGCCAATCGTCGCCGACATTCATTTCCACTACAAACGCGCCATCGAATCCGCCAAAGCGGGTGCCGCTTGTCTGCGGATCAATCCCGGCAATATCGGCAGCGCAGAGCGTGTCAAAGAGGTGATACAAGCCGCCAAAGATTACAATTGCGCCATCCGTATTGGTGTGAACGCCGGATCCTTGGAAAAACATCTATTGGATAAATATGCCGAACCGTGCCCCGAGGCGATGGTCGAGTCGGCGCTTGATCATATTAAAATTCTTGAGGATCACGATTTTCACGAATTTAAAATCTCGGTCAAAGCATCCGATGTCTTTCTCGCATCCGCGGCCTATCATTCGTTGGCCGAAGCCACCGATGCGCCTATTCACCTTGGGATCACCGAGGCAGGCGGCAAAACCTCTGGAACGATCAAATCCTCGATTGGGATGGGGGCACTGCTGTGGGCGGGCATTGGCGATACTCTTCGTGTGAGCCTATCGGCGGATCCTACTGAAGAGGTCAAAGTTGGCTTTGAAATGCTCAAATCGCTTGGGCTACGCCATCGCGGGGTCAATATCATCTCTTGCCCAAGCTGTGCACGCCAAGGATTTGATGTGATCAAAACCGTTGAAAAATTAGAGCACCGGTTAGAACACATCAAAACGCCGATGAGCCTGTCTATCATTGGCTGCGTGGTCAATGGACCAGGCGAGGCGTTGATGACCGATGTCGGCTTTACTGGCGGCGGGGCAGGGTCGGGGATGGTCTATCTGGCGGGCAAGCAAAGCCACAAGTTGAACAACGATGAGATGGTGGATCACATCGTTGACCAAGTGGAAAAACGCGCCGCCGAGCTGGACCTGCAAAATACTGGCGACGCGCAATAATTCTGTTATGGTGCTGCGCGCAGCTCAGCAACCACAGCGGCTATTTGTGCATCTTCAAGGTAGCCGCGCAACACGCGATTTGGCGTCACAAACCCGGGTGTGCCTTGAATGCCAAGACGCTCGGCCAAAAGGCGGGTCTCTTGCAAATGCTGCATGACTTCGGGGTTGGCTTCTTCTGCTTTGACGGCGTCTAGGTCATATCCCACATCTTGGGCGATGCGGCCAAGGCTGGCTTCATTCAATGGGCCGGAAAAGCTCATGATCCGTTGATGCAGAATTGGGTATAGATCAGGGTTCACGCGCCGCGCCGCTACGGCGAACCGCGCCGCGACCACACTTTCTTGTCCCAAGACAGGCAGCTCTTTGATGATCACGCCAACTTGTGGATCGCGCTCAATTAAACCTGCAACGGCCATCAAAGCCTTTTTACAAAAGCTGCATTTATAATCTGTAAATTCCACCAAAAGAACATCGCCATCTGGATTACCAAGAACGAGCGATTGACCATCGTTGAAAATGTCTTGATAATTTGCGCGGATCAAATCCTCGTCTTGGTTCAATTGGGCCGAGCGCTGTTGCTCTTCGTAGATATCCACCGCCTCAAAAAGGACAGCTGGGTTTTCAAGGAGGTATGAGCGGATCTCATCGCGCAGCGCGGCGCGATCCTCGGGCGAGAGATTATCAAACATGCCGGCAATGCCCATCGTGGCCACGCTAAAACAAAGGGCCGCTGCCGCAGTTAAAAGACGAAGGTGTGAGTACATGAATTCCTCTATTTTTTCTTTTGGATTGCTTTGTTCAGATCTAGGATATCTTGCGCAAGATGCCATGCGGGCGACCCTTTGGAAAGGCGATTTTGCGCTTGTTTGGCTTGAATAACCGCATCTTTGGCGCGCCCTTGGACGGCATAACGCTCGGCGGAGTAGAGCGCGGCCAATCCAGTTTGCCCCAATTGCCCATAGGCAAGGGACATATCTTGCAACAGGCGGGCGTTAAACCAGTCGTCTTTGCTAGCCGCTTGGAAATATTTCAGGGCGGACTTGGGGCTGCCAGCGGCAAAGGCCGCACGGCCCGCGCCATGCAAAATCAAACTATCGCGGTCATGTGCAAGGGCCTGTTCATAGGATCGTAGCGCCTCTGAAGCACGCCCCGCCACAAGATAGAACTCCCCCAATCGCGCATGGATGAGCGCATCATTTGGTCGCCGCGCCAAAACCTGTCGGGCCAATGTAATCGCCTTGTCGGTTTGACCCGCACGGTGCGCACGCATCGCGTTGTAGAGCGCCTCGGCATCGGGCTGTAACCCTTTGGGTAGGGTTTGACGATCATAGGCGCGCAAAGCCGCGCGAAGCCGGTCAAACCAATAAATGGCCGTGGGGCTATTTTCCGCGACATCGCCGAGTGAGTCAGACAGGGCCAGCATGCGCGTCACCCGATCCCGCGATAGGGGATGCGTCCGCGTATAGGCATCTTGATGTTGATGCGAGAGGGCCTCTTGCCCTTCAAAAATACGCATAACATCGACAATCCCTTTCAAAGGCACACCAGCGCGGCGCAAATATTGCGCACCCCATTCATCTGCTATTGTCTCTTCGCCGCGCGTATGGCCAAAAAAACCGCGCTGCGCCGCCGATTGTGTCCCGAGCGCCAAGCCGACACCCGCACCATCGCTATCCCCATTTGAGAGGATTTCGACCAGCGCCGCCAAAACAAGCCCCGCCGCCGCACCGCGTTTGGCCCCGCCTAAGGCAAGGCTGCGCGTCACAGAATGCTGTGCGGCCAAATGCGCCGTTTCATGCGCTAGAACAGCCTGTAACATGTCAGGGCGCTCAATTCGTTGAATGAGGCCCTTGTGAATAAAGATGTATTTTCCCGAAAAGACGAATGCATTCAATGAACTGTCGACAACTATGAATATCTGATATTGTGCAGCCGGCAGACCGGCCGCTTGCAATATCGGCCGCGCCAGCACATCCATGGCATACTCCATTTCAGCATCTCGCAAAATTGAAATAGCCTGAGCTTTACCAGCAAAACTCAGCGAGAGACCACTTATCACGCAGGTGAGTATGAATTTAACTAGAATGTTCATTTGACCTCTCGTACAACGATGACATGTACAGTGGCAAAAATGAGTGGGTATGACCATGCTGAAATCAGAGCGCGGCAATGTTTCGCCATTTATTGTTATGGATGTGATGGAACGGGCCCGCCAACTGGAGGCGCAGGGCCGCCATATCATCCATATGGAGGTCGGCCAGCCCAGTACACCCGCCCCACATTCCGCCCGTCATGCCGTGGCTCAAACCATGGCTGGATCCGATGCCCTTGGGTACACCGTGGCCTTGGGACGCCCTGATTTACGGGGGCGCATTTCAGATTTGTATCAACAATGGTATGGTCTCGACCTCGATCCTGAGCGTGTTGTCGTCACGGCCGGATCAAGTGCGGCGTTTTCGTTGACGTTTTGCGCCTTGTTTGACAATGGCGCGCGTATTGGGATCGGGGCCCCTGGGTATCCGTCCTATCGGCAAATCCTCAAATCCTTGGGGTATCAAGCGGTCGATATCCCAACGCAGCGCGAACATGGTTTTCAACCACAGCCCAGTGATCTGGGGCAGTACGGTTTGAACGGTCTATTGGTGGCGTCACCTTCAAATCCAACGGGGACGATGCTTAGCCATGCTGAGCTAGAGCCATTGATGATGGCCTGCGATGATCAGAATGTTTCATTCATATCGGACGAGATTTATCACGGGCTTGAATATTCGAAAAAATCCGTCAGCGCGCTCGAAATCTCTGACAATTGTTATGTGATCAATTCGTTCTCAAAGTATTTTTCAATGACAGGGTGGCGGATTGGTTGGATGATCGTGCCCCCTGATCATATCCGCCATGTCGAACGGATCGCCCAGAATATGTTTATCTGCGCGCCCCATAGCTCGCAACTGGCGGCCTTGCACGCCTTTGATGGCACAGATGAGCTTGAGGCGAATTTGCATGTCTATGCTGCAAATCGAACGTATTTATTGAATGAGTTGCCTCGCATTGGCCTTGCTGAGTTTGCATCCCCCGATGGGGGCTTTTACTTTTACATTGATGTCAGTGCGTATACCCAAGATAGCCTTAAATTTTGCACACGTGCCCTTGAGCATGCGGGCGTTGCCATCACGCCGGGATTGGATTTTGATCCTCTGCGCGGCCATAGCACTATTCGCATTTCTTATGCGCGTTCACATAACGATATTGTCGAGGGCTGTGCGCGCCTTAAACAATTTATCCAAGGGTGGCAGATATGAAATACATCGTGAGCGTACTCTTTTTATGCTGTGCCAGTGCTCTCCACGCGGCGCCCATAGGCGGCATTGCATTGATGGATCCGAGCGCCTCGCACCTTAAGGATCGGCGCGGGTTCGTCTCATTATCCTTGGCACTGTCCCAAGCCGTGCCATATCGCGTGATTTATTTAGAACAGCCCAATCGCATCGTTATTGAGTTTTTCGAAGTCAATTGGCCCGAAAACGCCACCGACGCCCTCACACCCAAGCGTCACATCCAAGCTATCAATGCAGGGCGCACCGCATCGGGGCGATCTTTTTTAGTGTTAAGTTTAAATCAGGCGATGGCGTTGCGCGAATCTGATTTACGCGTTGATCCGCAATCACAACAAGCCGAGCTCTTCGTGCGATTGGAACCCGTAAGCCAAGAGGAGTTTGCCGCAAAGATTATTCCAAACACCCCAGATCAATCCGAAGGTTTTGAAAACGTCGCAGAAGCGGACGACACAGCATCTCGCCCATTGATCGTCATCGACCCAGGTCACGGCGGCACGGATTCAGGTGCATTGGCCAAAAATGCAACAACCGATCAGGTCAAAGAGGCCGACTTAATGCTGTCCCTTGCCATGGAATTGCGGGATTACTTATTAAGAACAGATGCTTTTGATGTGATCTTAACCCGCGAGGGGGATTATTTTGTCTCACTCGAGGAACGTGTGAGCATCGCGCATGTCAATCAAGCGGACGCATTCATTTCATTACATGCGGATAAAGTCACTCAGGGCGTGGCGCATGGCACAACTGTCTATACCTTGGCGGATGAGGCCTTTGACACGGCAACGCAGCTTCTCACTGAGCGTCACGCACCGAACCAAGTTTTACCGGGTATGGATTTTATTGGCCAAGATGACGTTGTCGTTGAGGCTTTGTTGGATATTGCCCGCAAAGATGCCCAACAACGCAGCGAAGAGATGGCCCGATTTGTCTTGGCCGGCATTTTATCCGAAACAGGCCAAGTCAATCGCAAACCAATGCGCAGTGGGGGATTTTCTGTCTTAAAATCCGCACAAGTTCCATCGATTTTGATCGAAGCCGGATTTCTTTCGACGCCTGAGGATTTAAACAATCTCATGAACGCCCAGTGGCGCGCCCAATTTGTCGAAGGACTGTCCCGAGGGTTGATTGGATGGTTTAACCAAGACAAAAGTAAATCCGAACTTCGACTAAATTAACGTACCTAGGTGCCCTAATGATGACCCGCTAAGTGAAGTCCCACTCGGTTGAGGCCGTCTTAAACCTAGGTCCCGCAAAAGGTTTGCTCAATCCGGCGTTCCACTGGGGCAGGGATCAAACAGGTCGGCGCGTCGCTATAAGGGCTTGCCAGCTCGTCCATCACTTGGTGAAAAAGAGCATCATCGCCCGCAACGGCACGGGTGATCATTTCATCGATCACGTGATTGCGTGTGATGCGGCGTGGATTTTTATGAACAGGT
>JBDNBY010000006.1:0-17531 GCA_039767595.1 Paracoccaceae bacterium | reverse complement strand
GATTGCGTGCCATATAAATTCCTTTGCAAAATACTTACACGGGTACGTTACCTGCGCAACTCGTCAGTAAAGTTGAAAAACTAAGGTTTTTTCGAGGCAATTGATTTGAAATCCACCGCTTTCGACCATGCATCTGCGCACAAACGCACAGCCGGTGCCGCATTTTTCACTTCAATTGGGCACCGCGCCTTTATGCCACTTGGGATGTGATGGGTGTCGGTCGAATATCTCTTGACCGAGCGCGAAATTCGCCACATATCCAACAGCATGACAGATACATCTCGCATCCGCAATTTTTCGATCGTGGCCCACATTGACCACGGCAAATCCACTTTGGCTGATCGCCTCATTCAATCGACGGGCACTGTCCAAGATCGCGATATGAAAGAGCAGCTTTTAGATGCTATGGATATTGAACGCGAACGCGGCATTACGATCAAGGCCAACACAGTGCGCATTGATTACCTTGCCGATGATGGGCAGGAGTATGTCCTCAATTTGATCGACACTCCCGGTCACGTCGATTTCGCCTATGAAGTCTCGCGCTCGATGCGGGCGGTCGAAGGATCTCTGTTGGTTGTCGATAGCACCCAAGGTGTCGAGGCGCAGACCCTCGCCAATGTGTATCAAGCGATTGACGCCGATCACGAAATTGTGCCGGTCCTTAATAAAATCGACCTGCCTGCCGCGGATTGTGAGCGGGTGGCCGAACAAATCGAAGATGTGATTGGTATTGATGCCTCTGAGGCGATCCAAGTCTCGGCCAAAACGGGCATCGGCATCAAAGAGACCCTTGAGGCCATCGTGACCAAGCTCCCTGCGCCAACGGGTGACCGGACTGCCCCGCTCAAGGCGATGCTGGTCGACAGCTGGTACGATTCCTATCTCGGTGTTGTCGTCCTTGTGCGCATCATGGACGGTGTGATGAAAAAGGGCGAGCGCGTCAAAATGATGTCGAACGGCTCTTTGCATTCGATCGATCGCATCGGGGTGTTCCGCCCTGCAATGCAAAATGTCGATGAATTGGGGCCAGGCGAGATTGGCTTTATCACCGCCTCAATCAAACAAGTGCGCGACACGCGCGTGGGCGACACGATCACCCATGATAAAAAGGGCACGGATACGGCCCTGCCTGGCTTTAAACCCTCGCAGCCTGTGGTATTTTGTGGCCTGTTCCCCGTCGATAGTGCGCAATTCGAAGATCTGCGCGACTCCATCGAAAAGCTCGCCCTCAATGATGCCTCGTTTAGTTACGAGATGGAAAGCTCGGCCGCCTTAGGCTTTGGCTTTCGCGTCGGCTTCTTGGGGCTGTTGCACCTCGAAGTGATCCGCGACCGGATCGAGCGGGAATATAACATCGATTTGATCACGACTGCGCCTTCGGTGATTTATCACGTCTATCAAAAAGACGGCGAAAAGATCGAGCTGCACAACCCCGCCGATATGCCGGATCTGAGCAAAGTCGATCACGTCGAAGAGCCACGGATCAAAGCGACGATCCTCGTTCCGGACGAGTATCTGGGCGATGTGCTCAAGCTGTGCCAAGATCGCCGCGGCTTGCAAGAGGATATGACCTATGCCGGCTCGCGGGCGATGGTGGTCTATGACCTGCCGCTCAATGAGGTCGTCTTCGACTTTTATGACCGTCTGAAATCCGTGACCAAAGGCTATGCATCCTTTGATTATCAAATGACCGGCTACAGACAGGATAACCTCGTCAAAATGTCGATCCTTGTGAATGATGAACCTGTGGATGCCCTCTCGACCATGGTGCACCGTGATCGCGCCGAACAGCGCGGGCGCGCCATGTGCGAAAAACTCAAAGAGTTGATCCCGCGTCACATGTTCAAAATCCCGATCCAAGCGGCCATTGGCGGCAAAGTCATCGCGCGTGAAACGCTGGCGGCCTTGCGCAAAGACGTCACGGCAAAATGCTATGGCGGCGACGCCACGCGCAAACGCAAGCTGCTGGATAAACAAAAAGCAGGTAAGAAAAAGATGCGCCAATTCGGCCGCGTCGACATTCCGCAAGACGCCTTTATCAACGCGCTCAAAATGGACGATTGATCGACCTAGATGGTGGATTGCTTATACAAAGAGCGCCCAAGCCAGCTGGCTTGGGCGTTTTTCGTTCTGCGACAGTATCGGCGCAGATCGTTAATGCGATGACATTTTGGGCGTATCTTGACGCTCTAAATCCACGAGGACGGTGAGTTCCAGATCCTCTGCCGTCTCAAAATCAAGAGTGAGGGTCACTTGATCCCCATGAGCAAGGCTGCGGGTCAGGCCCATCAACATGATATGATCGCCGCCGCGCGCAAGCGCGTGCATGCCTTTGGCGGGGATGGCAAATCCCTCTTCGACTTCCATCATTTTCATGACCCCATCGCCGAGGTCTTGGTGCGTGTGCAATTCCACGCGTTTGGCCACGTCAGAGCGCACTGCGATCAGACGATCATCGCGATCGGTCATGTTATGCAGCTGTAGGAAAATGGCGCCCGATTTGGACATTTTTGATGCAACACGGGCATAGGCGTCTTGGACCGTGATCTCACCTGCCGCGGCAGATGAGGCGAGGACTGCGGTCAGGGCCGCTGCGAATTTCAACGATTTCATAATCGGTATCCTTTTTGTTTGTGTAATTTAACAGTGATTTACACAAACTGAGGGGGGGGCGCGGGCCTTGGCACGGATGCGATCCACCGCAGCGGCCACCTGCGCGGCCTGACACACATACACGGGGGACAAACGGGCCGACATCTCAATGGCCCCGCTTGAGAGGCTCAGCCCCGTAAGATGATCCATTACACAATCAGGACATCCGGGATCCACCGTGACGATATTGCCATTGGCATCAAAATGCACACTCAGCGCGCCCTGCCCTGTGCAAAGCTCCGTTTGCCCCACCGCTGGCGCCTGCGCACTGGCATAGGCCGCAAACATCCCCAAAAAGAGAATGCTCACCACCAGCAGCGGCGCGAGAATGATATGATGCAAACGCCTAACCATATGCCCTATGTGCAAAGACGGACTCGAAATGACAAGGGGATAGTTTGCCGCACAGAACGGCGCACAGAAGGGTACAAAGGCGTAGCCCCCATAGAAAAAGCCGCAAAGACATGTCTTTACGGCTCAGTCAATGACACTGAAAAAGAGTTACGCAGCTGTTGCAGCGGTCACTTCTTTTTTCAATTTCAAAGCGCGATCAGACAGCTCTGCGTCTTTGGCTTTGAGAAGGAATTTATCCAAACCACCGCGGTGATCGACCGTGCGCAATGCAGCGGCTGAAATCCGTAGTTTTACACCACGATTCAACACTTCTGATTTGAGCGTTACATCGTTCAAGTTTGGCAAAAAGCGGCGGCGCGTCTTGTTATTCGCGTGGCTCACGTTGTTACCTGTCATTGGGCCTTTGCCCGTCAATTCGCAGCGGCGCGACATGGTGATACCTCTTCTTTTGACTGGCCATCTCTGGCGCATGGTTTTGGCACACGGCCAGTGGCTCAATATAAAAAGGCGCCGCAAAAGGCCGCGCCTTGAATTCTGTCTGCGTCGTTTACGCATCTTTGCGTGTGAGGTCAAGCCTTGATCTGCGGGAGAATGCCCAAATTTTTGCGGCGGTCTGCCGTTGTTTTGTGGCCTATTGTGATTTTTGCGTGGCCAGCCATGTTAACATCTGCTCAGCGGCGCTGACATCATCAAGTGAGTCGGCGGCAATCTGGGCCTTGAGCTGCGCTGTGCGCTCTTGGGCCTGCGGGGTGTTGAGGGCTGACAAGAGACCTTGGCGCACGGTTTCCATAAACCAAAACTGATCTTGGGCATGGCGCATTTGGCTTTGGGTGCCGCTGTCTTGGCGCCACTGGGCCAGCTCTTGCAACGTCGCCCATGCGCTATCCAGCCCGTCTGACGTCACAGCCGACACAGTCAGCGCTTTGGGGAAACCTTCTGGATCTTGGGGCCGTTTGCGCAACAATCTCAGCGCCCCTGCATAATCCGCACATGTGCGCATCGCCACGGGTTTGAGATCGCCATCGGCTTTGTTCACTAAAATCACATCGGCCATTTCCATAATGCCGCGCTTGACACCTTGAAGCTCGTCTCCCCCCGCCGGCGCCATCAAAAGCACAAACAGATCAGACATTTGCGCCACCATCGTCTCAGATTGTCCGACGCCCACAGTCTCGATCAACACCACGTCATAGCCCGCCGCCTCGCATAGTTTGACCACATCGCGCGTGCGCCGTGCGACACCGCCCATGTGGCTTTGCGATGGGCTGGGGCGAATAAACGCCTCGGGGGCCCGAGAGAGGCGCTCCATCCTTGTTTTATCGCCCAAAATCGACCCGCCCGAGCGCGCCGAACTGGGATCCACCGCCAGCACCGCGACGCGCAATCCCTGTTCAATCAGCATCAGGCCAAAGGCCTCGGTAAAGGTGGACTTGCCCACACCTGGCGTGCCAGAGAGGCCAATGCGCAAGGCCTGCCGCCCAGATGGCTTCAGCTGTTGCAACAGCGCCTGCGCCTGCGTGCGGTGATCTGCGCGCCCACTTTCGACCAATGTGATCGCCCGCGACAAGGCACGGCGATCTTGATTTAGGATCCGTTGGGCCATGTCATCGCGTGCTGCATCACTCATGGGCGTCTCTTTCCTCAAATTCACTGCCTCAACGGGCTATATCAGGGTCAGGATCGCTTGGCCATGGGGATGCTTTTCAATCGCGCGCGAATGCCGCATAACGAGGATGACATGACCGACACTTTGCCCATTGATGCGGTGCTGCCGCAGATCACCGAAACCCTTGGCCGCGCCGGCCGCCTTGTGCTCGAGGCGCCGCCGGGCGCGGGCAAGACAACGCGCGTGCCCTTGGCGCTGCGCGATGCGGGGTTTGCAGAGACCGGCCGGATCATCTTGCTCGAGCCGCGCCGCTTAGCCGCCCGCGCCGCCGCCACGCGCATGGCCGAGACATTGGGTCAAAGCGTGGGGCAAACAGTCGGCCTGCGCATGCGCGGGGTCACGGACATCAGCCCCGCGACACAGATCGAAGTGGTCACTGAGGGAATTTTGACCCGCATGATCCAGTCCGATCCAGAGCTGAGCGGTGTCTCTTGCGTGATCTTTGATGAATTTCACGAGCGGTCGTTGAATGCGGATATGGGGCTGGCCTTGTGTTTGGATTGCGCGGCGGCCTTGCGCGAGGATCTTGCGATTGTTGTGATGTCGGCAACACTCGATGCAGGCCCGATTGCCGCGCATATCAACGCTCCGATCATTCAATCGCAAGGGCGCAGTTATCCCGTAGACGTCACCTATCTCACAACGCCGCCCCCGCCCAAGGCCCGCATTGAGCATAGCGTCACGCAGGCCGTGTTGGAAATATTGCCCAAAACCGAAGGGGCGGTTTTGGTCTTTTTACCCGGTGAGGCTGAGATTAAGCGCAGCGTGGCCCTCTTGCATGATGCCTTGGGCGAGAGCGTCGCCCTGCGGCCCCTCTATGGGGCGCTGCCCTACGCAGAGCAGCGCCGCGCGATCACGCCAGACCCCACGCGCCGCAAGATCGTTTTGGCCACATCGATTGCCGAGACATCGCTCACCATTTCAGATGTGCGCGTGGTCATTGACAGCGGCCTGACACGGCGGGCACGGTTTGATCCGGCCTCGCAAATGAGCCGCCTGATGACAGAGCGCGTCTCGCGGGCCGAGGCCGATCAACGCGCCGGCCGCGCCGGCCGTGTGGCGGCGGGCACAGCCCTGCGTCTGTGGACCAAAGGCGCCCCTGGCGCGCTCAGCGTCCACCGGCCGGCGGAAATTGATGTCGCCGATTTGACGGGCTTTGTCCTTGAGCGTGCGGCATGGACGGGCCATGCGCGCGGCGATCTGCCCCTGCTCTCGCCCCCGCCCAAGGGCACCGAGGCCGAGGCGATCCATCTCCTCACGCAACTGGGCGCGCTTAGTGCGCAGGGCAAACCGACCCCGCATGCGACCGCCTTGGTCTCGATGCCGCTGCATCCACGATTGGCCCATGTCATGAGCCAATTGGGCGCCGCGGCCGCGCCGATCTGTGCGCTGCTCAGCGCCCCTGATCCGCTGCGCCGCCAAGCCCAAAGCGTTGACGGGCTGCTGCGGCTCAAGGCGCTGGCGGCCCCCACGGGACACAGTTTGCGCGAGATCGCCCAAGAGGCGAAGCGCCTGAAGGGCCGCGCGCCCAAAACGCCCCCTGCACAGATGCTTAGTCCGGCGCATGCGGCGGCCCTCGCCTATCCCGATCAAATCGCGATGCGCCGCGCGCCGCACAGCGAGCGCTATATTTTATCGGGGGGCAAAGGCGCTATTTTATCCAGCGAGGATGCCTTGAATGCGGTACCATTTCTAGTCGTGACCGATCATGATGGCCACCCGCGCGAGGCCAAAGTGCGCATGGCCTTTGCCTTGAGCGAGGACGAGCTGCGAGAGATTTTTGCCGATGATATCGTCTGGCATCACGTGTGCGCCTATGCCCCGCGGCACCGCAAACTAGAGACATTCGAAGAAGAGCGCCTTGGCGCCTTGATCCTCACGCGCCGGCCATGGCACACCGCCCCCGCCGAGGCCAAAGCGCGCGCGATGCTCGAGGCGATTGAGGATCTTGGATTGCCATGGAGTAGATCTTCGACGCTACTGGCGGCGCGGATGCGGCTGTTGCCCGATGCCCCTAATATGGATGAGGCGCATTTGCGCGCCACGGCGCAGGATTGGCTTTTGCCCTACCTCACCGATATTACGACGCAGGCGCAGCTGTCGAAACTTGATCTGCGCCCTGCCCTTTTGGCGCGGCTCGATTGGACCACGCAAAACCGCCTCGCCCGCGAGGTGCCAGAGCATTACACAACGCCGCTGGGGCGCAAAATTGCGATTGATTATAGCGGGGATCATCCCGAAGTGGCGCTGCGCCTGCAAGAGGTGTTTGGCGAGACGCGCCATCCGACTGTGGGCGGGCGGCCGTTGCGCATGGTGCTATTGTCCCCTGCGCAGCGCCCTGTGCAAACCACGCTTGATCTACCGCAGTTTTGGCAAAGCTCTTATGCCGATGTGCGCAAGGATATGCGCGGGCGCTATCCCAAACACCCGTGGCCCGAGGATCCCACGCAGGCCGATCCTACAGTCCGAGTGAAACGGCGCACATAAAAATGGGGGCAACCCTGCCCCCACTAAGCATCAAACGCAGTGCTATGGCTTATTGGCCCAAGCAAAACCGCATGATCGCCTTTTGCGCATGCAGGCGGTTCTCGGCCTCGTCAAAGATCACAGATTGCGGGCCATCCATCACGGGATTGGTCACTTCTTCGCCGCGATGCGCCGGCAGGCAATGCATAAAGAGAGCGTCCTCTTTGGCCTGCGCCATCAGCGCCTCGTTGACTTGGTAACCGCGCAGCAAATTATGCCGGCGTTCACGGGCCGAGGGCGCGTCGTGCATGGAGACCCATGTATCTGTGACGATCAAATCGGCATCTTGTGCGGCGACCGTTGGATTGCGCTCAATCTCGATCTTAACACCCGCTTTGCGAGCCGCATCGACAAAGCCCGCTTCTGGATCCAAGACCTGCGGCCCTGTGAATGTCAGGTCAAACCCAAAGGCCCCCGCCGCATGAATGAACGAGGCGCAAACATTATTGCCATCACCGGCCCACACGACTTTTTTGCCCTCAATCGATCCGCGATGCTCTTCGTATGTGAGCAAATCGGCCATGATTTGACATGGATGCGAGCGATTGGTCAGGCCATTGATCACTGGCACGCTGGCATATTGCGCCATTTCAAGCAGTGTTTCTTCTTCGAACGTGCGGATCATGATCAGATCCACATAGCGCGACAAAACCCGAGCCGTATCGGCCACAGTCTCGCCATGGCCCAGCTGCATATCAGCACCAGAGAGCACCATCGTCTGACCGCCCATTTGCCGGACGCCGACATCAAAGCTGACCCGCGTCCGCGTTGAGGGTTTTTCGAAAATCAACGCCACCATATGACCCGCCAATGGCGTATCCGCATCCGGCGTGCCTTTGGGTTGGCCGCTGCGAGCCTTTTTCATGGCATGCGCTTGGTCCAAAATCGCCCGTAGGTCTTGGGGGGATGTTTTATGGATATCTAAAAAATGGGTCATCTTACGTGCTCTTTTCTTCTATCTGTGTGGCGGCGCTGGCCAATGCCTCAAGGCCAGTGGCAACGTCGTCTTCTGTGATGGTCAAGGGCGGCAACAGCCGGACCACATTATCGGCGGCGGGCACTGTGAGCAGTCCAGCTGCGCGCGCAGCTGCCACAACATCCATATTCGAGCAGGCGCATTTCACGCCCATCAGAAGGCCCATGCCGCGCACTTCGGCAAAGATCGCCGGATGCAGGTCAACTAAGGCCAAGAGCCCTTGGTTCAATTGGCGCGCGCGGGCGGCGACATTGTCCATCACGTCTTCGTCTTCCATCACGCGCAGCACTTCGATCCCGACGCGGCAGCCCAAAGGATTGCCGCCATAGGTCGAGCCATGCGTGCCGGCGATCATGCCCGCTGCGGCCTCTTGGGTCGCCAACACCGCCCCCAAAGGAAAGCCGCCGCCAATCCCCTTGGCCGACATGAGGATATCGGGCGTCGCCCCAGACCATTCATGGGCAAATAGCTTGCCTGTGCGGCCGACACCGCATTGCACTTCATCATAAATCAGCAGCGCCCCGCAGGCATCGCACGCCTCGCGCAATCCTTGCAAACACTGATCCGGCACAGGGCGAATGCCGCCCTCGCCTTGGATCGGCTCGATCATCACGGCGGCGATTGTCTCGTCCATCGCAGCCTTAAGGGCGGCGTGATCCCCAAAGGGCACCGTGATAAATCCGGGCATCAATGGCCCAAACCCATCGGTCATTTTCTCGGATCCCGCAGCGGCAATCGCGCCAGTTGAGCGTCCGTGAAACGCCCCCTCAAAGGTGATGATTTTGTGACGGCTCTCGCCTTTGGCGCTCCAGTATTTGCGCGCCATTTTGATGGCCAACTCGGCGCTCTCTGTGCCGGAATTGGTGAAAAACACCGTATCGGCAAAGCTGCGCTCGACCAACATATCGGCCAGCTGCCGTTGCAACGGGATGTCATAGAGATTGGACACATGCCACAGCTGCGCCGCCTGATCGCTCAATGCGGCGACCAACCGAGGGTGGGCATGGCCCAAGCTATTGACCGCAATACCAGAGGTGAAATCCAAATAGCGTCGCCCTGCCGTATCGCTCAACCAAGCGCCCTCACCTTTGACGAATTCCAAAGGGGTCCGGTTATATGTCGGCAACAAAGACGGTATCATCGCAAGATCCTTTAAAAAGAAGGCTTATCAGTTTCAAAAGCCAGATAGATTGTCAAGATTGAAGGGGCATACAGAAAAACAAGCTCTGGCCATGTGCCGCAGCACACTCAGAGCGGGGCGCTTATCGGCGCGTGTATCGGCGTTTTTCTGTCATGGCGCTGACATGAGCGATAATGCCCCAAAGGTCAAGCTTTATTGCCCAAAGGGATCCCCGCCCTCATAACGTACCCCGCACAGATAGAGGCCTTGCGGCGGGCACACTGGCCCGCAGGCTGCCCGATCGCACGCCTCAAGCGCCGCGGTCACATCATCTGCATCCCACGCCCCTGCGCCCACGCGCTCAAGCGTGCCAACAAAGCTGCGCACTTGGTTATGCAAAAACGACCGTGCGCGCAGGCGGAAATGAATCTCGGGCCCAAACACCCCATCCACGCGGGTCACCTCAAAGGCATCCAACGTTTTAACGGGGCTTTTGGATTGGCACATCACCGATCGAAACGTCGTGAAATCATGCAGGCCAATGAGCCGCTGTGCCGCCGCATGCATCGCATCGACATCAAGGTCATGTTTGACCTGCCACACTTGCCCTGCCAAATGTGTGGGCGGCGCGCGGCGGGTTGTCATACGAAACAGATACTGCCGCTCAATCGCCGAAAACCGCGCGTGCCAAGTATCCTCGACCGCCGCCGCATCGACAATTGCCACTGGCGCAGGCTTGAGATGGAAATTGAGCGCCTCGCGTAGACGAAAGGGATCCCATGGCTTATCCATATCGCAATGGGCCACTTGCGCCGTGGCATGCACGCCCGCATCTGTGCGCCCCGCGGCGGCAATGCGGTGGTCGCGCGGCTCGAGCTGCGCCAGCGCCTCTTCGATCGCTTGTTGCACAGAAGGGTGACCAGTCTGGCGCTGCCATCCGCTAAAGGGACGGCCATCATATTCAATTTTCAAAGCATAGCGCGGCATCGTCATTCCTTCATTTGGCCCATAATGGAGGCCGTCATGCGCGACCGCTCTTACGCGATATCCACAAAATTGAAAAGTCTCCCCCTAGCGATCTGATCCGCGGATCGCTAGATTAAAGAGGTAACATCATCCAAAGGCACCCCATGAATTTGACACAGCTCCCCCAAGCCGCGCTGACCTCGGCCAGTCGCAAGGCAGATGCCGCGCGCTCTTTGGTGTTTGAAACGCGGCTGCGCCTTGGGGTGACGGGGCTGGCGCGGGCTGGCAAAACGGTGTTTATCACGTCACTGGTGTCCAATCTTTTGGCCCGCGATCGCCTGCCCCATCTCATGGCGCATAGCCAAGAGCGGATCGAAAGCGTGATCCTACAGCCGCAGCCCGATGACACAGTGCCCCGTTTTGAGTATGAGCGCCACCGCGATCAACTGCTGGGCCCAGATCCCACATGGCCCCAAAGCACTAAGATGATCTCGCAATTGCGCCTATCAGTGCGGCTGCGCCCCTTGGGGATCATCGGCGCCATGAGGGGGCCGCGGATCGTGCATTTGGATATCATCGATTATCCGGGCGAATGGCTGTTGGATCTGGCCCTTATGGACGAGAGTTTTGAGACATGGAGCCAGCGCACTCTGGCCGCCGCACGCCAACGTGCCGAGGGCAAAGCCTTTGCCGCCACGCTTGAGACGCTGCCATCGCAGGCCGGCGAGGCCGAGTTGATCGCCCTTGCGCAGCATTACACGACCTATCTGCACGCGGCACTGGCCGCAGGGCATAGCGATGTCGGGCCGGGCCGCTTTTTATTACCAGGTGAGTTGGAGGGATCCCCTGCGCTGACCTTTGTTCCACTGCCGCCTGACGCGCCCAAGGCCCTGCTGCGCGAAAGCGCGCGGCGCTTTGACGCGTATAAGGCCAAGGTCATCCGGCCATTTTTCCGTGATCATTTTGCCAAATTGGATCGGCAGATTGTGCTGATGGACCTGCTTGGCGCCGTGTCCAAGGGGCCGATGGCCTTGGGCGAGCTGGGCCAATTGATGGAGCGGATCTTGCCGGCCTTTCGCATGGGGCGGGCCTCTTGGCTCGATGCGCTTATGGGCACCAAACGTGTGGATAAGCTGCTCTTTGCCGTCACTAAGGCCGATCACCTGCATCACAGTCAGCACGCCGATCTCGAGCGTCTAGGCGCGGCTCTGACCCGTGACGCGGCCGCGCAAGTGCAATTCAAAGGGGCGCAGCTGTCCTCGTTGGCCATCGCCGCCTTGCGCGCCACCACAGAAGAGACCCGCACGCACAACGGGCGCGATTTGCCGATGATCCGCGGCCGCCGGCTCAGTGATGGCAAAAGCATTGCCTTCTACCCCGGCCACCTGCCCCCAGAGCCCGCGCCCATATTACGCGAGGCCCGTTTGGGCGGCGCCGCGTGGCAAGAGCTGTCTTTAGAGCCGCAGGCCTTTGCCCCCGCCCCGCTTGACCTTGGGCCGCATCAAGGATTGCCGCATATGCGCCTAGATAAAGCGATTGAATTTTTGATCGGGGATAAGCTATGAGCCCCGCCCCAAAGACCCCCGTCACGATTGAGGATGACGCATTCCATGATGTGGCCGCCGCTGCGCCGCCACCCGATGAGGATGCCGCGCCTGTATCGCCAGCCCCCACTGTTCCTCGCCGCCGCCTGCGCTGGGCGCTGCCCCTCGTTGGCATGGGGCTGTCGCTTTGGGCAGTTCTTCTGGCCGAGCGGTTTGCCCGCTATTGGCTAGAGCGTGCGCCAGTGGTTGGCACTGTGGTCACTGCCTTTTTGATCCTCTTTGCGGTGATGGCGCTTCTGGCGATCTTGCGTGAAATTGGGGCCCTGCGCCGCCTTGCGCGCACTCAGGCGATCAAAGCGCAGCTGGCTCAGGCCACATCGGCCAAAGAGGCCCGCATGATTTTGGCCCCCGCGCTGCGCCCGTTGCGCCGTGATCCACAACGCGCCGCGCAGATCGCCGCGTTTGACGCCGCCACGCAAGAGGCCTTGGATCAAGACGACGTGACCCGCCCCTTTGAAACGACGATCCTGCGCCACCAAGACCGCGCTGCCCGCGCCATTATCGAACAGGCCACGCGCCAAGTGGCGACGGTCACGGCGCTAGTCCCCATCGCGCTCACCGACATGTTGGCCGTGACGTGGATCAATCTGCGCATGATCCGCCGCCTCAACGAGGCCTATGGCGGGGGATCGGCATTATTAAGTGATTTCAAGATATTGCGCGGCATCTTTGCCCATTTAATGGCGGCTGGTCTAATGGATATTTCGGATGACCTAGTGGGAACTGTGATCGGTCATGGTGCACTCAGCAAACTGTCGCGCCGCTTTGGTGAGGGGGCGGTCAATGGCGCGCTCACGGCGCGGATCGGGCTGCGGGCGCAGGCCATCTGCCGCCCACTGGAATTTGACGCCGAAGAACAACCCAGCATGCAGCGCATTCTTGGGGCGGCCTTGGCGGGGCTCTTTGGCCAAACGCGCAAATAGCCGCCCTTTTGGTCACGCCCACTTTATTTTTGCGCCGCAGCCGCGTAGGCACTGGCACACGTAGTCACAAAGGATCCCGAGATGTCTGAGACCTCTTCGTCTGCCACCCAACACAGCGCCCCAAGCGCACAGAGCGCACAGAGCACCTCGAGCGTTCCGATGACTATTGCGCAAAACCTGACACCAGCGCAGCAACACAGCGTCATCAATATTGTGCGCCGCGCCGCGCGCAGTGAAATCTTGCCGCGCTATCGCAATCTTGCAGCGTCGGATATCTCGCAAAAATCATCGGCCGTGGATCTCGTGACCATTGCCGATCGCAATGCTGAGGCGATGATCACCCGCGGCCTATCACGAGCCTTTGCCAATGCCCTGATCATTGGCGAAGAGGCGGTGGCCGATACCCCTGCGCTGCTAGATCAATTGAACGAGGCCGAGCTGGCCTTTGTCATCGATCCTATTGATGGCACATGGAATTTTACGCATGGGATCAATGTGTTTGGCGTGATCATTAGTGCAACGCGCTTCGGGCAACCGATCTTTGGCCTACTTTATGATCCGATCATGGATGATTATGTGATCACTGGCGCCGACGAAGACACGCGCTTTGTCATGGGGCCCAATCGGCATAAAATCTGCCAAACGTCGCGCAAAGAGCAGGCCAAGCATCTGCGCGGCGTCTATCACACCGGCCTGATGAGTGCGGCCCAACGCGCGATTATTGGCGAGGAGTTTCCAAAAACAGGTGGCATTTCGAATTTTCACTGCTCGTGCCACGAATACCGCATGTTGGCGCAGGGCCATTTTGATTTTGTCATCTCGGTTAATCCCAAACCATGGGATCACTTGGCGGGCGCCCTCGCGGCGCGGCGCGGGGGCGGCGTGGCACGGATGATTGATGGCACGGAATACTCCGCGCACACGCGCAAGGGCATCCTTTTGGTTGCCGGAAATGAGACGTTGTGGCAACAGCTTGCCCAACGCTATCGCGCCTTGGCGCAGACCTAAACGTACCGCGTTAAACGATCAGCTTAGAATAGGCGGCCTCAGTTAAGAAATCCTCAAGGCGCGCGCCCACACCTGCCTCGAGCCGCAGCAGCCACCCGTGATCCATCGGATCCTCTGCAATCGCCTCAAGCCCCCCGTCCGCAGCAGGGTTTACATCGATGATCGTCGCATCAATTGGGCTGAGGAATTCGGTCGTCGCCTCTTCGCCTTCGACAACAAAGAGCGCCTCGTCGCGTGTGACGACATCGCCCGATTCGGGTAGATCGATAAAGATCAGTTTTCCAAACAGGCCCATGCCGTACTCGGTCAGGCCAATGACAATATCGTCATCGTCCTGCTCGAGCCAAATGTGATCTTCTGTAAAGCGCATGGCTGTATCCTCCCCCGCGTGTCTGCCCCAAAAAAGGGAAACGGCACGGGGCCCGATCAGTTTATGGATCAGCGCAGAAAAATTATGCCTTAGAGCTGGGTCTTGGCTTTGATCACTTGAAGATGCGGCAAAATCGCCCCCATGTCAGGGCCGTGTTGCATCCCTGTGAGGGCCTTGCGCAACGGCATGAACAATCCCTTGCCTTTGCGGCCTGTGGCCTCTTTGACGGCGGTGGTCCATGATTTCCATGTCTCGCTGTCATACGGCCCCTCGGGCAGCATCGCCATGGCTTGGGCGACAAATTCGCGATCCTCTGCGTCGATGACCGGATCCGCGCCCTTTGTAAACATAGTGACCCATGTGGCAATATCGGCGCGCGTGTTGACGTTTTCGCGAACAGCGGCCCAGATGGCATCGCGCTCTTCTTCAGGGACATCGGCGGCGGCCAAGCTGGCATCGACGTCACTGCGGCTCAGGCTTTGCAAATAGCGCGCTGTGAGCGGGCCGAGATCCTCGACATCAAATTTCGTCGGGGCGGCGCCAAAGCTGGTGATTTCAAACCCTTCGACCAATTCCTCAATCGAAGTAAACATCTGCGCCGGCTTGTTCGATCCAAGACGGGCCATATGCGACAACAATGCCATCGGCTCAATGCCCTGCTCTCGCAAATCCCGAAGCGCCAGTGTCCCAAGACGTTTGGACAGCGCCTCGCCTTGTGGGCCAGTCAGGAGGGAGTGATGGGCAAACTGCGGGGCCGTGCCGCCCAAGGCGTGCATGATCTGGATCTGTGTTGCGGTGTTCGTGACATGATCCGATCCGCGCACAACATCCGTGATGCCAAATTCCAAATCATCGACCACTGAGGCCAATGTATATAGGAATTGACCATCGGCGCGAATAAGAACGGGATCCGAAACCGAGGCGGCGTCGATGGATAGGTCGCCCAGAATAAAGTCTTTCCATTCCGTGCGTTGCTGATCGAGCTTAAAGCGCCACACGCCTGCGCCACGCTCAGTGCGCAGCGCGTCTTTTTCCGCATCACTCAAGGCAAGGGCCGCGCGATCATAAACAGGCGGCTTGCCCATGTTGAGTTGTTTTTTCCGCTTAAGATCCAATTCCGTCGGCGTTTCAAACGCCTCGTAAAACCGGCCCATATCGCGCAGCTGCTGGGCCGCGTCATGATATTTATCAAGGCGTTGCGATTGACGCTCTACGCGGTCCCAGGTCAGGCCAAGCCATTCAAGATCTTGCTTGATCCCGTCGACATATTCCTCTTTGGAACGGTCAGGATCGGTATCATCGATACGCAAAATAAACTGCCCACCTTGTTGCCGCGCAATCAAGTAGTTCATCAGCGCCGTGCGCAGATTTCCAACGTGAATATATCCTGTGGGGGATGGGGCAAATCGTGTGACAGTCATGCATTTTCTCCGTAATGTCGCGTGTCTTTGTCATAGATCAACGCCATTGTCGAGATCTCTGGCTTTTTGGAAAAAATAATCTAATATTCACATATTCAGATTTGGGAGGATAGAATGCCACATTCAGTAACACGCCGCCATGCATTGGCCGGTCTCGCCGCATCAAGTGCGGCGCTGAGCTTGCCGCAATTGGCGCGCGCCGCCGGCCATGACGCGACATTCAAAACGCGCATGATGGGCGATATGAAAATCACGACGCTGTTGGCCTCGACCCGCACAGTGTCAAACCCGCACAATATTTTTGGGATCAATGTCTCAGAAGAGACATTCAATGCCGCCGCTGCAGATGCCGGCCTTGATCCGGCGGGGATGGAGTTTTTCTTTACCCCAACCCTCATTGAAATGGGCGGCGAGAAGATCCTCTTTGACACCGGCACGAGCGCCGATGCCATGCGCGATAGCCTTGCGCATGCCGGCCATAGCCCAGATGAGATCACCAAGATCGTCCTCACGCATATGCACGGCGATCATATTTCGGGGTTGATGTCAGACGGCGCCGAGACCTTTGCCAATGCCGAATATTTTGCCGGCGCCTATGAGTTTGATGAATGGGATATGTCGGGCGACGAAGCGTTTGAAACCTTTGTGCGGCCGATCTCTGATGCTGATAAGTTCGCCTTTCTTGAGGGCGGCGATAGCGTGGCCTCTGGGGTGACGGCGGTCGAGACCTTTGGCCATTCGCCTGGGCATATGTCCTATAGGATTGAGAGCGGCGGGCAACAAGTGCTCATTGGTGGCGATTTCACCAATCACTATATCTATTCATTGGCCAATCCCGATTGGCACCTCTTGTTTGACCGCGACAAAGAGCAAGCCGCGCAAACACGGCGCGCCACATTGGATATGCTGGCCACAGATAAGATTGCTTTGATCGGCTATCACATGCCCTTCCCCGGATATGGCATGGTCGAAAAAGACGGCGATGGCTTTCGCTGGGTGGCCGCGTAACGCAAGCTTATGGCGGGGTTACGTATCCCGCCATTTATTCACAATCGGATAGCGCCGATCGAGCCAAAAGGCCCGCGCACTCAGCCGCGCCCCTGGGGCCGATTGGAAGCGTTTATACTCGCTGATATAGAGCAGGTGCTGCACACGCATCACATCCGCGCGCCCGTAGCCTTGGGCCACGAGCTCATCGACCGAGGCTTCCTCATCCACAAGCCCCGTTAAAATGCCATCCAGCACGTCATAATCAGGCAAGCTATCGCTATCTTTTTGATCGGGGCGCAGCTCGGCAGAGGGGGGTTTATCAATGATATTTTGCGGGATCACTGCACCAGACGGGCCCATCATCCACGCGCGGTGATGGCGATTGCGCCAACGGCATATCTCAAACACTCGTGTTTTATAGAGATCTTTGATCGGGTTATACCCGCCCGCCATATCGCCATAAATTGTGGCATAGCCGACGGCGACCTCGGATTTATTGCCCGTGGTCAGTAGCATTTCACCGAATTTATTCGACATCGCCATCAGTAACAGTCCGCGCAGACGGGATTGAATATTCTCTTCGGTCAGATCAGGGTCACGCCCTTCGAAGATCGGCGCCAACGTGGCGGAAATCGCATCGCGCCCCTGTTTTATGGGCACCACTTGATAGGGCGCGCCGAGCGTATCGATCAGGCCCTGTGCATCGGCAAGGGACTCGGCTGAGGTGTACTCACTGGGCAACATGACACAGCGCACATTTTGCGCGCCAATCGCATCGGCGGCGATCACAGCAACAATCGCCGAATCCACGCCCCCCGACAGCCCCAAGAGGACCTTGGAAAACCCAGATTTGCCAAGATAATCGCGCAAGGCCACGACCATCGCGTGGTAATCTTGCTCTAATGTGTCGGGCACAGAGGCGATCTGCCCTTTGGGCACATTCCAGCCATCG
>JBDNBY010000005.1:0-29626 GCA_039767595.1 Paracoccaceae bacterium | reverse complement strand
TTTAGTGGCGGACCGAGGAGGATTCGAACCCCCGACCCCTTGATTCGTAGTCAAGTACTCTATCCAGCTGAGCTATCGGTCCGTGAGGGGTGTACTATAAGCGGGGTCGGGCAAACGCAAGCGGTTTTTTGAACTTTTTTCAATTCACTGATGCGCTTGGTAAGGTGATGCGAAACTGCGTCCCGTGCGGGTTTGACGACACGAGGATCAGCTGCCCCCCTTGCAACGTGATCAATTCGTGGGCAATCGACAGGCCCAGACCTGTGCCCCCTTGACGGGCGCGCGATTTAAACGGCTCAAACAGGTGTTCTTGGGCGGCGGCGGGCAAACCGCCCCCTTGGTCTGTTATATCGACAGTCACTGTGGAAGGATCCGCAGCGATCTCGATGGTCACCGTGCGCCGATCTGGATCGGTCTGCATCGCTTGGGCCGCGTTGCGCAGTAAATTCGACACCGCGCGATAGGTTTGATCGGCGTCCACGCTAGCGATTGCGCGGCCTGGGGCGATCACGTCAAAGGACACCTGCGGCGCAGAGAGTTTTTCCGCCTCAATCACATCTCGGACCAGCGCGGTCATATCACACGGTTTGAGCACGGGGGCCGCCTCTTGGGCGCGGCCATAGGCAAGGGTCGCCTCGGTAAGGCCCACCGCACGCGACACGGCGCTCACCAATTTAGGCGAGAGGCGTTTGACGGTCGGATCTTCGGACATATCCAGCGCATCGGTGAGCAATTGCGCCGTCGTGAGGATATTGCGCAAGTCATGGCTGATCTTGGCCACCGATGTGCCCAGCGCCACCAAACGCTCTTGTTGGCGCATCGCCCCCGAGAGATCCTCTTGCATCGCGCGCAGGGCTATCTCGGCATCTTTGACCTCGGACACAGAAGATTGCGGCGTGATCATTTGACGGGCATCCTTGGGCTTGGCCGCATAGGCCTGCATCGATGCAATCAGGCGTTTGATCGGGGCCAGCACGAGCAAGCGGGCAAAAAAGAGAGTGATCAACAACAAGATCATCGCGACAACCGTGATGACTTTGGACGTATCCCACAGATAGGCCCACATCGCGGCATTCAGTGGTTTGGCATCCAACGTGATCTCAATTTCCAGACCCGCCTGTTGGACAGGGGCGCCGATGATGCGGATCACCGTATCTGAGGGATCAAACAGCTGCACCATCGCATCCCATAGCGCCCCGGCGCGCCCCACGTCTCGCAAATCATAAGAGGCGCTGATCATACCTGGCAGGGGCGAGGATAGAATCAATTCTCTTGAGACATCGCGGCGCAAAACGACATTATACACTTCGGCATTGCGCAACAGCTCTTCGGCCACACGCGGCCCAATGCGATCCGTCGCCAAAAGAGCAAGCGAGGCAATCTGCGCCCTCTCAAGACGGGCATTGAGGTACTCGATTCTAAATTGAGCCACAGACGGCACAAGGATCAACACCTCGGCCATGATCACCACGACGGTGGTGAGCATTACGAACCGTCCCGACAAAGACCGCAACATCAATTTTGCCTCGTTACCCAATTGCCCAAGCATCTGCTTTTGCCACTATAAACGCAATTGCAAAATCGCAATAGAGCGCTGGACATATTGATTTGACATTGCCGCTCAGTCTCACGGGCAGTGCCGGCACGCCCCGCCATGCTGAGTGAAAGAGGGGGAATATCAAATCAAAAATACTATAAATTTCATTAACCGTTAGAGCCTTGCACCAATATTGGCGCAAAGGACGTAGATCTCATCTATAGAAGTACTTGTCGCCAATACGTGCTAGAAGCCAATGGGAAGTGTTAAGTCTCTCACATTTACCTTCGGCCCAAAGCCGACCTTGAGCGGGAGTGTTAGATGCTGCGGTGCGGCCCGCCAGACCGGACTTTCGCTGCCAATGCAAAATCTGTGAACGGTGAATTCACACAGTGCGGACTTTTCCGACATTAGATAGTTCGCCGCGCTTCGCCAACATCATTGTCGCTATCTCTGGTGGCGGCAAGGGCATCGATCTCATCGAACAGGTAGTCACCGCGTTGGGTCCTGACGGCGTCGAATATCGCATTCAGTTTGGAGGCCGTCTCCCCCATGAACTTTGAAATCAGCCCGTGCAACAGCACGGAATAGAGCGGAAGCTTCAATTCACCCATTATGCGGATGCGCTCATCGTCTTTCCGGTGCCTGGTGGGCCAGCCAACAATACACGTTGCCGTGGTGTCAGACCATGTTTCTCCAGGATGTCGCGTTTGCGGAACTCGACGATGAGTTGCTCAAGCTCCGACGACACCGCTTCTGGTAGGATGAGATCATTCAGCCTGGTCTCTGGATAGGCAGTCCCAATGATCGATGCCAACTCGCCCCGTGGCTTGGCGATCAATGTTGGGGTTGGCGTCTGCGACTTAGGTGTCTGCCCCGCTTCAACCCACTGACGAAGCTGTTCAGCTAAACGAGTATGACCCTTTTGTTCCTCTGCCGACGCAAGCTGAAGCGCGAGATCGAAGAATCGTTCTTCGTTCCCCTCAACGTGACTCTTCAAGAGTCCAATGAGTTGCTTTGCGTTGGCCACCAGTTTCGTCTCCCTGTTGCAGGCTACCTTAGACAGTCCTGTGAAAATTGCGAGTACTACGTGACGCCATCGATCCAGTTTTTAGAGATTGTTGCACTCTGCACATGCCTTGCGAGGAAAGCACAGCTCTAAAGCGTCTGCTGCTATGCCCTCTTCCGTTCCCAAGGCAACGTGATTGCGCCACAACAGCGAACTTCCGCATGCCTGAAAGTTTGTCGATGCGGGTAGCGGTGCGACATGGGCGGCCGGGAGGTGGCGGAATGTCCGGTCCGCGCCGAGCCCAAGGTGGGTTCGCACCCGCAGCGAATGGCAGCTTCCCCGCAGTTTAAAAACTTAAATGGCAGGACAAATGTAGTGGTCACCGACAACCAAACGCTTAGATCAATTCCACTTCCTTTGGTGCCCAGTGTCATAATTTTTTGAACGCAATGAGCAAAAAAACACACTGATGGTTTGACTTGTGCCAAAGGCTCGCCTATCAGGGCAGCTCTGAATGAATTTCGCATCGGATTAGATTCGATGCTCACCTAGGAGTTGGCGCGATGAAACGCACATATCAACCTTCAAACCTTGTTCGTAAGCGTCGTCACGGCTTTCGTGCACGCATGGCAACAAAAGCGGGTCGCAAGATCTTGAACTCACGTCGTGCACGTGGTCGCAAGTCTCTGAGCGCATAATATCGAACCACTGCGCGATGTGCAGTGAACGAATATTTGATTTCAAAAGCACACTCGCCTAGATTTGCGCAGTGTGCTTTTGCTGTTTAGACAGGCCGTTTTGACATGCCCTTTTGATCAAGGCACATGAATGGCAATTCGCATCAGCATGGATGATCTAACGACGGGGCCGACTGTGGAAACTTTGCGCAAACGTTCTGAATTTCTGGCCTGCGCCCGTGCGCTGCGCAAAGGAACGTCGTCAATGATGGTGCAAGCGCGTCAGCGCCACGATGATCAGCCCGCCGTGCGCGTGGGATATACCTGCTCCAAAAAGGTCGGCAATGCTGTGGCGCGCAATCGTGCCAAACGGCGGCTGCGCGCTGTGGCCCGCGAGATCGTCGCGATGCACGGACAGGCGGGGTGGGACTATGTCCTGATCGGACGGGCTGACAAAACCGGCAGCTTGCCCTATGAGACACTGCGCCGTGACCTCAGCTATGCGCTGCGCCACTTTCACACACCGCAACAGGCAGCATCGACATGAGCCCGTTGGCCTTTGTCCTCTCTTTGCCCGTGCGCGCCTATCGCGTCGCATTCTCCCCCATCGTGGGGCAGAACTGTCGATTTCAACCGACCTGTAGCCAATACGCCCTAGAGGCGCTACAGACACATGGCGGCGTCAAAGGCTCGTGGCTGATCCTCAAACGATTGGCCGTTTGCCATCCTTGGGGGCGCTCTGGATATGATCCTGTGCCACCAAAACCATGTTGTAAAAAGGACTAGTTATGCTTGATGATCTCAATGATATCCACGCGCTCTTTCAACAGGCGCCAAGCACGACCGAGTTCAAAAAACTGCGCAAGCGGATCGTGCGCAATGTGCGTGATGCCATCGCGGAATACGGAATGATCGAAGAGGGCGCCAAGTGGTTGGTCTGCCTCTCTGGCGGCAAAGATAGCTATACGTTATTGGCCGTGCTCTATGAATTACAATGGCGCGGGCTGTTGCCAGTTGAGCTGTTGGCCTGCAACTTGGATCAAGGGCAGCCTGGGTTTCCATCCACCGTGTTGCCAAAATTCCTTGAGGATATGGGCGTTCCGCACCGCATTGAATATCAAGACACCTATTCCATCGTCACCGATAAAATCCCTCAAGGGCGCACCTTTTGCTCGTTATGCTCACGGCTACGGCGAGGGCATTTGTACCGTGTTGCCCGCGAAGAAGGCTGTAGCGCAATCGTTTTGGGCCATCACCGTGATGACATCCTTGAAACGTTTTTCATGAACCTGTTTCACGGCGCGCGCTTGGCCACCATGCCGCCGAAGTTGATCAACGAAGAGGGCGATCTGTTTGTCTATCGCCCTCTTGCCTTTGTGGCCGAAGAGGATTGCGAGAAATTCGCGCGCGCGCTTGAGTATCCAATTATCCCCTGCGACCTGTGTGGATCCCAAGACGGGCTGCAACGCCAGCAAGTGAAACAGATCCTTGATGGGTGGGAAGCCAACAGCCCCGGCCGCCGTCAAAAGATGTTCCGAGCGTTAATGAACACGCGGCCTTCGCATTTGTTAGATCAAAGTATTTTCAATTTTAAAGACTTGCCCCGCGAGCGCCCCAAAGATGCGCAAGGTCTTTCAAAATCTAACGATATTCCTGATTTACGTTAAAGCCCAATAAAGCTCCTGCGCGCTACCGTGATCTAAACACAGTTAGATCAGGTGACGCTATGCGACGTTTTCTCAATGCACGGTCCTTTCGGTTTTCGTGGCTCAATCATCTCCTCATTGGGCCGCAAATGCTAGTATTTGTGCCCGCTGCTATTTTCGGGACATATTGGCAATTGGGGGATGTCGGCCTAAGCGTGACGGCCTTTGTCCTCCCCATGCTCTTAATGCTTGCGCTTATCCCAGCGGCCAGAGAATTCCCAAAACTTGACCAAGACCGCGCGACGATCATCCGCCATCAGGATTTTGTAAAACACATCGCTGCATCCGAAGCGCGCAATCGCGGCATTCCAGAGGGGCAGGCCTTATTTTCAGTTGAAATCGACGAAATCGAAGCCTTAGTTGACCGCCATGGCGCCAACGCCGTCGATAGTATGTTCGAGGATATCATCGACACGCTCGAACAAGAATTCCGCAACAGCGATCTCATCCGCCGGATTGGCGAAAATCGTGTCGGCCTCTACATGTGCCAAAGCAAGGCTATGGATCTAAGCAATGTCTTAAAAATTGCCACTCGAATTCAAACAGTGATCGAACAACCCCTCAAAATGGAAGAGAGTTTAGAGTGGATCCATTCCTGCATTGGCATCGCTGTTCTTGCGCATGTTGTGCCCCGCAATATCACGCATCTGATCCGAGCGTCCGAGCTGGCCCTTTTGGATGCGAAACGCGCGGGGCGGGGATCAATCAAAGTCTTCTCGCAAAACCTTATGATCCAAGACACGCGCAAAAAATCTCTACTCGAGGACGCCGTGCGCGGGCTCGAACTCGGGGAAATCACCAGCTATTACCAACCACAAATTGAACTGGCGACGGGAACGGTCACAGGTCTGGAAACTCTGGCCCGATGGATTCACCCAAAACGCGGGATTGTGTCACCTGCGGATTTCATCCCGCAGCTGCACCGCGCCCGTCAAATGGAGCGGTTGAGCCAACTCATGACAACCCATGCTCTCATGACCATCCGAGACCTCGACCGGATTGGCCTGCATGTTCCAACCGTGAGCATCAACGCGTCGGGAACCGAGCTCTCCTCGCAATTCTTTGTCGATAAAATCGCGTGGGACTTGGATCGCTTCAAGCTCTCTCCGGATCGGTTGAGCATCGAAGTTTTAGAGACTGTTATCGCGCAAGGCGCAAACAAACAACTCGAGCATAACCTAGAGGCCTTGTCCCAAATGGGGTGCAAAATCGATCTGGATGATTTTGGCACTGGCTATTCGTCGATCACGTCCATTCGCAACTTTGCCATTTCACGTTTAAAAATTGATCGCAGCTTTGTGCACAATATCAACAGCGAAATAGAACAAGCCAAGATGATGGACACATTTTGCACAATTGCCAACCGGCTTAACCTCGATCTTTTGGCCGAAGGGATCGAAACCGCCGAAGAAATGGCAGCCCTCGCAGAACGCGGCATTCTATATGGCCAAGGCTATTTCATCGCCAAGCCCATGGATAAAAAATCACTGATCACGTGGCTAGAACAGCGCGAGCGCTCGAATCTTTGCGCTTAGACGAGAGGAAACCTTTAAAACGACTTGACCTTTTGGCGCACAGATGGTGAACCCGCATCACATATGAATTAAGAAACGTGGCGCGATATGGATCAACAGAATAGAAACCTCATTCTTGCATCAGTGCTCTCCCTTTTGGTGATCATCATTTGGTATGCTCTTTTTCCGCCGCCTGCGCCTCAACCCATTGATGGCACGCAGGCCGCACCATCCCAGACGGATACTCTTGCACCAACCGTCGCGGCCACTGCGCAAGACACGACACAAGCTGCGGTCGACATCGTCGAAAACACAGCTGGCACCGTTGCAATCGCAACGGATCGTCTGAGTGGACATATCTCACTTCAAGGCGGCCGCGTGAATGAGCTGTTTTTATCAGATTATACCACGACCCTCGATGAGGGTGCTGACATTGTGCAACTTCTCTCACCCTATGGCGCCGATGGCGGATATTACGCAGTCTATGGCTGGGTGCCCGTTGCTGGTGTGGGCGCTCAAGACGTGCCAAGCCCAAACACAATTTGGACGCTGAGCAAAGGCATCGAACTGACGCCACAATCGCCGGTTCAGCTAAGCTGGGACAACGGCAAAGGTCTGACCTTTTTGCGCGACGTATCCGTCGATGAAAATTACATGTTCACCATCACCCAAAGCGTGCTGAACACGACAAACGGCACGATCGAACTGGCCCCATACGGTATTTTGGCACGCCACGGCGAGCCGCAGGATCTGAAAAACTTTTTCGTTCTGCACGAAGGTATGGTCCAAATGGCCGACGGCAATCTGACGGAAACAGATTACGACAATATGGTCGATTATGACTTTAACGCGAAAGAGCGGGCGCAGGCCGAAACCAGCCAAGTCGAAAGCAATGGATGGATCGGCTTTACCGACCACTATTGGATGACGACGCTGATCCCTGCCCCAGGCCAAGCACACAAAGCCGTTTCCAAATACGACCCTGCCCGTGATCTATATCAAGTCGAGACTGTCATGCCCCGCATGAGCGTTGCCGCAGGGCAAACCGCGACGATGACCTCGGGTCTTTTTGCGGGCGCCAAAGAATGGGAAGCCATCCGCGACTACGAGAATGACGGCATCCAAGGGTTTGTCGATAGCATCGATTGGGGATGGTTCTTTTTCCTCACCAAACCTATTTTCAAAGCGCTGCATTTCTTCAATGGCTTGATTGGAAACATGGGTTGGTCGATCATTTTGCTCACACTCGCAATCAAGGCGATCTTACTGCCATTGGCGTATAAATCCTATGTCTCGATGGCCAAGATGAAAAATCTTCAGCCGCAAATGGAAGAGCTGCGCGAGAAAACCAAAGGCGACCAGCAAAAAATGCAACAGGAAATGATGGCGCTCTACAAACGTGAGAACGTCAATCCTGCGGCGGGCTGTCTGCCAATTCTGGTTCAAATTCCAATTTTCTTTTCGCTCTACAAAGTGATCTTTGTCACGCTCGAGCTGCGCCACGCCCCGTGGTTGGGTTGGATCACGGACCTTTCTGCGCCCGATCCATCGTCGATCTTGAACCTCTTTGGCCTGCTCAGCTATGCACCGCCAAGCCCAGACTCGCTCTTGGCCTTTGTCTCATTGGGCATTTTGCCGATCTTGCTTGGCATTTCCATGTGGCTTCAGCAAAAGCTAAACCCAACCCCCACAGACCCGACCCAAGCGATGATCTTCGCATGGATGCCGTGGGTCTTTATGTTCATGCTTGGCTCGTTTGCCTCTGGTCTCGTGCTGTACTGGATCGCCAACAACACGATCACCTTCATGCAGCAATACGCGATCATGGCGTCTCAAGGGTCGCGGCCAGATTTATTTGGCAACATTTTGGGCAAAAACAAGCAACCAAAGAAATAGAGTAAAATGGCGTTTTCATTCACATTAGAAGACACGCCAGACGCGGCCTCGCTAGAGCGGGGCCGTGTGCTCTTTGCTGGCGAAGTGGATTTCCTCAAAGGTGTGGTGGCAATGAGCGGCCTACCCCCAGCCGACCGGCTGGAGATTTGTTTCGCAGGGCGTTCAAACGTTGGTAAATCGAGCTTGATCAACGCGGTCACTGGGCGCAAAGCTCTGGCACGCGCCTCAAACACACCCGGACGCACGCAGGAAATTAACTTTTTCACCGCAGCCGAGGACCTTTATGTCGTCGATTTACCCGGCTATGGCTATGCCAACGCGCCCGTGGCGATCGTGGCCAAATGGCAAAAACTACTCAATAAATATCTTGCGGGCCGTGTCAATTTGCGCCGTGTCTTTGTGCTCGTTGATGCGCGCCATGGGGTCAAATCCGTTGACCATGAAATCATGACATTGCTGGACCAATCCGCCGTCACCTTTCAAGTTGTCCTAACCAAAGCTGATAAGATTAAGGCCGCCGAATATCCAAAACTCCTAGAGGGCGTTTCCAAAGAGTTGGCCAAACATCCGGCCGCCTTTCCGACAATGCTCTTGACGTCGTCGGAAAAAGGTGACGGAATTGCACATCTGCGCGCCACAATCGCCGGCCTCCTCGAGAGCTAAGACAACCGCACCATGAAGATACGCCAAATGCAAAATGATCCCATCACCACCGCCCGCACTCTGGCCGAGGCGGTTCCGCATTTCAAACGCTATGCCGGCGCCAATGTCGTGATCAAACTCGGCGGGCATGCCATGGGCAGTGATGAGGCCATGGCAAGTTTTGCGCGCGACATCGTCTTAATGCGGCAAGTGGGCGTCAACCCGATTGTCGTGCATGGCGGCGGCCCTATGATCAACGCGATGCTCGACAAATTGGGGATCACATCAGAATTCATCAACGGCAAGCGCGTCACCGACGCCGCGACCATGAATGTCGTTGAGATGGTTTTGTCAGGGAACGTCAATCGCCGCTTGGTCCAAGCGATCAATGATCAAGGCGGGCGGGCCGTTGGGATTTCAGGCAAGGATTCGCAGCTTATCACATGCGATCCCGCCAATCCCGAGCTGGGCCTTGTAGGCGAGCCAAATGACATCGACCCCAAAGTGATCTATACATTACTCGACGCCGAAATGATCCCCGTCATTGCCCCATTGGGCGCAGGGCGCAACGGCGAGACCTATAACATCAACGGCGACACCGCGGCCGGCGCCATTGCGCGGGCCATCAAGGCCGATCGCCTATTGCTGCTAACAGATGTCGCTGGGGTCAAAAACAGCGATGGCAAAGTCATGACCGAACTGCGCGCCGCACAGATCAAAGAGATGATCGCAGATGGCTCAATCGCCGGCGGTATGGTGCCCAAAACCGAAACCGCCCTCCAAGCCATCGAAGCGGGCGTGCGCGCCGCTGTGATTTTGGACGGACGGATGGAAAACGCCTGTTTGCTCGAGCTATTCACAGATCATGGTGCGGGATCGCTCATTCGAGCAGATCTTTAATCATGTCTGTGGCGGCGGCATTGGCTGAGGCTGGGTTTACCCCAACCGCAGTATGCCCCCTCACCCCGCACGAAGCCGAAATATATGGCGGGCCGCAGGCTCTATTACTCTCCCCATCCGCTGACCTTTGGTACCATGTGGTGCGCCATAGCCCATCTGCCCCCTCGCTGGATCAATATTCCCGTGCTGCGTTGACCGACATTGCACAGACCCATGCCCAGCGCGCCACCTTCCCGTTTGAGCGTGACCCCAATGGGGGCTATGTCCCTTTTTATGAGTGGGCGTTGCGCAGTGGATCATGTTTCACCTCGCCCATTGGGATGTTGGTGCATGATAGCTTTGGATTGATGATTTCCTTTCGCGGCGCGCTGATTGGCGATGGGTTTGACCCACGGCCCGGGCCCAGCGCCTCGCCGTGCCACACATGCGTCGATACACCGTGCCTATACAGCTGTCCCGTCAGCGCCCTTGGTCCGCATGCGTATGATGTCGCCGCCTGCCGCGATGCGCTCCGTTCCCACGACCTTGGCCACTGTATGACATTGGCGTGCAAGGCGCGCCGCAATTGCCCCCATACCCCCGCTGAGATGCGGCCAGCGGCACATATTGCGCATTTGATGCGTGAATTCACCAATGCCGCACGCCATTGATCCATCTCGAATACGCATGCGCAGTGTTTTTCTTGCGCCGCGGCATTGCGTGACCTGAGATATACGGGCATTCTAGGGGCAACAGGTCGAGCAATTCTCAACCAGCACACCTAGGCGCGGCATCGCAATGTCAAAGAACTGCCGCGATATTTTTGGAAGGCGACAATGAACACACCCACACAGCGCGACACAACAGGCGAGGCCGTGCGCTTCGCGGCCCCTGCGAATACATTCGAAGAAACGATCACCGAAGTACAGCATTACACCGACCGCCTGTTTCGATTTCGTGTGACGCGGCCGGCAAGTTTTCGGTTCCGCTCGGGCGAATTTGTGATGATTGGCCTGCCCAATGCCGAGCGCCCCGTGTTTCGCGCCTATTCTGTGGCCAGCCCCGCATGGGACGAAACCCTCGAGTTTTATTCGATCAAAGTGCCCGACGGCCCGCTGACTCAACATTTGCAAAAAATCCAAGTCGGTGATCCGATATTAATGCGCAAAAAGCCTACTGGCACATTGGTCAATGATGCGCTTTTGCCGGCCAAGCGGCTCTGGATGATGTCCACGGGCACGGGGATTGCGCCCTTTGCCTCGCTCATTCGTGATCCGGACACATATGAGAAATTCGACGACGTGATCCTCTGTCACACCTGCCGCGAAGAAGCCGAGCTCGCCTATGGGTTTGAGCTTATGGATCAGGCGCAAAATGACCCACTTGTGGGGGAATTTGCCGGCCCTCGGTTGCGCCATTACGCGACAACGACCCGCGATGCGTATCATCAAAAGGGGCGGCTAACCGATTTGATCAACTCAGGCAAGCTTTTCGAGGATCTTGGCGTGCAACGCTGGAACAGCGCCACCGATCGCGTGATGATTTGCGGCAGTGCCGCCATGCTCGCCGATATTAAGGCGCTGTGCGAAAGCCATGACCTTGAGGAAGGCGCCAATAGCAAACCGGCCCATTACGTTATTGAAAAGGCGTTTGTCGATTAATATCGCAGGTCGTTTAGGCCTTATAGATCAGAGGCAAAGACTTGATCGGGTGGCCGGTGCCCATCGGCAAAGGTCTTGATATTGATCAATATTTTCTCGCCCATTTCTAGGCGTCCCTCTTGGGTCGCTGATCCCATATGTGGCAAGAGCACCGCATTGGGCTGTTCGAGCAAATAGGGATTGATCTGCGTGCCATGTTCAAACACATCTAGACCGACGCCTGCGATTTTATTTTGGCGCAAGGCGCGAGCCAATGCATTTTCATCCACCACTTCGCCGCGCGATGTATTGATCAACACGGCGTTGGGCTTCATCAATTCGATCCGCCGCGCATTCATGATATGAAAGGACGATGGGGTCGCAGGGCAATGCAAGGTCAGGATATCCACGCGCGCGATCATTTGATCCAAACTCTCGTCATACCGCGCGCCGTATTGCTCTTCGATGCGTGGATCCAGACGGCGGCGATTGTGATAGGAAATCTCCATACCAAAGGCCCGAGCGCGCAGTGCGACCGCGCGGCCAATGCGCCCCATTCCGATAATGCCGATCCGCTTGCCTGTAATCCGGCCGCCCAACATCTGCATTGGCGACCAGCCGCCCCATGTGCCGCTGCGCACACGGTCCAACCCTTGGGGAATGCGGCGGGCGACGGCCATGATCAACGCCATCGTCATATCAGCCGTGTCATCGGTTAAAACATCCGGCGTGTTCGTCACAACAATTCCGCGCGTGCGGGCCGTTTCAACGTCAATGTTATCCACACCTGCCCCAAAATTGGCAATCAGCTTGAGCTGCGGACCGGCCCCGCCCAAAAGGGCGCTATCAATTTTATCTGTGATTGTGGGAACCAGAACATCGGCCCGTTGCATCGCATCGCGCAGCTGGGCCGGCGTAAACGGGGTGTCCGAAGCATTAAGCTCGACATCAAACAGCTCAGACAACCGCTCTTCGATCTTGGGGGGGAGTTTGCGGGTCACTATGACTTTGGGCGCGTGTGACATCAAATAGCCTTTTGATTGGATCTGTTGTGGAAAAGCTTGTCGCAAAGCGCCATTACTGGCAAGAGAGGTCAACCACATTTTTAGACAGGCCCCATGATCAGACGCGCTCTTTTTATTTTGCTCATGATGACAATCGGCTTGCCTGCCTATGCTCAGAGTGTCGGGCGCTCGACGGGCCACGATATTCCTCGGTTTGTGAGCCAAAAGTTTGATAAAATGCGCGTGCGCCGCGGACCCGGCTCAGACTATATGATCGATTGGGAATTTCTACGCAAAGGCATGCCGCTCTTTTTGACCAAAGAGTTTGGGCAATGGCGCCTGATCCAAGACGCCGAAGGGTTTGGAGGCTGGGTCCACCAAAGCCAAATCACAGGCCGCCGCACCGTCCAAGTGATCGCAGCCACAGACATCCGCATGCGCGCCGGCCCCAATATGCCAGCCAAAGCGACATTTGAAAGAAATGTCATCGCCGATGTGCTCGAATGCCAAGTCGATTGGTGCAAAATAAGCGCGCAAGGCTTTCGCGGTTGGGCCCCCAAATCGGCCCTATGGGGCGCCACCGCCGCGCCATAGGGTGAAAAAACACACGCTCTCCCCTACTGTGGTGCATTGCAAATTGACGCCCATTTGCTATGTGAATGGGAACCCTTCTTTAGCGGAGCTCTCATGAACTGGATCAGCAATTACGTTCGCCCTCGGATCAACTCGATCTTTTCACGTCGCGAAACACCTGAAAATCTGTGGCACAAATGCGATATGTGCGGCACGATGCTGTTCCATCGTGAAGTTGCTGAAAACCTCAATGTCTGCACAAGCTGTGGTCACCACATGGCGATCACGCCGCGTGATCGGTTCACCTCTTTGTACGATGGGGGTATTTTTGTCGAGATTGACGTCCCCCAGCCCAAAGCAGACCCCCTGCAGTTCCGCGATCAGAAAAAATATCCGGATCGTATGAAGGCCGCCCAAAAGAAAACCGGCGAAAAAGAGGCGATGCTCGTCGCCGAAGGCGACATGGGCCGCACGCATGTTGTGACCGTTGCTCAGGATTTCTCCTTCATGGGTGGATCGATGGGCATGTATGTCGGCAACGCCATCATTGAGGGCGCAAAGACCGCGGTAAAACGGAAATGCCCCCTCATCCTATTCTCAGCCGCCGGCGGCGCGCGGATGCAAGAGGGGATCCTCAGCTTGATGCAAATGCCGCGTACCACTGTGGCCGTTCAAATGCTCAAAGAGGCAAATTTGCCGTATATCGTGGTACTCACGCATCCCACCACAGGCGGCGTGACCGCGTCCTACGCGATGCTGGGCGATGTGCAAATTGCGGAGCCTAATGCCTTGATCTGCTTTGCCGGACCGCGTGTGATTGAGCAAACCATCCGAGAAAAGCTACCCGAAGGGTTCCAGCGCGCGGAATATCTTCTGGAACATGGAATGCTCGATCGTGTGACACCGCGTAAACACATGCGGGATGAACTGATCACCATCTGCCGCATGCTCATGGGCCAAACCCCCGCGGTCAAAGGCGATTTGCCGCCCCCCGGTGCCACGCCCAACACTGATCAAGAGAGCGCGACAGCCTCGCTGCCCGCAGCATCGGACTAAGTCTTTATGCGCTCTGATCAGCTGCTCAATGAGCTGTTCTCGTTTCATCCTGATGTCATCAGTTTGGATCTCGATCGTGTGTGGCGCTTGCTCGAGGCGTTGGGCAATCCCCAAGACGCCCTCCCGCGTGTTGTGCATATTGCAGGCACGAACGGCAAAGGCAGTTCACTCGCAATGATCCGTGCGGGGCTTGAGGCACATGGCCTTCGGGTCAATGCCTATACCTCACCGCATTTAGTGCGATTTCACGAACGCATTTATTTAGGCGGCCAAGATATATCCGAAGACATGCTCTGCACCACGCTCGAGCATGTGATCGATGTCAATGATGGCCATCCCATCACGCATTTTGAGGCCACCACCTGCGCCGCGCTCTATGCCATGGCGCAGGCGCCATCGGATGTGACGTTACTCGAAGTGGGTCTTGGCGGGCGGCTCGATGCGACAAATGTGATCCAAGCGCCTGAAGTTTGCGTCATCACGCCGGTGTCCAAAGATCACGAAGCATTCCTCGGCACGACGCTGCCTGAAATTGCCGGCGAGAAGGCGGGAATCATTAAGCCAAAGCGCCCCGTTGTGATCGGGCCGCAGCAAGAAAATTCTCAAGAGACCATAGAAACTGTGGCCAAAGGGCATCACGCCCCAACATATAGTTTTGGCCAAGAGTGGAGCGCAGGCGCCGAATTCGGCGGCATGACGTTCCAAGATGACACCGGATTGTTGCAACTGCCCCTGCCCAATTTGCTGGGCTCGCATCAAATTTCAAATGCCGGCATGGCGTTGATGACGCTGCGGGTGATAGGGCTGCTGAACGAAACATCGGCCCGCGCCGCTGTAACCCAAGCGCGATGGCCCGCGCGTATGCAAAAAATCACCTCCGGCCCTCTCAAAGCGCTCGCGCCAGATGCCCAGATCTGGCTGGATGGCGGGCACAATCCCGCCGCGGCTGAAATGATCGCCGACACCCTCGGCACCTCAAACAAGTCAACAACTTACGCCATCTGCGGCCTGCTGAATACCAAAGATGCGGCGGGGTACATGCGCCCTTTGACGCGCTGCGTCGCGCATCTATATGGTGTCACCATACCAAATGAGGCCAACACTTTGAGCGGCACTTCGACGACCGCGGCGGCCCAAACCGCGGGGTTATCTGCAAATGAGATCGACACCGTGGCGGCCGCAATCACAGCCATCACACAAGAAAACGCAAATGCGCGTATCTTGATCTGTGGGTCTTTGTATTTGGCTGGTCACGTCCTACGCACCTATCCACCCCAGTGATTCTTTAAGTCGGTATTCATGTATACTTTTGTCAATATATAGATGTTAAGACATATATATTGACCGTTTTTGGGTATAACGTCTACATTTTGATATATACCACAAATGAGCCGATTCTTTAGACGGCTTGAAAAATACATCTGGGGGTGGATATGAAACGTTTAGCTCTGGCATGCATGGCATGCAGTGCACTGGTAAGTTTTGCGCATGCGCAAGATGTTCGGATTACAGAAGGCGCCGCCTCTGTCATGTTCATGAAAGCGGGACGACAGTATTTCGTTGAGCGCGAACAAGACACGTCTTTAACGCTCAGCGGGCCTTATGCTCTCGTCGCGCGGCCCTGCCCAAGCGCCTGCATTCAGCCGATGTCCGTGCATGAAAATGTGCCAACGTTTGCCGAGCTGGAACTCATCGAATTCATGAAACAATACGTCGCCGACGATGAGGGCCTCGTTGTGGATACCAGACTGCCAGAAGAATACGACCAAGGTCATATTCCCACCGCGGTGAATATTCCGGCGCTCACGTTGAGTGCAGAAAACCCATATTTGGACGAGTTGTTCACGGCCCTCGGCGGCACACCTATTGACGACACAAACTGGGATTTCTCAGCCAGCTCTAACTACCTTGTCCTCACGGGCCATGGTGCATGGGATGACGGTGTCACAGCGGCGATGACGACACTGATCGACGCAGGCTACCCTACTCAAAAACTCGGATACTATCGAGGCGGCATGCAAGCATGGTTGTCGCTCGGATTTAAAACCAACTAACTTCAACTGCCACACCACAAAAGGACTTCTGCAATGTTGCGCGCTCTTCTAATTGCCTCAGGCTTTATGATCTTCATTCTCGTTTTGCTTTTATTGCAACCGTCCATCCCAGGCGATCGCGCGCCCCAAAGCGCGGATAACGCTACGGCGACACAACCTCAATCTGCCGTCACGCGGGCCAGCACCGCCGCCTTGGACCAGCCTAATCCAGAAGATGACGTTGAAAACCGCCTGCGCGCAGCGCTCAACGGTCCAACGCCAGAAGAGAAAAGCACGGACAACATGGAAAACATGACACAAAGCGTTTTGGCAGGGCTTGGCGTCAAAACCTCTGAAACCGTGGCGCCCAAAGTCACCACGCGTGTGCGCCCTGTCACAGGCGATCCCATGCAGTCGATGACAAACTCGGCGTTGAATTCTCTGGGCGTACAACCGGCAAAGATCAAAAGCCAAAGCGCCTTGGCCCGTCGCCAAGCGCAAAAGCTCAAAGAGCAAAAAGCCGCTGCAGCGCAGCCCGTTGCACCCGAAGTCAAATCCGCCGAGGATCGCGATCTTGAGCGCAAGATCATCGCGGCCATCGCAGGCGGGAACCCAGATGGCAATGTCGATGACCTCTTGGTCAAAGCGGCAAACAAAGGCCTGATCAACGTGCCCGCTGGTATGAAAAAATCCTCGGGCGAGATTGATACGCAAACTCTTCTCCTCAGCATTATCGAACAGGCTACGGGCACCGCCTCGATCGATCGCAATAAACTGGTTGCCGGCGGCGAAGGCGTCGAAGTGCGCGTTGTTCAACAGGCGGACAAAACTGTGAAATACCACTTCTACACAGTGAACCCCGGCGACTCGCTGAGCATGATCTCACTGAAGTTTTACGGCACGGTCGGCAGCTACCCTGAGATTTTCGAAGCAAACCGGACGCTCTTGTCGAGCCCCGACAAAATCCGTCCAGGCCAGCGTTTGGTGATCCCAAACATCGGCTAAATGCCTCAGTCAAAATTCTCCTGGAAAGGCGGCCTCATGGGCCGCCTTTTTCGATTGTACTTGTGAGGGAAATACCCTCTAGATGCGGCTATGGAACATCGCCTTAGTTTGCGGGCCATCGTGTTGGGGCTCACATTTGTTATCATCTGGTCGTCGGCCTTTGCCACGGCGCGCGTCATCGTACAGCATGTGCCGCCTATGACGGCGCTGACCTTTCGGTTTGCGCTATCGGGATTGATTGCATTGGCCATTGCCCGCGCGATGGGCCAGAGCCTGCGGATCGGGCGCGGCCAGTGGCGGGCGGTCATTGTCTTTGGCGTGTGTCAAAATGCTTTGTATTTGGGATTAAATTTCACTGCGATGCAATGGATTGACGCGGCGCTGGCGGCCATCATCGCATCGAGCCTACCGCTGTTGGTGGCCTTGGCCTCTGTCCTATTTCGACTTGAGAAAATAACCCCGCTCAGCACAGTTGGCCTCTGCCTTGGGTTTGGCGGGGTGGTGATTATCATGTCCGCCCGCCTGTCCGAAGGATCGCAGACCCTCGGCATGGCGCTCTGTGTTACGGCGGCTGTGGCATTGGCGATTGCAACCCTTTCGATGCGCTCGGCCTCGGCGGGGGGGAATTTGATGACAGTTGTCGGCTATCAAATGTTGGTTGGATGTACCTGCGTCGGCGTCGCTGCCGCACTATTTGAAACGCCCAGCATGATCTATTCCCACGCCCTCGTGGCCGCGATGAGTTATCAGATCCTCTTTCCTGGTGTCTTGGCAACGCTCATTTGGTTTATCCTTGTGCGCGATATCGGGGCGATCAAGGCATCCAGCTTTCATTTCCTCAATCCGTTTTTTGGCGTACTGATCGCCGCGCTCTTACTCTCGGAGCAGGTCACTGTCCAAGATATGGTGGGCGTGGCCATTATTAGCGCGGGCATTTTATGTGTTCAGCTCGCGCGATTCTCGCGACAACGTGACAACAGCTAAGCCAATCGTGAAGTGTCATCGCGCGATTGCGTGCTATGTGTAATGTATGGAACTATTCTTTGCATATATCGCGGGGCTGCTGACCCTGATTAACCCCTGTGTTCTACCGATCTTGCCGATTGTTGTGGCCAGCTCGCTGAGCGCGGATACACGCGGTCCGCTGTATTTGGCGGCGGGCCTGTCGCTCTCATTCGTTGTGTTTGGCGTGGGCGTGACGGCATTCGGCCGCTCGGTTGGGTTAACGCCAGATCGCCTCTCGGAAATGGGCGCCTACGTGATGGTGATGTTCGGCCTGCTGCTCGTCCTCCCCCAAAGCACCGCGTGGTTCACCGCGCGCCTGTCTGGCGCGGCTGCGCGGGCGGATCGCAAAATAGACCACGTGCAATCCCGTGGGGCGCTTGGGCAAATGATCGCCGGCGCCCTGTTGGGGGTGGTCTGGAGCCCATGCATCGGTCCAACCTTGGGCGGGGCAATCGCTCTCGCCTCCCAAGGCGAGAATTTGATATGGGCGACATGGATCATGATCTTTTTCGCCCTTGGGGTCAGCACAATCATTCTGGCACTCGCCTATGGCGCGCGCGCGACATTGCAACGCCGCCAAACGATGCTGCGCCGTTTGGCCACGGCCTCCAAACCGATTTTGGGAGGGGCCTTTATTGTCGTGGGTGTGGCATTGATTTTCAAGGCGCATCACTACGTTGATGCCGCTCTGCTCGAGAGTTTGCCATATTGGCTCACGGATTTATCTGTTCGATTCTAAAAGGAGAATTTTCATGGATCGTCGTACATTTCTCATCACCGCAAGTGCGGCTCTGGCCCTGCCGATCGCAAGTTTGGCCGCGCCCCTCGAGTACACACCGGGCCTTGTCCAAGAGCATTTGGCCAAAGGTGATGTCGTCTTTTTGGACTTCAAAGCGCAATGGTGCGGCACCTGCAGAACCCAAGAGCGCGTGATAAAGGATCTCAAGGCGAACAACCCCGCCTATGAAAGCAACATCACATTTATCAATGTCGATTGGGACACATATGGCGAGGCGGATATTACATCACGGATGGGTATTCCCCGCCGCTCAACACTTGTTGCCCTCAAGGGTGACGAAGAACTCGGCCGCCTCGTGGCCGCCACTGGGAAATCTGCGATCCAAGGTTTGATGGACGCGGCCCTTAGCGCCGCGCAGTGATATGACCTAGCCAATCACCCCTTGGTTTTCACCAATTTGGCCGCGATGGAGCAAGATGTGATCCAAAATGACCGCGGCCATCATCGCCTCTGCAACAGGGACCGCACGGATCCCGACACAGGGGTCATGGCGGCCCTTGGTAATGATATCCGTGTTCTCGCCGGATTTGGTGATCGTTTTGCGTGCACTGAGGATCGAGGACGTTGGCTTGACCGCAAAGCGCACGACCACGTCTTGGCCAGTTGAGATCCCGCCCAAAATGCCGCCTGCATGGTTCGAGGAAAACTCTGGGCCATCAGGGCCCATCGACATTTCATCGGCATTATCGCGTCCGGTGAGCGCCGCTGCGGCCATCCCTTCGCCAATCTCGACACCTTTGACGGCGTTGATTGACATCATGGCCGCGGCTAAATCCGTATCGAGCTTGGCGTAAATGGGGGCACCGATGCCCGCCGGCACGCCGCGCGCGACAACTTCGATCATGGCGCCCACTGAATTATGGTCATCCTCGCGCAACCATTTGAGATAGGCTGCCCACTCTTGGGCCGCCTCGGCATCGGGACACCAGAAATCATTTTGCGCAATCTGATCCCAGTCAAAGCGGCTGAGATCAATCGTCTTCTCGCCCATTTGGACCATATAGCCCGTGATCTGCACCTGTGGGGCCAAAAGAGCCAGTGCCGCATGCGCCACGCCGCCCGCCGCCACACGTGCCGCCGTTTCACGCGCCGAACTGCGCCCACCGCCGCGGTAATCGCGATTGCCGTATTTCTGGAAATAGGTGATATCCGCATGGCCCGGACGGAATTTTTCGACAATATCGCCGTAATCTTTGGACCGCTGATCGGTATTTTCAATCATCAACTGTAGCGGCGTGCCCGTGGTTTTCCCCTCAAAAATCCCCGACAGAATCTGCACTTCGTCCTTTTCGCGGCGCTGAGTGGTATTGATGTTTTGCCCAGGCCGACGACGGTTCAAGAACTGTTGAATATAGGCCTCATCAATCGGCACGTTGGGGGGACAGCCGTCAACAGTTGCACCCAAGGCGCGGCCGTGGCTCTCGCCCCACGTGGTGACACGAAATAGATGTCCGTAACTGTTCATGCTCATTGGCGGATCTCCGATTGGCGGCCCTTTGGGATAGATGCGGGCGTTGGGCCTGTTCTAGCGGTTGCATCTGCGGGCGGCAAGGGCGTTTCCCTCTTGTAGATGCGACCAAGGCGCGCTAGATTTCGTCTTACCTCGGGGTGCCCAAGTGTTTGGGCTGAGATGCGATATGCGAACCCGTTGAACCTGATCCGGATGATACCGGCGGAGGGAAGGTTATGAGATGCACTGCATCCTCCTTTTCCCGCCTAAACGCAAAACCAAAGGAGAGCCCGATGCGGTTACCGATTTTATTGACTATTTTGTGTGCAGGCCCCGCATTAGCGCAAAGTGAGCTGCGCGTTTATGTGCCTGATTATTTCGCCTCGGACTGGGGCCCAGGCCCCAAAATCGAGGCGTTGTTTGAACAAAGCTGCGATTGTGATGTGATCTATGAGACTGGCGATCTTGTGCCGCGCTTAATGTTAGAGGGCGCGCAATCGCGAGCGGATGTGGTCCTTGGCCTCAACTCTGATCAAATGAAACAAGCGCGGGCCTCGGGGGCGTTGGCGCCGCATGGTGTGGACCTCTCGGCACTGACTTTGCCGATCGCGTATACGGATGAGGTCTTTGTGCCCTTCGATTACGGTCATGTCGCGTTCATGTACAACACCGATCGCTTTGACGCGGCCCCCGCCAGCCTCGAGGCTCTGGCCGCATTACCAGACGATGTGCGCATTGCGCTGAATGATCCGCGCAGCTCGTCGAGTGGTTTGGCGATGGCGCTGTGGATTGATGCGGTCTATGGCGAAGCCGCCCAAGAGTTTTGGGCAGGTTTGGCGCCCAAAATTGAGACTGTCACTGGCGGCTGGTCCGAAGGCTATGGCCTTTTCACCGAAGGCCAAGTGGACATCGCACTATCCTTCACCACCTCGCCCGCCTATCACATCGTGGCCGAAGGGGATGAGACAAAGCGCGCGATGATTTTTGAAGAGGGGCATTACCTCTACCTTGAGTTGGCGGCCCTTGGTGCAAACGCGGCACAACCAGAATTAGCCCGTGAATTCCTAAGCTTTTTGACCTCGCGCCCTTTCCAAGAGATCATCGCCGAGGCCAACTGGTCCCTGCCCGCCGCATTAGAGCGCAGTGCGTGGCCAGAGGCGTTCCAAGCCCTGCCATGGCCCGAAACCGTGCATTATTATGACGAAGAGACCGCCCACGCGCGGCGGGATCAAGCGATCGAAGCATGGCGCGCCGGTCTATCGCAATAGCGCCCCTTATTGCGGCCCTGATTGTTGGGGTCGCAATCTGCGCACCTGTCGCCCTTGTTTTGTTTGAAGCAAACGGCTGGGGGCATTGGGGCCCGCGCGACAGTGACGCGCTTGGGTTTTCGCTGTGGCAAGCGAGCCTTTCGGCAGTGATGTCCTGTACCATCGGCGGGCTGTTTGCGTGGGCTTTGTTTCGGCGCGACTTTGTGGGCAAATCTATTCTCTTGGCCCTTATTGGGGCGCCGTTTCTCTTGTCGGTGTTAGTTGCGATTTTAGGCCTTGTCCTTGTGTTTGGCCCTCGGGGTTTGGTGGCCAGCGTGCTGCCCCTGCCGTCGATCTATGGCCCCTATGGGGTGATCATCGCGCATGTGTTTTTCAATATGCCATTGGCCACGCGCGTCATGTTTCATGGGTTTCAAGCGATACCGCCCGAGCACTTCAGATTGGCCCAAAGCCTTGGGTTAAACCCCGCTCAAACACTATGGTATGCCGCAGGGCCAATGTTACGGAGCACTGTGCCCGCCGTGATGAGCGTGATTTTCCTGATTTGTTTGGGCAGCTTTACCGTACCGCTCACATTGGGCGGCGGGCCGCAATCCACAACCCTAGAACTGGGAATTTATCAGGCGTTTCGATTTGATTTTGATCTGGGCCGCGCGGCACGATTGGCCCTCACGCAGGCGGCGCTTGGCCTTGGGTTGACTGCGTGCGCCTATCTGCTTGGCGGGCATATGATTGAGCGTGGCGGCGCCAGAACCTCGCGCATCGCATGGCGCGCCAGCACGGCCGAGGCCGTGTTTTGCTGGGCCGTGATTACCGTCTGTGCGGGCTTCCTTCTTGTGCCGATGAGCGCGGCCCTTTGGCGCGCGATGGGCGGAATGTTCGATTTGCCTATCGCCGTTTGGGGCGCATTGGGCACCTCGGTCTATGTCGCGGTGGGGGCAAGCGTGATCGCGATGCTGCTCGGCCTTGCGTTGATGCAGCGCGCGTGGGGCACGTGGGTGTCGCTCTTAGCGCTGTCAATTTCGCCGATTGTTTTGGGATTGGGGGCCTATTTAGGATTGCGTCCCTTTGTCCTGCCTACACTGTGGGGCAAAGAGGTGATGATGCTCAGCAATGCCCTCACCGCTCTACCCTTTGTAACGGCCAGCTTGCGGCCCCGCTATGGCGATATCACTGGGCGATATGCGCGGCTGCGCGCCAGCTATGGCATGAGCGTTTGGGCGTGGTGGATGCACGTTGTCTTGCCCAATTTGGCCCCTACCCTTGGGTTTTCTATTGGTGTCTCTTTGGCTTTATCGATGGGGGATTTAGGGGTGATCTTGCTCTTTTCCGATGCGCAGGCACCGACACTGCCGCAGATGATTTATGCCATGATGGGGCAATACCGGATTGACGCGGCCACAAGCGCCGCCATTTTACTCATGATCGCAAGCTTTAGCCTCTTTGCGATCTGCTCATGGATAGGAGAGCGCTATGCTCGTCTTTGATAACGTTGTCTTTCATCGCGGGGCGTTTACACTCCGCGCGGATCTGACGATCCCCAAAGGGGCGCAGATCGCCCTGACGGGCCCCTCTGGGATCGGAAAATCCACGTTCTTTGATCTGATCGCGGGGTTTGAACAGCCCAGCGCTGGTCACATGTCGTGGGACGGACGAGACATCACGCCCCTGCCGCCGGCGCAGCGCCCTGTGGCGGTGATGTTCCAAGATCATAATCTATTCTCTCACCTCAGTGTGATGAAAAACCTCACATTGGCCATGGGTCAGGGCAAAGATGCCGCGGCCATCTCGCGTCTATTGGATCAATTGGAAATCGGCGCCTATGCGCATACGCGGCCCACTGATTTATCGGGAGGTCAATTGGCCCGCGCGGCATTGGCACGGGTGATGTTGCAACAGCGGCCTATTTTGGCGCTTGATGAGCCATTTGCCGCCCTTGATGCGCGTCTGCGGCGCGATATCCTTGGATTTGTCACCGACTGGGCGCAGCGGGACAATGTGACCGTTTTGATGATCACCCATGCCACCGAAGATGCCGCAGGCCTCAAGGACGGGCAATTGCATATCATGGATGGGCAGGTCAGCTGGGCCTAACCCGTCCATCAAAAACCATCGGCATGAAAAAACCCTCCGCATCGCTGCGAAGGGTTGAATTTTAAACCAAAGGCTCGATCTTAGTGATCTTTGCCTTTGATCGGTGCCCAAAGACGTTTGTTCACCATGTAAAGAAGTCCGGCCAACATGCTGAGCAATAGCACAGCGATAAAGCCTGTTTGCTTGCGTGCCGCAAGCTTAGGCTCGGCGGTCCACATGAGGAACGCCGCCAAATCTTCTGACATGTGATAGAGGTCATTTGCGTGACCGTCGTCAAAATCGACAAGGCCATCTTCAAGCGGGGGCGCCATAGAAATCCACCCACCTGGGAAGGCCGTGTTTTCGTAGAAAATTGCGCCGGCTTGTTCTTTGGTCTCACCTGTATATCCCGCGAGCAAAGATGCGATATACTCTGGACCGCCCATGCCTTTGAAAAACTGGTTGATCCCTAGGCCGTATGGCCCATGAAAGCCCGCCCGAGATTTCGCCATCAAAGACAAGTCAGGCGCACCCACCGCGTCATTCGCAGGGAAGTGATCCGCAGGCTTGGCCGGACGGAAATCTTCGAGGTCTGCGTCATAGACTTCGTAATACTCAGCGGCGTAAGCGCGGACTTGGTCCATTGAGTATCCAACGCCATCCTCATGCAACGCGCGCAATGGCACATATTTGAGACCGTGACAGGCAGAGCAGACTTCGGTGTAGACCTTCAGGCCGCGCTGCAATTGATTGGGATCATAGCTGCCAAATGGGCCTTCGAATGAGAAATCGAAGTCTTTGACATATCCCGCCCCGCCAGCCGCAAAAACGCTACCGGCTGAGAGAGTGAGTGCCACAAGAGTGGATGAGATAAGTTTTTTCATCTATCTGTTCCTTACTCAGCTGGTGTTGCTTTGGGGTGATCGGCGTTAAATGCCTCTTCGATTGTCTCGGGCTGGGCCAATGGCTTCTCGATAATGCCAAGGAGGGGCAAGATGACGAGGAAATAGCCGAACCAATAGGCCGATGCGATCAATGAGAATGTCGCATAGGGCTCTTCTGCCGGCATCGCACCGAGCCACATGAGGGCCACGAAATCGACGACCAATAGGGCAAACCACCATTTGAACATCGGGCGATAGCGACCTGAGCGAACCCGTGATGTATCGAGCCATGGCGCCAAGGCCATCACTGCAATCGCACCAAACATCGCTAGAACACCGAAGAACTTCGCATCGATAATGCCGCCAGTGACAAAGCTTGCGATCTGTACGACCCATACGTCCGCCGTAAAGGCGCGCAAGATTGCGTAGAACGGCAAGAAGTACCACTCCGGCACAATATGCGCCGGTGTCGCCAATGGGTTCGCCTCGATATAGTTATCGGGGTGGCCCAAATAGTTCGGCATAAAGCCAACGATTGCAAAGAACACGGCCAAAATCAGCGCCAAGGCGAACAGATCTTTGATCACGAAATACGGCCAGAACGGCACCGTATCTTTTTCGGCGTCGGCCTTAGAGGTGCGGCGCACTTCTACGCCTGTTGGGTTGTTGTTGCCGGTTGTGTGGAACGCCCAGATGTGGACCGCAACCAGACCTGCGATGATGAACGGGAACAAGTAGTGCAAGCTAAAGAACCGGTTCAGCGTCGCGTTATCAACCGCCGGACCACCCAAGAGCCATGTTTGGATACCTTCCCCAATGAAGGGGATCGCGCCAAAGAGGCCCGTGATCACTGTCGCACCCCAGAAGGACATCTGCCCCCAAGGGAGAACATAACCCATAAACGCCGTGCCCATCATGAGAAGATAGATCAACATGCCAATGATCCATGTCACTTCGCGGGGTGCTTTGTACGATCCGTAGTAGAGACCACGGAAAATGTGCAAATACACCGCAACAAAGAACAGTGACGCACCGTTTTGGTGCAGATAGCGGATCATGTGGCCGCCGTTTACGTTGCGCATGATATGCTCAACAGAGGCAAAGGCCAAATCAACATGCGGCGTGTAATGCATCACAAGGACAATGCCCGTGATGATCTGTAGCGCCAAACAAAAGGTAAGCACGATGCCCCAAATCCACATCCAATTCAGGTTTTTAGGTGTGGGGATCATGATTGTGTCGTAGAGAAGCCCAACAATGGGCAAACGGCTATGAAGCCATTTCTCGCCGCCAGTTTTGGGTTCGTAATGATCGTGTGGAATACCAGCCATAATATGCCTCCTTATCCCAACTTAATTGTGTTTGCGTCAACGAATTCCGCAACGGGCACCAACATGTTTGTCGGCGCCGGACCTTTGCGGATACGGCCGGCCGTGTCATAATGCGATCCATGACAGGGGCAGAACCATCCGCCAAAGTCACCTGCATCCCCCAGTGGCACACAGCCAAGGTGCGTACACACGCCAATCATAACAAGCCATTCGCTATCTGTGCCGGCTTCGGCTTCAGGTGGCAAAAGACCGCGGTTGATATCGCTCGCATCTGCGCCGTCATCCAAGTTGTTGTTTCGTGCAACTGGATCTGGCAAATCTGTCAATGCAACTGATTTCGCTTCTTCAATTTCTTCGGCAGTCCGACGGCGAATAAAGACGGGTTTCCCCAGCCACTTCACTGTCAACTGCGTTCCTGGCTCAACATCAGACACATCCACACGGATCGAGGCCAAAGCCTTTACATCCGCAGATGGGTTCATCTGGTTCACCAATGGCCATACAGCCCCTACCGTCGCAACAGCGCCTGCGCCTGCAGTCGCGTAGTACAGAAAGTCGCGGCGGGATTCGTCGTGATCCTCAACATGTGACACGCGCAATCTCCATTTTTTATTATGCCGTTGGCCCATAAGAGTGACCAAAAGCTTTCCTCCGACACTATGGATCCCCATAGCATTCGAGAGTGCTAATACCTATCACGACCGCAAACGTCTAGAAGATAGTGATAGATTTTGCTGTGGCACACCGTCGCGACCTGCAATTAAAAATAAATTGGCGGATCATCGGGCTGCCACGGGGTGTATTTGTGCATAATCTGCGCCAATCTATCCGACAAAAGGAATCGCTCGAGCCACGCTTTGACATGGACATAGGCCATGCCATCAAAACGGGCTTTATCGATGAAGGCAAACTGCCGCACAAATGGCAAAATCGCCGCATCTGCCAAAGCCATCTGCGCACCGCCAAAATAGCCGCGGGTCAAAAGATGATCCCATTGAAACAATATCGCGTCGGCCTGTGCGCGGTGCTCCTGCGGATCTTCGCCGTCATACCGCGTAGGGTATTTTGTGCGATCTAAATGATGCTTGAACGCGCCATCGCACTGCGCGATGAGGGCCGCGTCGTGCGCGCCCTGCCTCAACCAACGCTCAGGGTCACGACGCCCCAAGGCCCATTTCATCACATCGAGGCTTTCGTCGATCACGCCATCCGCATGCACAAGGCACGGCACCGTTCCAGAGGGAGAGGCCTCGAGAAACGCCGCTGGCTTGCGGGCGAGCTTAACTTCGCGCAACGCAACCCTCTGCCCCGACACCGCCAAAGCCAAGCGCGCGCGCATCGCATAAGGGCAGCGCCGGAATGAATACAAAACGGGGGGGCCGCTTAGCGCACCCATAGCTGCCCCGCGTCAATGACATTAATTTGTGTCGAGACAAGCGTGCTTTCCACTTGGGCGGCGGCGAAATGCACTTCGGCAAATTGCGGCGTGCGCCCCATATGCGGATTTTCCATGAGCACATCGACCGAGCGGCCCACTTGTGTTTGGTGATAGGCGCTCACTTGCGCCGCGCCCAGCGCACGCAAACGTGCGGCCCGCTCTTTGATAATCGCACCATGGAGCGCGGGCATGCGTGCCGCAGGCGTACCTTGGCGCGCCGAATAGGGAAACACATGCAGCCACGTCAGATCGCACTCGCGCACCAAGGCGAGCGAGTTTTCAAAATGCGCCTCGGTTTCCGTAGGAAAGCCCGCAATAATATCCGCACCAAAGGCGATATCAGGCCGCAAGCGCCGCGCCTCTTGGCAAAAGGCGATAGCATCATCGCGCAAATGGCGCCGTTTCATCCGTTTGAGGATCAAATCATCGCCATGCTGCAAACTCAAATGCAAATGCGGCATCAACCGCGGCTCATTGGCAATCGCCTCCAGTAAATCCTCATCGACCTCGATGGAATCGATCGAAGAGATCCGTAAACGGGCCAAATCCGGCACGAGTTTGAGGATCCGTATCACCAAATTGCCCAGCTTCGGCTCGGACGGCAGATCAGCCCCCCACGAGGTCAGATCAACCCCCGTGAGGACCACTTCGTGATAGCCCTTTTGCACCAAGCGCTTAATCTGATCCACAACGACACCCGCCGGAACAGAGCGCGAATTTCCGCGGCCATAGGGAATAATGCAAAACGTACAGCGGTGATCACAGCCGTTTTGCACTTGAACATAGGCGCGGCTGCGGCTGCCAAAGCCATCGATCAAATGTTCGGCCGTCTCAGTGACCGACATGATATCGTTCACCTGCACTTTTTCCGTTTCAAAGTGATCGTCTGCCAAACTCTGCCACGTCTGCGCCTGCATTTTCTCGGAATTGCCGAGGACCAGATCCACCTCGGTCATGGCGGCAAAGGTATCTGGCTCGGTTTGGGCGGCACAGCCTGTGACGACGATCTTGGCCGATGGCTCGGTGCGCCGAATTTTTCGAATGTCTTGCTTGGCTTTGCGCACGGCCTCGGCGGTGACGGCACAGGTGTTGATCACATGCACATCCTGCGCACCTGTTTGGGCGATCAACTCTTTCATCGCCTCAGTTTCATAGGCATTCAAACGACAGCCAAAGGTCGTGAACTTAGGAGGGGTGCTCATAAACCGTTCCAAAAATCCGTGGTAAAATATCCCGCAAACACATGCGCGGTGGGGCCACTCATCCATACACCATCTGTGCGCCAATCGATATGCAAGATCCCGCCGTCGAGGTCAATGCGCACCGCGCGACCCGTCAAACCACGTCGCGCCGCTGCCACCGCCGTGGCACAGGATGAGGAGCCTGAGGCCAGTGTCACGCCAACGCCGCGCTCCCAAACCCGCATGCGCAAGTGATCGGGGGCAACGACATGGGCGAATTGCACATTAGTCCGCTCAGGATAGAGAGGATCATGCTCGATCTGTGACCCCCACGCCTCGAGATCAACGGCCTCGGCATCCTCAACAAAAAAGGTGCAATGCGGATTGCCCATGCCAGTGGCAACCGGATCCCCCTCAATGGGCAGATGATCCAGATCAACAGCCCGCGCCAACGGCACATCGCGCCATTCCAACTGTGGATGCAGCATATTGACCGAGGTGATCTGATTGCCCGCATCAATACAGTCCAACGCGCCGCGCTCTGTGTGCAAGGTAATCTCGCGCTGGCCTGTTTGGTCAAAAATATACCGCGCGACACAGCGCGTGGCATTCCCGCAAGCCGCTGACATTGAGCCGTCGGAATTATAAAAGATCAACTGCCCCGCATCCGCACTCGCCTTAAGAACGGCCAGCTGATCAAAGCCGACGCCGCAATGCCGATCCGCGATCCGCGCGATTCGATCCGCGCTCAGATCGACGTCGCTATCGCGGCAATCAAAAACAACAAAGTCGTTTCCCAGCCCATGCATTTTAAAAAAAGGGGTTTTTTCCAACGTGCTCATGCCCATTCCCAATTAATTTCACCTGTTTTGTCTTTTTGTATTTTTCGGGGTTGACCACCGCCATAGCATTTTCTAGATAGGCCGCCTAGTGGGCCGTTAGCTCAGTTGGTAGAGCAACTGACTTTTAATCAGTGGGTCACAGGTTCGAATCCTGTACGGCTCACCACTGTTTTCAATGACTTAG
>JBDNBY010000004.1:0-21294 GCA_039767595.1 Paracoccaceae bacterium | reverse complement strand
TGTGTCGCATATGGCGAATTTATTTGTTGGGATGCACCCTTAAAGAGGTTGATTTTTGACTTTCCACGGTGTTTTCTTAAGTTTCGAAGACTGGACATGGAATCCAGTGATCCAAATATAATTCGGGAGGATACTTAATGGATCGTCGTTCTTTTCTAAAGACGAGTGCCGTCGGCGGCACAGCTGCAGCGGCCACATCACTGGCGGCACCGCTATATGCCCAAGGCAAGCGTACGTTGACAATGGTGACATCAGTGCCACGCGGCTTTGCGGTATTTGATGACGCTGCTCAACAACTTGAGAAAATCGTAGGTGAGCTTTCAGGTGGGTCTTTGACCATCGAGAAAAAATCAGCAGGCGAGCTTGTTGGTGCGTTCGAAGTGTTTGACGCTGTGACGTCAGGTCAGGCCGACATGTACCACTCAGCCGACTATTACTTTGTATCGCAGCACCCAGCGCTTGCATATTTCACGTCTGTTCCATTTGGTGGCACAGCGACAGAAGTTGCAACATGGTATTATGGTGCCGGCGGACAAGAGCTTCATGATGAGCTTGGCCAGATCTTTAACTTCAAAGGTTTGATGTGTGGTAACACGGGCTGTCAGCCAGGTGGTTGGTTTAACAAAGAAATCAACTCAGTGGATGATCTCAACGGTTTGAAATTCCGTATGCCTGGCCTTGGTGGTCAAGCGCTTGGTAAATTGGGCGTCTCTGTTCAAAACATTCCAGGCGGCGAGCTGTATCAAGCGTTGTCATCGGGTGCTATTGACGGTCTTGAGTGGATCGGTCCACTGGCCGATGAGCGCGCCGGCTTCCAAGAAGTTTCAAAAATCTACTACACAGCGGGCTTCCACGAGCCAGGCTCAGCCTTGTCTGCAAACGTAAACTTGGACGTCTGGAACGACCTGTCAGAGCAGCACCAAGCGGTTTTGAAATATGCTACAATGTCGGCGACAATGGCACAAGTTGCGGATACTCAAGCGAAAAACGCTGCATCCTTGGCCAACTTGCGTGCATCAGGCGTCAAGACATATGAATTCCCTGATGACGTATGGGATGCCTTCGGCAGCGCCTCAAAAGAGTTGATGGATAGCTACATGGATGACGAATTCTTTGCCAAAGTGCGTGCAAGCTATGAGGCGTCCGTGTCTGCAACATCATCATGGTTGCAACTGTCAGACGGCGAGTACGTCAGCCAGCGTAACCGCGTTCTTGGCAACAGCTAAGATATCGTAATGCCGAAACCCGCCCCTCGCATGTCGATGGGGCGGGTTTCATTATACGTATAAACCTGCAAAATAGCAGGTATGCGCATGGGAGGGATCACGTTTGGAACCAACACAAACCGTTACATTTGCCGAAGCGGCCGCGGCCCTAGGGCAGGGGATCTTATGGGTTGTTCAAAACATTTTCATGGGGTTCTACAACATCGGCTATGCCGTGTCGCACCCCAGCTTGTGGCTCGATTGGTCCGACAAACAGGCCATCATGCGTTTTGTCTATTACGGCGGCTCGGTTGAGCTGTTTTTTGCATTTTTTGCCATTTTTCTCACATTCACGATGATCGGCCTATGGAAGCGCGAGCTGCTCTGGGGCGCCGTGCGCGGGATCGAAGGGTTTGGCAACACTTTGGGTCGCCTCGTCGCGTGGGCGGGCTTGATCATGGTGTTGCAACAAGTGTTGATTGTGATCATGCAGCGTATTTTCACGCGCGCCGACATTGTTTTGGGAATTGGTATTCCCCTTCAATTTGACATCTCTTGGTATGCCGAGGGGCTGAAATTCTACAACGCGTTGATCGTGTGCCTATGCGTGGCCTACACGTTTATCCAAGGCGGGCATGTGCGCGTCGATCTGTTCTATACGCCGGCCTCGTTCAAGCGCAAAAAGATCATCGATATGTTTGGATCGCTTGTCTTTATGATCCCCGCGATGGTCGTGACATGGATGTATTCATGGTATTTCTTGTGGCGCCATTTGATCGTGCCCAAACCATCGGCGTCGGATCAGTTGGACCGGCTGTTGATGAAATCACGGGCGTTGAAGTGGAATGTCGAAACGATTGGGCCGTCTCCGAACGGGTTTACGGCTTATTTCTTGTTCAAAGTGCTCTTGGTACTTTTTGCCGGCACTGTGATTTTACAGGCCGTAGGATTTTTCTACCGCTCGCTGTTGGAATATCTCGAGGGCGAGGAAAGCCACAATAAATACCTCGACAAAGATACGCTCGGCGATGGCGAAGAAGCCTACGAAGGCACACATTAATAGATAGGGGCAGCTTATGTTATTTGGACTCGATGGCGTTGAGATTGGTCTCATTATCGTCTTTATCTGTTTGTTTTCTGGGATCCTTTCTGGATTTCCTGTGGCCTTTGCCATTGCGGGGGCGGGGATCGTCTCTTTTGGGATTATCGCCGTGTTGGACGGCGCGGGGCTGTTGTTGCACCAAGCGGTGGACACCTCGTCGCAGGCCTATAGCGATTTGATTGCCTCGGGCGTCAAAGCGTCCGAAATATCGAAATTCCGATACCCTGATTTGCCCCTGTACCTAGAGCCCGTGTTTCCGCGCGGCTGGGAATTTGCGATGGATCGCAATGTCGCCTTTGTTGTGAACCGGATCAATGAGCGCGTATTAGCGGGCCAATCGATTGAGACGCTCTTAGCGGTTTTGATGTTCGTGATGATGGGCATCACGCTCGAGCGGTCGAAAATCGCCAATGACTTGTTGACCACAATGGCCCGTGTGTTTGGTCCACTGCCCGGCGGTTTGGCCGTATCGGTTGTGGTTGTCGGGGCGTTTTTGGCGGCCTCGACGGGGATCGTCGGCGCGACCGTCGTGACCATGGGGCTCTTGAGCTTGCCAACTATGTTACGCAATGGCTATTCACCCGGGCTATCGACGGGGGTCATTGCGGCCTCTGGCACATTGGGCCAAATTATCCCGCCGTCGATCGTGATTGTTCTTTTGGGCACGCTGGCTGGTGATATTTATTCAGCCTCGCAAGAGGCGCGCGCCGTTGAGGCCGGCTGCCGTGATGCGCTGACCTATCTGGGGCAACCTGCGGTCCTCTCTGTTGGGACATTGTTCCAAGCTGCGCTCCTTCCTGGTATTTTCCTCGCGTTGCTTTATGCGACCTATGCCTTTGGCTACGCGCTGTTCAATCCGACCAAGGCCCCTGCGGTTAATTTTGAAGGCAAGGCCGGCAATGTGATCACGCGCAACGAAGCCGTCACTTGGTTTGTGGGTGCGCCAGTCGCCCTTATCGGCGGTGCGATCTTGCTTGCACAGGTTGGACTTGTGGGATCCCAAAGCTTGGTCGTGGACAGCTATACCGACGCGTCACAATCGGCATCCTTACGCACAGAAGTGTCAGAGGAATGCCAGTCATCGATGATCGATCTGCACGGCCAAGAGGCGTGGGATAAAGCCGTCATCGAACAAGAGGCCATCATGGCCGGCGGCGGTGCGGAAGCCTCTCGCAAATTGAGCGAGGATGAAATCATCTCAGCCGTACAAGCCCAAGGCGAAGGCGCGGCGCCCATCGGCACTGGTGTTGCGATTTTGGCTGTGATGCTCGCGTTGATCATGACGACCGCGCGCGGCGTCGCCCCAAACGCAGATGGCCGTCCATTGATGATCGGCCTTGGCGGTTTAGCGTTGATGCTGCTCACGGATATCGTGTTTGTGTCGGCCTTTGCCTCAGAGCTACAACGGTTTGTTATCCTATTGATCCCCGCAAGCGTGGCCTTGTGGGCCTGCCGAACGGCATTGCCGCGGTTGGCACAAAATGAGTTGATCCGCGTCGTGTTTCCCCCGCTTGTTTTGATTGTGGCTGTGCTTGGCTCGATCCTCGGCGGGATCACCAATCCGACGCCAGCTGCGGCTTTGGGGGCGGCGGGCGCGCTGATGCTGGCCGCCTATCGCAAGCTTAAGGATGAGGAAAAGTCAGCCAAGATTATCATCAATTCAACGTTTGCTTTGGTTGTGATGCTGCTGGTGGGGGTCAATTTCGATCTGCGCACAACGTCAACCGAGGCCGATTTTGAAACATGGGTTGGCTTTATCATTGCCTATGGCGCTTATCTCTATGCGCTCTTTGGATTGCTGTATTCGTGTTATGTGTTGTGGACAACGGCGGTCCTCTCGCCTGTGGTGCGAGAAACAGCCAAGGTGACGTCGATGGTCTTTACCATTTTGATTGGCTCGCAAATTTTGAACCTTGTTGTGATCTCATTTGGCGGCGAGCATTATATTCAGCAGTTCCTCAAGAGCTTTGATAACGAAGTTATGGTATTCTTGATCGTGATGATCGTGCTCTTTGTGTTGGGCTTTGTGCTTGATTTTCTAGAGATCATTTACATCGTTGTGCCAATTGTGGGGCCGGTGATTTATGGCGGATCTTTTGATCCTAAATGGGTGACGATTATGATCGCAGTGAATTTGCAAACAAGCTTTCTTACACCGCCGTTTGGATTTGCCCTGTTCTATCTGCGCGGGGTGGCGCCGAAATCAGTCACCACAGGGGATATCTATCGCGGCGTGGCGCCCTTTGTTGGGATCCAAGTGGTGGGGTTGGCGTTGTTATGGATGTTCCCTGTGATCGTCACAATCGTGCCGGATCTTTTGGGGCATTGATCGTATCCGTATGACAGAATGAAAATGGGGCGCCTGAGGGCGCCCTTTTTTATGGTATTTAGAATTTAGCCTAGCCGTGCCTAGCGAATGATCAATTGACCATTGGGCAGATGAATGCGCGCCACTTGCTGCGGGATCGAGTGGTGGTTGTCTTTCCACAACAACGGCTCGTACAGTTTTGAATCTTTCAAAGGGGCCCAAGCGCTCTCGTGATAGACTTCTAGCCCCCGAAACCGCGCTTTATAGGCCATTTTAGGCGAGGTTGGCACCCAATAGCCCAGATACACATAGGGCAGGCCGGTGTTGCGCGCCAAATCCACATGATCCAAAATCATATAGCTGCCCAAGCCGGCATACTCGCGACTTGGGTCATAAAACGAATAAACCATCGAGAGGCCGTCATCCATGATATCGGCTAAGGAGCAGCCCACAAGCCGATCTGTCATAGGGTCACGATACTCGACAATCCGAGTTTGCACGGGGGTCTCTTCGATCATTTCGGCGTATTCATAGAGGTTCATCTCAACCATGCCGCCATCGTAGTGCCGCGCATTGAGGTAGATGTGGAACAGCTCAAATTGCTCTTCTGTGGCCCATGCGGCGCGCACAGAGCGTTTGAGATGCTTGTGCTTACTTTTCATCCGTTTTTGATTTTTGCTCAAATACGAGTTTTCAATGTGAATACGCACCGACAAACAGGCAGAGCATCGCGTGCAAGATGGCCGGTAGAGCACATTTTGCGATCGGCGAAACCCTTGCTTGGAGAGGCAGTCACTGAGATCTTGGGCCTCATCCCCTTGGATCGAGGTAAAGATCTTGCGCTCTTCGCGATCACTCAGATATGGGCAGCCTTGTGGGGCTGTGACATAAAACTGTGGGATCGATGGAACGGTGTGACGCATGGTATACTCCTGCGCACAGTGTGCAATTAACCGGCGCGATGACGCAAGGGGAAATACGATTTGCGGAACATTTCCCACGCAACTGGCTGTATTTAGGTTGACCTTGCAGAGCGATCAGACAAGCATAGAGCACGGCACATGGGGCAGCTTGATGAATTTAACAACGGACATACGTAGCGCACCACGCGGGATCACAGGCGCGATTGAGCAAGAAATTCGTGCAAAATTTGCTCAGGCGCCCCGTGAATTATTAGAGCTATTGAGCGCGGCCGGCAGCGCAAGCCCCTATCTGAGACAGCTCATCTTGCAACAAGGGGATTGGATCCTCGCGCATCACGCAGATTTGGACGCCGTTGTTCAAAATGTGCACGGAACTCTCACCCATGTGGCGCCAAGCGAGGCAAAACCAGTACTGCGCCGCGCCAAACAGCGTATGGCCTTGCTCTTGGCGTTGGCGGATTTAGGCGGGGTTTGGGATGTAATGCAGATCACCGCGCATTTGACGCGTTTTGCCGACGCCTGTGTGCAAGCCGCCTTTGAGGCCGCACTCGAGCCTTCGCTGCGCCGTGGAAAGATCCCGTCGAAATCGATCGCAGATCTGCCTGCCCTTGGGGGTATGTTCGTGTTGGCGATGGGGAAAATGGGCGCCTATGAGCTAAATTATTCGTCCGATATTGATTTGATTTGCCTCTTTGATGAAACGCAATTTCATCATGACGATGTGCTCGAGGCGCGATCGCAATTTGTGAAAGTGACGCGCCAAGCCATGGGAATTTTATCCGATAAAACGGCCGATGGCTATGTGTTTCGCACTGATTTGCGTCTGCGCCCTGATCCGGCGGTGACGCCAGTGTGTCTCGCCTCGGGCGCGGCAATGAGCTATTACGAAAGCCTTGGTCGCGCATGGGAGAGAGCTGCCTTTATCAAAGCGCGCGTTTGCGCAGGGGATCAAACGGCCGGCGCGCGGTTTTTAGAGGGGCTGCGTCCGTTTGTATGGCGGCGCCATTTGGATTTCGCCGCTGTTGAGGACGCTCATAATATGCGCTTGCGCATTCGGCAGGACAAAGGATTTCACGGCGCGCTGACCGCCCGTGGTCATCATGTGAAACTAGGGCGGGGCGGCATTCGGGAAATTGAGTTTTTCGCGCAGACCCATCAGTTGATCGCAGGGGGGCGCGACCCTGATTTGCGCAGCCGTCAAACACTTGTGGCGCTGGGGGAATTGGCGGATAAAAATTGGTTGCCGCGACAGACATCAGAGAAATTGCAACATCACTACCAGCTGCACCGTCAACTCGAGCACCGGATTCAAATGATCCACGATGCACAGACCCACAGCGTGCCCACGTCGGACGAAGAGTTTGCGCGGCTGGCGGCACTTATGGGCATGGACGAGGATGCCTTGACCCGTGATATCACGGCGCGGTTTGACGAAGTACATCATTTGATCGAAGAGTTCTTTGCCCCCGATCCCAAAGCGGACGCGCTAAGCGATCCTTTCTCGGATCCCATCACCGAAGGGTGGCACAGCTATCCGGCGCTGCGGTCTGATCGGGCGGTGCAGGTGTTCACACGCATTTGGCCACATCTCAAGCGCCGCGTAGATCAAAGTCCTGATGCACATGAAACATTGCGCGCGCTCGATCAATTTTTGTCAAACCTGCCCGCCGGCGTGCAGCTGTTTTCGCTGTTTGAGGCGAACCCTGCGCTCTTGGATTTACTGTGTGATATCATGAGTTCCTCGCCAGAGTTGGCGCAATATCTGTCGCGCAATGCGCAGGTGTTCGATGCCGTGATTGCTGGTGAGTTCTTTGATCCGTGGCCCACAAGTGATCAACTGCGCACAGAAATTCACGAGCGGGTCGCGCGCGAGGCTGATTACGAGGCGCAGCTCGATACATTGCGCAGCGTGATGAAAGAATATTCATTCCGCGTCGGGGTGCATTTGCTCAAACAAATTCTCAATCCCACTCAGGCGATGGCCGCCTATAGCGATATCGCGCAAAGCATAGTGCAAGTGCTCTGGCCCCTTGTGCAAGAGCAGTTTGCCGCCAAACACGGCCCGCCGCCAGGGCAGGGGGCGGTGATCGTTGCGATGGGCTCGCTGGGTGCGCGCCGTTTGCATGCACGCTCTGATCTAGATTTGATTGTTATCTATGATCCCCAAGATGAAGAAAGCTCGATCGGTCCGCGTCCTTTGGATGTGCGCAGCTATTATGCGCGTTTGACCAAGGCGATGATCACCGCCCTGACGGCGCAAACAGCGCGCGGGCGTCTTTATGAAGTGGACATGCGGCTGCGCCCGTCGGGGAATAAGGGGCCTGTTGCCACATCCTTGAGCAGTTTTCGCGATTACCAATCCACGCAAGCCTGGGTGTGGGAGCATCTCGCCCTGACGCGCGCGCGGGTCATTGCGGGGCCCGACGCGTTGCAATCTGACGTCAGCGCCGCGCTGGATGATGTGATCGGATTGCCCCGAGAGGCGCCGCGTGTGATCAAAGAGGCCCTTTTGATGCGGGCCCGTATCTTTGAAAACAAACAGGCAAGCAGCCTGTGGGACATGAAGTTTCAACAAGGTAGCCTGCAAGATTTGGAATTAATGGGGCAATTGGGGGCCTTGTTGCGAGGCCAACGCAGCGGAGATTTAACACAAGGCATCTCTGGGTTGGTCTCATATCTGAGCACTGAAGACTTGACCAAGCTGCACGGCGCCGCGCAGCTGTGGGGCGATTTACATGTTTCAACCAAGCTGTTGATCGGAACGCCCCCTGCGGATGAAAGCGCCTTTAGCGCGGGCGGCGTGCAATTGATTTTAGGCGCAGCGAACAAAAGCGACATGGATCAAGTGAAATTGGCGCTTAATCATGCTGGACAGCATGTCTTGGGCGCTCTAACTGCGTTGAAACACACTCTTTCGCATGAGGATCCCGATGATTGAGCGCTCTGACTTTGATGTGAAAAATTTGATGCACGAAGCGTTTCGTATTGAAGGCATCACTGAGCCTGAATGCCGATCAATCTTCATGGACTGGGCGCTTAGCCGCGCGGATACGCCTCCTGTGGCGGCGGCGATTTCGGGGCTGATTTCGCATTATGGGCCTAGCCATCCGCAGGGGCATCCCATGCTCAATGTTCTCAAACAAGGGCAAGTGCCTATGTCTACCCCGCGGCGGCGCGGCGGGGCGCGTAGCCGATCTAGGCCTGAGTAAGGCCCCATTTTTCCTCAAGCGTTTCAATGGCTTGTACGCGGTCGGCAACATCTGGATGCGAAAGCATCCATGCGGGCATAGCGTTTTTCTGACCCGTTAAATCGGGCAGCGCCGCCAAGAGGGACTTTTGCGCATCAGTGCCAAAGCCCGATTTTACCATCAAAGCGGCGGCATATTCATCGGCCTCATATTCATCGCGGTGCGACAGACGCGCCGCCAACAGCCGCATCATCATCCCCGCAAGCCATGGGCCCACCCCAGGGATGATCCGACCAAGTACAGTGCCCAATAAAATACGCATGGCATTTTGCCCCGAAAAATCAATCATCCGGCGCCGGGTATGGCCCAAGGCGACATGCCCCAATTCATGCGCCACAACCGAGGCGAGCTGTTCGGCAGAAATGAGACCTGATTTATAGCGATCATAAAACCCTTTGGTCAGGTAAATTTGCCCATCTGGGGCGGCCAACCCATTGATCGGGGCGACGTTGTAAATATTGACATGGATCTTTTTAAGATCAAGCGCTTTGGCCAAGCGTCCCAAGATCGGCGAGAGCATCGGATCGTCGAGCGGCTTGGAATTTTTGGCCAGCTCTTGCTTGGTCCGCCATGCCGAGAATTGATAGGCGGCCAATGCGTATAGCAGACCCATAAGAAGAGGAGCGAGTTTTATCATATCTTATATATTGGCTCCGGCTTGCCTCATTTCAACGCCGTCATCCCATCTTTGAGGCCGTGCAAGGTCAATGGATACATTCGCCCGTCAAAGAGTTGATGGATCATCGAAATACTTTGCGTGTATCCCCAATGAGATTTCGGTGTTGGGTTGATCCAAATCGACTTGGGCCATGCTTGGCGTACGTTGTGCAACCAATCCGCGCCGGCGATTTGGTTCCAATGCTCATTTGCGCCGCCGACATGCGACACTTCGTAAGGGGACATGGACGCATCCCCGACAAAGATACAGCGATAGCTCTTGTCATAGGTATTTAAAATATCCTGCGTTTGAGATTTCGCATCCCAGCGGCGGTGATTGTCTTTCCACACATATTCATAGAGGCAGTTGTGAAAGTAAAAATAATCTAGCGATTTAAACGTATGGCGGGCGGCGCTAAAGAGTTCAGCGATCTCTTGGACATAGTCGTCCATTGATCCGCCCACATCGAGGAAAAGTAAGACTTTCACCGCATTGCGGCGCGTTGGGCGCGTTTTGACATCAAGATAGCCATGCTGCGCACTGCTTTTGATTGTGCCATTCAGGTCAAATTCATCGGCCTCCCCATCGCGGGCCCATTGGCGCAAATGGCGCAGGGCGAGCTTCATCGCGCGCGGCGAGAGGGCCTCGTCATCGGCGTAATCTTTGAAATCGCGGCGATCCCAGACTTTGACGGCACGGCGGTGGCGGCTTTCGTGTTGGCCAATGCGCACCCCTTCTGGGTTATAGCCATAGGCGCCAAAGGGGCTCCGGCCGCCGGTGCCAATCCATTTGTTGCCACCTTGATGGCGCCCTTGTTGTTCGCTCAGACGCTGTTTGAGAGTTTCCATGAGCTTGTCAAACCCGCCAAGGGCCTCGATTTGGGCCTTTTCGGCGTCGCTGAGATCCAATTGGGTTAATTTGCGCAGCCACTCGTCAGGGATCGCCGTGTTTTCAACAAGGGCGGCAACGTCAATCGTCTCAAGACCCGCAAAATAGGCTCCAAAAATTTGATCATAGCGGTCAAATTTTGTCTCATCTTTGACCAAACAGGCCCGTGCGAGCGGGTGGAATTGATCGACGCTTGGCTCTGCGGCGCTGCTATCAAGCGCCTCAAGGAGTGTGAGATATTCGCGCAAACTGACTTGGATCCCGCCGCTGCGCAGTGCAAGGATGAAGCCCGACAGCATGATCAGAGCATGCGCATCAAGGCGATGGTGATAATCACCCCGAGGGTCATGAAAAAGATCGAATAGCCAGCTGCGAGGTGCAGTTTATCGGCCATTTTGCCTTTGTACCGAGAGGCCAGAATAACGCCGAGGGCCACCCCTGCGACGAGACCGAGTATAACCAGTAGCATGTCATCCCCAATGTTTAACGTAAGCTCAATTATTTATTGAGCGGGTTCAAACGTGCCACTTGTGCCAAACGCTCGTTCACGGCCCGCTGCGAGCCAAAGGCGTAGCGCGCCCATCCCAAACTGTCCAGTCTAATTGAGCGTGCCTCGGTGGCGCGACCGGATAGTTCCATCGCCTCGGCCCGTATCATCATGATTTGAGATAACAGCGCGGCGTTTTGATGACGCTCTGCAACAGGTTGATATTCATTGAGAATTTTTAGCGCGTTCCCGGCATCTCCTGCGGCCAAGGCGTATCCGGCGATTTGGGGTGCGACATATGCGCGGTGCAGTTTTGAATTTGGGATCGAACTGAAGAGATCATAGGCCACGAGGAAATCGTGCTGAGCCTTGGACGGCGAAGTCAGCGCGGTGACACGCCCTTTGACATAATGGCTATAGGCGCGGCGATGGTCATTCCATCCGGCGGCCGCAGCGATTTGAAGCGCTTTGCGCGCCGCGTCTTGGCGTTGTTGGACCGAACTGCCTGGGCCCATAGCGGCTGCGATTGCAGAACTCCACGCGCGCGGCGTGGGCTGATACCCGCGGCTTGGCAAGGTTTCTCCGACAGGATTTAAACGTCGCAGCACGGACGGCAAGATAGCCTCAACTTCCGCGCGCGTCATGCCAGAGGACAGGGCCGGATCATAAAACGCCCGCAGCACGAGCATGTCAAACCCCGTTAATACCGTGTGCATGTTATCGTCATTGAACACAGAATCAGAGAGGCGATACAGGTCATTAAGCGGCCCCAGCGCTTGGGCCAATTCCTCATTTAGGCAATCGCGAATCTCTTGGGCACTGGTGTCATTGGGAATGAACATCGTCGCCTTTTGACGCTGATTGACATAGGACCAACTTGTGCGTTCGGTGCCGCGATATTGAGCGTATTCGTCGATGTCGTTGACATTTACAGCCACAAAACAGGCGGCATGCGGAATATATTCTTGGATCTTGCGGCGCTCAATTGATTGAATCGTGATGTTATAATCTGACGTGCTATCGACCAATTGAATGTCAATGAGCGCCTCAGAGCGCAGCCGGTGCAACAATTGGCTAAGATCTTTGCGCAGCGAATCAGGCGTCGGCCCCAAGAGACGCAGTTTGACCGTGCCTTCGAAGCGCGACAAGCGATCTAAGGTCTTGCCACTTTCCAGTTGAAAGGCAAGATCCACAAACGCATCTTGGATATCGGCATTGGCCATAACGGGCGGCATTGGCCTAAGGATTTGAAATGACGCCGTTTCAAGGGCTTGCGGCGAGGATGTGATATCCGAAACAGCCCGCGTAACACCATCCTCAGAAGAAGACGGAACACAGGCGAACAAGCTCATCAGAGCGGTCGCAGCAAAGAGGCGGGCCAAAGGTCTCACGCGTAGATTTAACCACATTCTATCGATTACAGAGATAAGTGTTGCATGTTTGGAAACAAAATTCATCACCTTAATGGTGCATGGTGGTAAAATGGACACGCGCGACGGGCAATTCCTGCCTTGTGCGGCAACAATCTGCCCCACGGTCCGTTGCTCAGAGCGCTCATTTGTCGTCATATTTCGATCCACATATCTATAGCTCAGCTCTGACACTAGGTCTGCATTGCGGTCAGCATTAGATCGATTTGTGTTAAAATTGCGAAAAGATATCTCGCTTTATGATCAAACTGTGACGCTAGCCGCGCCGCGCCATGAAGGCGACACGCTCAAACAGATGGACGTCTTGTTCATTTTTAAGCAAAGCCCCGTGCAATTTTGGCAACATTGTATGCGGATCACGGGCGATGTCAGCCGCGTCTAAATCCTCGATCAACAAGAGTTTAAGCCAATCGAGCAATTCGGAGGTCGACGGCTTTTTCTTCAGACCCGATTGCGATCTGATGTCGAGGAACTGGGTCAAGGCCTCGTTCAAAAGGCTTTGTTTTATATTGGGAAAATGCGCGTCAACGATCGCGCGTAGGGTGCTCTCGTCTGGAAAGGTGATGTAATGGAAAAAGCAGCGGCGTAAAAACGCGTCTGGCAATTCCTTTTCATTATTGGACGTGATGATCACAAAGGGGTGCTGCTGGGCGGCGATGGTTTGACCGGTCTCATAAACGTGGAATTGCATCTTATCCAATTCATTGAGCAGGTCATTGGGAAATTCGATATCGGCCTTGTCAATCTCATCAATAAGCAAAACGGCGCGCGCATCGCTGTCAAAAGCCTCCCAAACTTTGCCCGGTTTGATGTAATTGCCGACGTCATGCACTTTGGCCTCGCCGATTTGGCTATCGCGTAGGCGGCTGACGGCGTCATATTCATAAAGGCCCTGCTGCGCCTTGGTCGTGGATTTGATGTTCCATTCAATGAGCGGCATGTCCATCGCGCGAGCAACTTGAACGGCCAGCTCAGTCTTGCCTGTTCCCGGCTCGCCTTTGATCAGCAGGGGCCGACCCAGTTGCATCGCGGCGTTCACGGCGATCACAAGATCATCTGGGGCGACGTAAGTGTCAGTGCCTTGGAATGTCATGGGGGACCTCATTTCAACTTTTGTGCTTTGGGTTATAAGTTCACCCCTAAAGATTATTCAATCCCTAGTGACAAGAGCGAGTTTGTGATGTAGCAAGCGCACAGCGAGTTAACGAGGCACGGGGAATAGACGATGGAAGATTTTAAACTGCCCGACAGTTACGTCCCATCTGAGGACGAAGAGTTTATGAACGAGCGCCAAAAAGAGTATTTTCGGATGAAACTACTGTCTTGGAAGACCGAGCTTTTGGCAGACACGCGTGACACCGTTGAGGAAATGAAAAACTCGGCGCGCAACATTCCAGATGTGGCCGACCGCGCGAGCGAAGAAACAGACCGCGCGATTGAGCTGCGCACGCGCGATCGCCAGCGCAAGCTTGTTGCCAAAATCGACGCAGCGCTGCGCCGCATTGATGAGGATGAGTTCGGCTATTGCCAAGTGACGGGTGATCAAATCTCTCTCAAACGGTTGGATGCTCGTCCCATTGCGACCATGACCCTCGAGGCGCAAGAGCGTCACGAGCGCAAAGAACGCGTTCACCGCGACGAGTGAGCAGCGCCGTGACCTTAACTGGCACGCGCATCGCGATCGTTGGATCAGGGATTGCTGGGCTATCGCATGCGATAGCCCTTTCGCGTTTAGGGGCCACCGTTGACGTGTTCGAGCAAGCCAGCGCGCTGCGCGAAGTTGGGGCGGCGCTACAGATCAGTGAAAACGGCGCCAAAGCCCTCGATCACTTAGGGGTCTATCAGGCGATTGCCTCGTATATAACCCCCAGCCCGCTCTTGCAGATTTATGACTATCGCGCGGCGCGGCCCATGCTCGAGCTGCCCTTTGGCACGTTACGGCCGCAGTATCGCCAAGGGCGCATTCTACGCTGGGATTTGATCTCGGTCTTGTATAGGGCGGCCTGTGAGGGGGGCTGCACGTTCCATTTTGATGCGGCGATCCGTAGTGCGGATCCCTCGGGCGCGCTGATATGTGCGGACGGTCGCACTGCGCACTATGATTGGATTATTGGCGCAGATGGTGTGAACTCGGCGCTGCGGCCCGTGGTCAACCCTTCTGCGACGCCGCACTTTACGGGGCAGGTGGCCTGGCGGGCGTTGACCCCAACGCAATCCACGCGCCCGGAAATTTGTGTTGTTATGGCGCCGCGCCGGCATTTGGTCATCTATGACATCGCGGGCTATCGCAATATCGTGGCCGTTGAAGAATGCAATGACTGGACAGGGCACTCGTGGCGCCAAGAGGGCCGCACCGTGGTTCTGCAACAGCTCTTTGCCGATGTTCATCCGCCTTGGCAGGCGGATTTAGCGTCGATCACATCTACGCATAAATGGGGGCTTCACAGCTATCGGCATGCAGATGGGGTGCGCCGAGGGCGCATTTTACTTGTCGGAGATGCCGCCCATCCGACGCTGCCCTTTATGGCGCAAGGGGCCTGTTTGGCCGTCGAGGGGGCCGCGGTCTTGTCAACGGCCATAGCGGCATCAGACATGGATGGCGCCGTGCAAACCTACGCCGCGCGTCACATGCCCCGTGCTCGTAAAGTCGTCGCCCAAGCGGCGCGCAATGGCACATCATTTCATTTGCCCCACGGGCCAAAACGGATGCTGGCCCACGGCGCGCTGCGCGCTGCACATCTGACCGGCGGACGGGCGATGATTGGGCGATGGGACTGGATCTATGGCTATGATCCGACGCTGTGATCCAAGGCGGGTACTTTCGCGGTAGGCGCTAAGCGGCCAGATCGATCCAAATGGGCACATGATCCGAAGGTTTTTCGCGGCCCCGTACATGCGCATCGATTTGCACATCTTGCAATAAATCCGCCGCCTGTGGGCTCAGCAAAAGGTGATCAATGCGGATGCCATCATTGCGGTTCCATGCCCCCGCTTGGTAATCCCAAAATGTGTAAGTCTCCGCCGCGCCATTGCGTAGGCGCAAGGCATCATAATAGCCAAGGTTCAAAATTTTGCGAAACGCCGCGCGGCTTTGAGGGAGGGCGAGCGCATCATTGGCCCATGCGGCGGGGCGCGCGCAATCCTCATCTTGGGGGATGATATTGTAATCTCCCGCCATGATCACTGGCATCTCGAGGGTCAAGAGAGATTGGGCATGCGTGTGCAGACGTTCCATCCAATCAAGTTTATAGTCGTATTTTGGCCCCGGTGTTGGATTGCCATTGGGCAGGTATAATCCGCAAATGCGCACGGCGGTGGTGCCGATGACTGTGGCCTCGATCAAGCGGGCTTGCTCATCACTGTCATCGCCGGGTAGGCCGCGTTGAATATCCTCTAGCGGTAATTTCGAGAGGATCGCCACGCCGTTGAATGATTTTTGCCCATGCGTTTCAAGCTGATAGCCCAAGGCCTCAATCTCTTCGCGGGGAAATGTCTCATCCACCGATTTAATCTCTTGCAACACGGCGACATCCGGCTGCGCCTCTGTGAGCCAGTCGAGCAAAGCGGGCAGGCGGGCTTTGATCCCGTTGATGTTAAACGTCGCTATTTTCAATAGACCGCCCCTTGAATTTAGAGTGAGAAAGAGGTGCCGCAGCCGCAGCTGCTGGCAACGTTGGGGTTGTCGATGGTGAAGCGCGCGCCGATCAGCTCGTCTGAGAAATCAATCACAGCGCCATGCAAAAACGGCAGGCTCACGGGATCAACAACGACGGCCTCGTTGCCATTGGAGAGGTGCAGATCATCGTCTTTGGCCGTGTCGAGATCGATGTTGTATTGAAACCCTGAACAGCCGCCGCCTTCAACGGCGATCCGCAGCACTTTGCCTTGGGCGGCGGCGCCGATGTCGTTCAGGCGTTCAAAGGCCGCAGACGTCACTTTGGGGGGCAGATTCATGGGTATTGCTCCTGTGATTGGCGGGTTTTCATATGACTGAAATACATGTAGGTACGCAGTGACCGCACTCAAGAGGTAAGCTTAAATGGACGCGCCATATGCTGCAAGCCCTGATCACACGCGAGGTCGCCTCTTTGGAGAAGAAGAGAGCCTCTTTCGATCACCCTATCAGCGGGATCGCGATCGGATCATCCATGCCAGTGCCTTTCGCCGCTTAAAACATAAAACCCAAGTGTTCGTCGCACATGAGGGCGATTATTTCCGCACGCGGTTGACGCATTCCATCGAAGTGGCCCAAGTGGCGCGCACGATCGCGGGTGCCTTGGGCCTCAATGCGGAATTAACCGAAGCGGTCGCCTTGGCCCATGATTTGGGGCACACGCCCTTTGGTCATACGGGCGAGGATGCGCTCCATGACATGATGGGCCCCTATGGCGGGTTTGATCACAATGCCCAAGCCCTGCGCATTGTCACTACGCTCGAGCGGCATTACGCACAGTTTGATGGGTTGAATCTAACATGGGACTGCCTCGAAGGGATCGCCAAGCACAATGGCCCTGTGACCGGCGATATCCCGTGGATTTTGCAAGATTATGCCCAAATTCAAGACCTTGAGCTGCACACTCACGCCAGTGCAGAGGCCCAAGTTGCGGCCCTCTCGGATGATATTGCCTATAACAACCACGATTTGCACGATGGGCTGCGCGCGGGGCTGTTTACTATTCCAGAGGTCGAAGCACTGCCGATTTTGTCGCAGTGTTTTGCCCAAGTGGACGACGCCTATCCCGAACTAGAGGTCGAGCGACGCTGGCACGAAGCGATGCGGCGGTTTTTCGGCGTTTTGGTCGAAGATGTGATTGCCACAAGCCGCGCAAACCTAGAGCGCCTCGCGCCTCAATCCGTCGATGATATTCGATTGGCCGGTCAAATGATGATCGCGTTTTCGCCGGCGCTTTGGACGGATCTCAAAGTGATCCGATCCTTTCTCTTTACGCGGATGTATCGCGCGCCGTCTGTGGTCGATGTGCGTGTGCAAGTGTCCAAAGTCGTCGAGCAGTTATTTACTCATTACATGGCCCATCCTGAGATGTTGCCACGTTCTTGGGAACATGCTATCGCAAGCGCCAAGGACGAACAGGCCCGCGCGCGCAGTGTTTCTGATTACATCTCTGGTATGACAGACCGATTTGCCATTCAAGACTATGAGCGTCTTGGCTTTGGGGATGTCCATGTGCCGCCGCGCTGATCCGAGCCTTTGCATAAAATACACCTGTAAACAGGAATGAAACAGATGAATATCTTTACCCATATTTCCGCCGTGACACGCAATGCTCTGGATCAAATGGTCCAAGAGGGCGCTTTGCCGGAGGGGCTGAATATGGCCAATGTCACAGTCGAGCCGCCGCGCGATCCGTTGCACGGGGATTTGGCGACAAATGCGGCAATGGTGTTGGCCAAACCCGCTGGCCTCAAGCCGCGCGATATCGCTGAGAAACTGGCCGAAAAGCTGCGCCAAACAGATGAGATCGCCAGCGCCGATGTCGCGGGGCCAGGGTTTTTGAACATGCGTCTTGATCCCGCGCTGTGGCAAAATGTTGTGGCGGCGATCAACGTCGATGGCCCTGCCTACGGGCGGGCCCAGCTGGGCGAGGGGCAGCGCGTAAATGTCGAATATGTCTCGGCCAACCCGACAGGGCCGCTGCATGTGGGGCACACGCGCGGCGCCGTCTTTGGCGATGCTTTGGCCAGTTTGTTGGAATTTGCCGGCTATGATGTGACGCGTGAATATTACATCAACGACGGCGGCGCGCAGGTCGATGTTTTGGCGCGCTCGGTCTATTTGCGCTATCTTGAGGCCCATGGCCAAGAGGTCGCCTTTGCCGATGGTACCTATCCGGGCGATTATTTGATCCCTGTGGGCGCCGCGCTCAAGGACAAAGTCGGCGATGCCTATGTCGGCCAAGACGAAAGTGTTTGGTTGACCGATATTCGCGAGTACGCAACAGCGGCGATGATGGATTTGATCCGGTCTGATTTGGCGGCTTTGGGTGTTGAAATGGATGTGTTTTATTCCGAAAAATCACTCTATGGCACAGGCAAAATCGAAGAAGCGATTGCACAGTTGAAATCCCAAGGCCTCATTTATCAAGGCGTGCTTGAGCCGCCCAAAGGTAAAAAACCAGAAGATTGGGAACCGCGCGAGCAAACGTTGTTTAAGTCAACGCAGCATGGCGATGATGTGGATCGCCCCATCATGAAATCCGATGGAGCATGGACATATTTTGCGCCCGATATCGCCTATCATTACGATAAGGTCTCGCGCAAGTTTGACAAGTTGATCGACGTCTTTGGTGCCGATCACGGCGGCTATGTCAAGCGGATGAAGGCGGCGGTGTCGGCTCTGTCAAATGGCACAGTGCCGCTCGATGTTAAACTCACGCAATTGGTGAAGCTTTATAAAAACGGCGAGCCGTTTAAAATGTCAAAACGGGCAGGGACATTTATCACGCTGCGCGATGTGATTGACGAAGTGGGCCCTGATGTGACGCGCTTTGTCATGTTGATGCGGAAAAACGATGCGCCGCTTGATTTTGATTTTGACAAAGTGCTGGAACAGACGCGCGAAAACCCCGTGTTTTATGTGCAATACGCCCATGCGCGGGTACAATCCGTGTTCCGCAAAGCGGCCGAAGAGGGCATTGACCTATCGGATACGGCGATGGCAGGGGCCGATCTGAGCCGCCTGAGCCACGAGGCCGAGTTGACGTTGATCCGTAAATTGGCCGAATATCCGCGCCTTGTCGAAGCAGCGGCCCTCGCGCATGAGCCGCATCGCGTGGCCTTTTATCTCAATGAGTTGGCCGCGGAATTCCACAGTTTTTGGAACAAAGGCAAAGATCATCCCGAATTGCAATTCGTCCAAGCCGATCACGATGCGGCGCGTTCGAAATTGGCATTGGCGCGTGCCACGGCGAGCACACTTGCCAGTGGTCTTGGGATCTTAGGGGTGACACCACTCGATGAAATGCGTTAAACTCTCACAAAATAAAGAGAGTCGCGCGTGACCGAGCAGTTTCCAAATTATGGCCAAGCGCCAAAGCCTATCTCGCCCAAATGGCAATATTTGGGTGCGGCTGTGGCTGTGGGTCTCTTGGGATATTTGGGATCTTGGGCCTATGAGCTGGTGACACGCGATATTTCGGGTGTGCCTGTGGTGCGTGCAGCCGAAGGGCCGCTGCGCGTTGTGCCACAAGACCGCGATGCACCGCAGCCCGAGTATCAAGGCCTCAGCGTGAATGATGTCGTCTCAGGCGGCAATGCGGATGACGCCCCGGCCTCCGTCGCCCTCGCGCCCGAGCCGCTGCCTGTCGATGAGAGCGATCTGTTGTCCTTGGCGCAATCGCAACAAGCGCAGCAAGAGATTGAGCGCCAAGCCGCGACGCCTTTGCCCGAGCTTGAGTCTGAGCCTGTGCCTGCACCCATAGCACCGCCCAAACCCGAACCTGTTATCGTGCCGCAACCCCAGCAACCGATGATGAGCGCCGAAGACGTCGCGATCTTGGAGCAAAGCCTTGCCCAAATTCGCCAAACCGAACAGTCCGCACCAGCGGCGCCCACGCCGCCATCTGCACCGCAAAGCACGCCGATACCGCAGCTCAGGCCGCAAACGATTGGAGCGCAACCGCCACAAGCAGTGGTGGCCGCTCAACCGCAAACGCCCCCCGCTGTCGCGGCGGTCTCAGCCCCCCGCGATGAAGTGCCCGCCGGCGAAGTGCCCGACGATGAATTTGTCGCACAATTGGTGGTTCTCGGCTCTCTTGGCGCCGCGCGGGATGAATGGCAAAAGATCGCAGCGCGCCACGTTGATCTATTTGCGGATAAACAGCGTGTTGTCATGGAAATTGAACGCAACGGCAGCATTATGTATCGCTTGCGTGTGGCGGGATTTGTGGATCGTAATGCAGCGCGTGATTTTTGCCTAAATCTCAAAGCGCGCGGTCAAGATTGCATTGCCACACGAATGCGATAAGCTGACCCAATCCATCCCATCACGGAGTTGAGCCGCTGACCGACACTGCCTTTATGCCCCCCGTTCCAGAATATGAAACCTCGCGCCTTAGCGTTGAAGAGCGTTTGGCGGCCGAGGCGTTGATCGTGGATGTGGACGGGTTCGAAGGGCCGCTCGATGCGCTTTTGTCGCTGTCGCGGACACAAAAAGTGGACTTGCTTAAAATTTCCATCCTAAAATTAGCGCGGCAATATTTGGCGTTTGTTGAAACGGCCAAGTCGTTGCGCATTGAGCTTGCCGCAGATTACCTTGTGATGGCGGCATGGTTGGCATTTTTGAAATCAAGGCTTCTATTGCCCCCAGACCCAGAAGAACAGGGGCCTTCGGGGGAGGATTTGGCGGCGCATTTGGCGTTTCAATTGCAGCGCCTGCAGGCCATGCGCGACATGTCGGCGCGGTTAATGGCGCGCGATCAATTGGGCCGTGATTTTTTTGCACGCGGCATTCCAGAAAAGACGAAAACGGTTAAGCGCGTTGAGTATACAGCATCGGTTTTGGATCTCATGCGCGGCTATGCGCGCATTCGCACGCGCGATGAATTTCGCCCCTTTGTGATGGATCGTGAAAACCTCGTGACCCTTGAACAAGCGCTTGAGCGGCTGCGCGGCATCATTGGGTTTACCGATGACTGGACATCTCTTGAAAGTTTTCTGCCCCCCGATTGGCAAGAGGACGGCATGGTGCGCCGCTCGGCGACGGCGTCGGTCTTTGCAGCCACGCTCGAATTGGTTAAGAACGGATCGGCAGAGGTGTCACAATCCGCAACCTTTGCCCCGATTACAGTAAGACGGCGCCCCTCATGACCCAAGATATTGACGCAAGCCTATTTGAAACCCCGCCTTTGGCCGAACAAGAGCGTATGGTAGAGGCAATGCTCTTTGCCGCCAGCGAACCTTTGACGCTCAAGCATCTTGAGGCGCGCTTGCCTCATGGCTGTGTGGTGAGCCAAGCGATCGAGATGCTCAAAACCCGTTACGAGGGTAGGGGCGTACAGGTTGTCAAAATTGGTGATGCCTATGCGT
>JBDNBY010000003.1:0-10184 GCA_039767595.1 Paracoccaceae bacterium | reverse complement strand
GGGCCGCGATGCGCACTGGAGCGTTCAAAACCACCACATCACGACGCCACTGACTTCTCTAGAATAATTCGTAAAGGAACCCTCGCCATGAGCACTACGAAGCAAACTCTCTCGCAAACTGAATGGACCCAGCTCAGCACGGGGCCTGTCATGATTGACGCGCCCATGCTGACAAATGTAGCCGTTCACTTTGGCCAGACGCCGCCGAACATGACTGAAACGGCCTATCACACATTAGTGGGGCCCACATCTTTGACCTATGAAGGCGAGCAGGCGGCCTATGCCCGATCGCTGAGCGCACAAGGTCATGTGATTTTCACAGCCGCTGCGCCGTAAGCCAGTGCCAGCGATTACGTTGACCATTTAGCTTTGAGGGCCGAGTGGATTTGATCACGGGTTTGGCGATAGCTTTCTAATTTGGTCTCGCGGGTCTCTCCTAGGCCCGTGGGGTCCAAAATGGGCCAATATTCCACGACCAAATGCGAATAGCGCGTCAATTCAAGGGCACGGCGCTGAGAGGCCGGAGAGAGGGCGACGATCAAGTCAAAGCTTGATAAATCCTCGCCCCATTCTTCCATCTCGTCAAAACTGCGCGAACGGTGGCGCGATAATTCAACGCCCAATTCTTGGCATACGGCAATCGCAAACCCGTCGATTTCCAAATCGTTTTTCACCCCAACGGATTGCACATAACACTGCGTGCCAAAAAGTTGTTTCATCAAACCTTCGGCCATAGGAGAGCGCACTGCATTATGATCACAGCAAAACAACAAAGATTGTGGTAACGCCTCTCCCATACTTGCGCCTATCCCCTAAAGTGCAGCACGCAAATGAGCGTAAACAGACGGCGCGCGGTGTCAATGTCGATGTCGACCTTTCCATCCAGCCGCTCTTGCAGCAACCGGGCCCCTTCGTTGTGAATCCCGCGCCGCGCCATATCGATCGTCTCGATCTGCGCGGGGGGCATATTTTTCACCGCATCGAAATAGCTTTTGCAAATGGCCCAGTAATCTTTGATCACTTGCCGAAATGGCCCAAGCGAGAGCATAAACACCGCCAATTGTCCGCCATCGGGGTCCTGAACATCAAAGACGACTTGCCGCTGAACAACGCGCAATACCAAGTGAAATGGACCTTCGGGGGCCGGTTTGTCGTCCCGCGCGGGAATGCCAAAGCTATTGTCTTCGAGCAAATCAAACAGGGCCACGCGGCGCTCTTGTTCAATGTCTGGCGTGGGCGGGGCCAACTCGCCGTCATCAAGATCAATTTTAATAATTTTGTTCATTGCTCTAATCTAGCTTTACTTTTTACCCAATCACAACATCAAAAACGCTCTGTTAAAATCCAACGCGTCCCACAGGGACATAGCGTTCAAACCCTGCTTTGCGGGCGGCGTCAGGCGTATAGATGTTGCGCAAATCGACCAAAGTCATCACGCGGCACTGCTGCGCCAGCCGTGCCAAATCCAATCCGCGGAACTCGTTCCATTCCGTTAAGGTCACCACCGCATCGGCCTCGTGTGCCGCGCTATAGGCATCCTCACACCACTGAACATTTGGCAAGAGGGCTTCGCCTTCGCGGCGGCCTTGCGGATCGACAACGCGCACATGGGCCCCCGCACCGATCAACGCCGGCACAATACTCAGCGATGGCGCATCGCGCATATCATCGGTATTGGGTTTGAACGTCACGCCTAAAACGGCAATCGTTTTGCCCCGCACACTGCCTGCACAGGCATCGATGATTTTGTCGATCATTCGCGCTTTGGTGCGGTCGTTCACATCAATGACGGCCTCGGTGATCCGCTGGGGAATGGCATGCTCTTGGCCAATACGAGCCAAGGCCGAGGTGTCTTTGGGAAAGCACGATCCACCATATCCGGGACCTGCGTGAAGGAATTTGGCCCCGATGCGCCCATCGAGCCCCATCCCCTTGGAGACGGCTTTGATATCTGCGCCAACGCGCTCGCATAATGCGGCCATTTCATTGATAAAACTGACTTTGGTCGCCAAAAACGCATTGGCCGCATATTTGATCATCTCGGCGCTTTCCAAATCAGCAAAGACCACTGGAAAATCGCGCAAATAAAGCGGGCGGTAAATTTCTGACAGGACGTCGCGCGCCTGCGCATCCTCGCAGCCCACGATCACACGGTCCGGGCGCATGAAATCATCAATCGCCGCCCCTTCGCGCAAAAACTCTGGGTTAGAGGCGACGACATGCCCTTTGTCCGGAGCGACGTCGCGCAAAATCTCAAGGACTTTGCGGTTGGTTCCAACAGGTACAGTTGATTTGGTGACAATCACCGCCGCGTGATCCAGAGTTTGCGCCACGTCGCGTGCGGCGGCAAACACATAGCTGAGATCAGCATGGCCATCCCCGCGCCGCGTTGGCGTGCCCACGGCAATGAATACTGCATCCACATCGCGCAGACCTTCAGCGAGATCGACGGTAAAGGTCAGCCGCCCCGCCGCAACACTGCGCGCCATCACATCCTCAAGGCCCGGCTCATAGATCGGCACCTGACCTGCATTGAGCGCGTCTATTTTGCCTTGATCTTTGTCCACGCAAATCACGTCGTGACCAAAATCAGAAAAGCACACCCCAGAGACGAGGCCCACATATCCCGTTCCAATCATACATAGTTTCATCGCGCAAACCCTTTGTCTCTATCGTCCGCAGCTATCAAAGAGATTGGCGCAAAATGCAAGGCATGAGCGTGCATCATGGCACGATGGTGCCAACGCGGTCACAGTTTGCGCCGCGCCCTCTTGCATGGGTGCAAAGATCCGCGTTTAGTACCCACTAGGGTCACGATTGAGGCAACACAGGCAAAGCGGTCATGTCAAAACTTTCAGTGAGTGTCATCGGCGCGGGCATATGCGGTGTCTCTGCGGCGATTTGGCTGCAACGGACGGGTCACCGTGTGACGCTTATCGATGCAAAGGCCCCTGGTCAGGGGGCCAGCTACGGCAATGCCGGGCTCTTGGCGTCATGGTCGATGGGGCCGGCAGCCACGCCTGACGTGCGGCGCGCCTTGCCCAAAATGATCCTGAGCCGCACAAGCGGGCTGTTTTTCAAATGGCGCTCTGTGCCGGGCAATATCAAGTGGATGTGGGACTATCTTCGCAACACAAATGATGCCCAGACCCGCGCCTGCGCGCATGCATGGCGGCCACTCCTTGGCGATGCATGGGATGAGCATACGGCCCTATCCCAAGGCACCATTGCCCAAAATCGCCTCACCCATAGCCAGTTTTGCTATATCTACCCTGACACGGCGGCCTTTGAGGCGGATCGCTATTCTTGGGATCTAAAGGCGGAATTGGGCCTAGTCCCAACTGTTTTAACCGGCGCGGCGGCGCGGGCCGAGATGCCGATGCTTGGCCCAAAGATGACCTGCATTGCAAAGTTCGACCGCCATGGACATATCCGCGAGCCTGGCGCCTATGTTGCTGAGCTTGCGCAGTACTTTGTCGATCAAGGCGGCCGCTTTATCCAACAAGCCGTAACCGATATCGAACGCCGCGATGGCCGTATCAGTGCCGTTGTGACCAAGGATCATCATATCCCCTGTGATCGCGCCGTGGTCACAGCCGGTATCGGCAGTCGCGAATTGATGCAAAAAATTGGCCTCAATGTGCCGTTGATCGCCGAGCGGGGCTATCACGTGATCTATAAAAACGCAGCGCCCCTGCCCCCGTATCCCATGCTAGTTGCGGGGAAGTTTGGTATCACGCCAATGGGCAGTGACCTGCGCTGTGCCGGCACGGTCGAGCTTACGGGCACCGACCCGACCCCGTCCAAAGCGCCAATCGCGTTCATCAAAGAGTTCGTGCACACTGCATTCCCCAATTTGACCTATGACAGCACCGAAGAGTGGCTGGGCTTTCGTCCCTCTACGCCAGATAGCCTCCCTGTGATTGGCGAGATCGGCGGCTCTGGCATCTATGCGGGGTTCGGGCATCAACATTTGGGCCTCACCTCTGGCCCCAAGACGGGGCGTCTACTGGCCCAATTGGTGTCGGATCAACCGCCTAATATTGATCTGAGCGCCTATTCACCAGATCGCTATAGCGCTTAAGTCACACGGCACAGGTCAGAGGGCCAAAATCATCCGCCGCGCGTCTTAGCCCCGCGCATAGAGATCCTCGTAGCGGATGATATCATCCTCGCCCAAATACGATCCGGTCTGTATTTCGATAATCACCAGCGGCACTTTACCCGGATTACGCATGCGATGCTTTGCGCCCAGCGGGATATAGACAGACTGCCCTTCGCTGACCAACACCGTGTCATCATCCACGGTCACCTCCGCTGTGCCTGCAACGACCACCCAATGCTCGGATCGGTGATGGTGACTTTGCAAACTTAGCGCGGCTGAGGGTTTGACATGGATTTGCTTGACCTGAAATCGGCCGCGAATGACCAAAGTTTCAAACCATCCCCATGGCCGATAGTCGATGGGCAGCTGCTCGGCCTGAACAACCGATTGCGCCTTTAGGCCTTCAACCGCGAGCTTGACGTCCTGCGCCCGATCTTTGTGCGCGACCAACACGGCGTCGGGCATGGCAATGGCGATGATATTCTCAAGTCCGAGGCCCACGATCTGCTGATCGGCGCTCTCGCTGCGCAGTAAACTATTGCGGCATTCAATCGCTGTGGCCGCGCCAGAGGTGGCAACGCCAGCCTCATCAGGGCCTTGTGCCTGCCACACGGCATCCCAGCCCCCTAAATCCGACCAGCCGGCCGAAAATGGCACGGCGACAATGCTCTCTAAATGCTCCATCACCGCATAGTCGATCGACACATCGCGGCACTGCGCCCATGCCGCCGGATCCAAGCGGAAAAAGCCAAGAGCGACTTCACCGGCCTCAAGTGCCGCCTGCACGGGGGCGCGCAAATCCGCGGCCTGGCTGTCAAAGGCGGCGATCATATCGCGGGCGCGGAACAAAAAGATCCCTGCATTCCATAGGTAATGACCGTCATCTACCATGTTTTGCGCCTTGGCGTGATCTGGTTTTTCGACAAATTTGCGCACTGGCATCACAGGCTCGGCCATAGACGCCGGATCTACATCCAAATACCCATAGCCTGTCTCGGCCTGTGTTGGCGTAATGCCAAATGTGACGATGCGGCCGCGCTCTACTTGTTCAAGGCCGAGGCGCACGGCATCTTCAAAGGCTGGGTGATCAGGAATAAGATGATCGGAGGGCGCCACGAGCAACACGGCCTCTGGATCGGTCTCTTGGGCATACAAACACGCTGCCAAAACCGCCGCAGCGGTATTTTTGCCCATCGGCTCAATCAACACTGGCCCTGGATCAATGCCGACGCCTTGTAATTGCTCGGTGACAATAAACCGAAAATCAACATTGGTCACAATCATGGGCGGGGCAAACTGTACCGTTTGCGCCGCTGCCATACGCAGGGCTGAGGCCTGAAACAGGCTAGAGTTCCTATTAAGTCAACGAATTGTTTCGGGTACGACTTGCGCGATAGCGGCCACAAACGCGTGCCTGTCCCGCCACACAAAACTACTGGTGTTACCGTCGTCATTTCTGCCCCCAATGTTACACGCTCGCCCGCTGTTTGGCCGCCGTTTGGCCGCAGCTGCGAAATCCCCTGCAGGCAGCTTAAGCCAAGCCGCGCGTGGAGTAAGTAGTTTTATGCGCGCGTGCGCGGCCACCTGCCCGAAATGAAGGATTGACACAGGAAAACCGGATGCCTACTGCTCACAATGTTATCGGTTCCATAGGTGAATCATCTAAGGACGAAAGAGGGAATGTGGTGCGGCCCTTCGCCAATGCCACAGCTGTCCCCGCAACTGTAAACGGCAAGCATGCGCCGCACCGCCACTGGAGCAATCTGGGAAGGCCGCCGCATGCGCCCGAGCCGTAAGTCAGGAGACCTGCCGATAATGTGCCTCGCTGGAATGAGGCACGCACCACGACGCCGGGGTTGCGCGTCTGGCACGGTGGTCCGTTGTGGAACGGTGACCTGCGCCTGCGTCTCCCTTGCATATGAACATTCGGCCGTTGATCACTAGACCGAGGGAGGACAGACACGCATGAAACACTATGTTTTCGCACTCAGCGCAGCCATTTCCGCACTATGTGCCCCCCCCTCGTTTGCGCATTTTTTACTAAATTATACACAAGACGCCGTAATTGAACGCACGGGCGATCTTCCCGTTGCACTTATTTTTTGGCACCCGTTTGATAATGGGCATGTGATGGAGATGGCGGCACCTCAGGCCTTTTATGCCATCCATCACGGCGAAAAAATGGATCTTGCGCCCTCTTTAGAGCCATTCACATTCCAAGGGGCCCAAAACACGGCCCAAGCGTTTTTGGGCCGTATTCCCATCCGTCGATCCGGCGATTACGTGATTGTGACCGAACCTGCCCCCTATTACGAGGCATCTGAGGATAAATATATCCAGCAATTCACCAAGGCCGTGATCAACCGCAATGGATTGCCCTCTGACTGGGACGTACAGCTTGATCTGCCTGCCGAGATTGTACCGCTCAATCGCCCCTATACAATTTTGACCGGCTCGACCTTTACGGGCCGTGTTCTGGCCAGTGGGGCGCCTGTGGCAGGGGCGGAAATTGAAATCGAATATATGGCGGCCGAACCTGATTTGACCACGAACAGCGCTCCGCCCTCACAGGTCAGCCCCCCAAAGGGCGGCACACTTGTCGCCGTGTCAGATCAAAATGGCTATTTCACCTTTGGCGTGCCCAAAGCGGGGTATTGGGGCTTTGCCGCCCTTGGTGTTGGCAAGAAAACCTCGCATAATGGCAAAGAGCTGAGCCAAGACGCGGTGTTTTGGATCAAAGCGTATGATCTGGAGTAAGCTATGCATATTGTAGATGGCGCGCTTGCAAACCCCGTGGTCATTGGCGGTAGCCTCATGGCCGTTGCGGGCATTGCCATTGGCCTGCGCAAACTCCCGATCGAGCGGATCCCCGCCACGGGGGTTTTGTCGGCGTCGTTTTTTGTGGCCTCATTGATCCATGTTCCGATTGGGCCGACCTCTGTGCATTTAATGCTCAATGGACTGGCGGGCCTGATTTTGGGATGGGCGGCCTTTCCAGCGCTCTTTGTGGGGCTGTTGCTACAGGCGGTGTTTTTCGGGTTTGGCGGCCTGACGGTGCTGGGCATCAATACGCTCAACATCGCCCTACCGGCTGTTTTAGCGTGGCTGATCTTTGGTCGCTTAATCGCCTCAGGCAGCACGATCCAAGGCGCTATTTGGGCCGGCATTGGCGGGGCCAGTGCCATTGCGATGACGGCAGTGGCGGTGGCCTTTTCCTTGATGCTATCAGGAGAGGAATTCAAGGCGGCGGCGCAATTTGCATTGATCGCGCATATTCCCATCATCGTAATCGAAGGCGTTCTGACTGGATTTGCCGTCTATTTGGTGCGCAAAGTCAAACCCGACCTCTTCACGTCCCCCAATCGGATCGCATCATGATCAGAGTGTTCGTGTGCATCACCCTTTTGTGCCTACCTGTGCCCGCCTTGGCGCACAAAGTGATCATGTCTGTCTTTCCCTCAGGCACGGCGATTGAGGGCGAGCTGGGCCTCTCGAATGGCACAATGGCCTCGAACACGACCATCGTTATCTCTGATTCAAGCGGCGCGACATTGGGCCAAACTCAAACCGATGCTGATGGGTTTTTCATTTATACCCCCAAGGCGGCCATCTCGCACACATTCTTTGCGAACTTAGGCGCGGGCCATGTCGGCCGCGTTGAAATGACAGCCCAAGACGTCGCTCAAATCATGGGCGTCGCCCCAACCATACCCGCGCCCGTTGCGAACCAAAGCGCCAGCGCAGCACCAGCGGACATGAGCAACGATATGCGCCAAGAGATGGCCGCTATGATCCGCGATGAGCTGCGCCCCCTGCGCCGTGAAATCGCCGCAAGCCGCGAGCATGCCAATCTTCAATCCATATTGGGCGGGATCGGCTATATCATGGGCCTCTTTGGCCTTGGCTTTTATATCGCCGCGCGCCGCAAGTTGGGGGAATAGGCATGTCGCATCGCACGGCTAGCATAGCGCCCACCGGTACGGGTCACCCACCCCTGTGGCGCGGCATGTTGGGGGCGCTTGACCCGCGGATGCGGATTGTGGTCACGATGGGTTTTGGAACCGTCACCGCCAGCCTGTCGCATTTAGGTGCACTGTGCCTTGCCCTAGGTATCGCGCTGTGTCTGTTGTGGCTGTCTAAGTTGCCAGCGAAAAAAACTCTCAAGCGCATGGCGATGGTCGATGGGTTTGTGATTTTTATGCTGATTACATTGCCCTTCACGGTCGAGGGGGCGCCGATGTTTGAAATATTCGGCCTGAGCGCCAGCTGGACAGGGTTTTACAAGGCGCTGGATATCGCCCTGACTGCCAATGCCGTGGTGCTGACACTGCTTACGCTTGTGGGCACGATGGAGGCGGTCACGATGGGCCATGCGCTGCACCGGCTGCGCGTGCCTGAAACTTTAGTGCACACGCTGATGTTTACAGTGCGCTATATCGATGTGCTGCGCGAGGAATATCAGCGTCTGCGCGGCGCGATGAAAGTGCGCGGATTTCGCCCCTCAACCACATGGCACACCTATAAAATCTATGGCTATCTCGTCGGCATGCTCGTCGTGCGCGCGATTGAACGATCCGAGCGTGTACTAGGCGCCATGAAATGTCGCGGGTTTTCGGGAAAAATCACTTTATTGTGGACGCCTAAAATGCAATTGCACGATTACCTATTTGCCGCCGTCTTTGTCCTTTTGTGCGCGGCCTTGATCGGAGTAGATGCAACATGGCGATGATAGAACTGCGCGACATTCAATTTAGCTATCCCGATCATACGCCCATCCTCAATGGGGCGTCGATGCATTTGGATCATGGTCAAAAGCTCTCGCTCACAGGGCCAAATGGCGCGGGCAAATCGACGCTGTTGCGGATCATCTTAGGCCTGCAAAAGCCGCAAAAGGGCGACGTGCGCATTTTTGATCAATCGCGCACCAAAGAGGCCGATTTCCACGATGTGCGCCGCCGTGTCGGATTGGTGTTTCAAGATCCTGACGATCAACTCTTTTGCCCCACGGTGGCCGAGGATATTGCCTTTGGCCCGCTCAATTTGGGCCGCACAACGGATGAGGCGATCGAGATCGTTGACCGCGTGCTTGAAGATCTCGACTTGTTGCATCTGCGCAATCGGATCACGCATAAACTCTCGGGGGGCGAAAAACGCCTGATCACGCTGGCCACCGTTTTGGCGATGGAGCCTGAGGTGCTGTTGCTTGATGAGCCGACAAATGCACTGGACGCAAAAAACGAGGGGCGATTGCTCGAAATTCTAAGCGGCCTGCCCCAAGCTATTCTACTCGTCAGCCATAATCCCGCCTTTCGTGCGAAAATTGCGCCCTGTGCCTTTCACTTTGAAGAGGGGCAGCTGGTCGCACGCTAAGGCCTCTAAATCATTAGTAGACCGTTTAATGTGAGAAATTTCTACCGCTTGCGTATATATCTGAGTTGTCACACGCCGCACATAATTCCATCATAGGATGTGAGAGAGTCGGAGACGTGACACATGGACGGGTTTTTATCACAAGCGGTTATTTACCTTTTGGCAGCGGTCATCGCGGTGCCTGTCGCAGCACGGCTCGGCTTGGGATCTGTGTTGGGATATCTCGCGGCGGGGATCGTGATTGGGCCGATCATCGGCCTTGTTGGATCCGAGACTAAGGATTTACAACATTTCGCCGAATTTGGCGTGGTGATGATGCTCTTTGTCATAGGTCTAGAGCTGGCGCCGCGTACGCTATGGGATATGCGGCACAAGCTCTTGGGATTGGGCGGATTACAAGTGCTTGGAACGATGGGGGTAATCACGTGGATTGCCGTGGCGATGGGCCTTGCGTGGCAAACGGCTCTTGCGATCGGCATGGTTTTGGCGCTGTCGTCAACGGCAATTGTCCTGCAAACTTTGACGGAAAAGGGATTGATGCGCACCGCAGAAGGGCGCTCGAGCTTTTCGGTGCTTTTGACCCAAGACGTGGCCGTTATTCCGATGTTGGCGCTCTTGCCGCTATTGGCTCTGCCCGAATTATCGGCCACGATCAGCCATTCCGACGGCCATGGTGCCAGGCATAACATGCTCGCGGGGCTGCCGGGCT
>JBDNBY010000002.1:0-8163 GCA_039767595.1 Paracoccaceae bacterium | reverse complement strand
TTTAATGGCGATCCCTGAAGGACTCGAACCCTCAACCTGCTGATTAGAAGTCAGCTGCTCTATCCAGTTGAGCTAAGGGACCGCATGACCCAAGCTTTACCCAAACACCGTCCAAAGGAAAAGGGTGATTCTGAAGCTTTGCCTGATATCCCCTTCTGAGGAAAATATTGCCCTCATCCAATGAGCAAGGCAGATGATCGGCTCTTGCCTAATTTGCGGCTCATTTTTGACGAATTGTGCATGTAGCACCTACAGTTAGGAACATCATGAGCAAAACATCCACATGAAAAACTGTATCGTCACATTCCAACACGATCAATCCGGCGCAGCAACGGTCGAGAAAATGGTCGTGATCGGCTGCGTCATTGGATTGTGCATTGCTGCGATGACGGCCATCACGGGAAACACGAAAAATCTCACGTCCGACGCACGCACCGCGATGGTACTCAGCCAGCTTAACGTCGAAAACGGCCGCTTTGAAATCGAAGGTGTCCGGCCAAACACGATGGTACGGGTGACCGAAATCGACGGATGGCACAGCTCGGGAGGCAATTTCGAAGTTTGGGGCAGTGGATTTACCGGCCTCGAAGCAAAAGATGGTGACACGTTCATCGAACTCGACAACACGATCGAACATCTCGACACGATCAGTACCTCAATGGACATTCCCGATGGAGAAGAGGTCTATTTGGTGTTTGACTCGACCGCCCGCCGAGATGATCCAAACTCTGAACGGTTTGGCATACGGGTCAATGGTGAGATCGTCGCCACGATCATTCCAGATACGGTCAAAGACTGGCGCACACATACCGTGCCCATCACAGGCGGGCCGGGCGAAGATTTAATTGAGATCTTCGAATACTCAAGCGATGGTCATGGCGTCATGCTCGACAACATCTATGTCGCTCAAATGTAACTCCTTCCCGCCCTGATCACCTTTGCACGGGATGCAACGGGGCCTGACCCTTCAAGAACGCGTCTAGATTATCCAGCGCCATATGCCCCATCGCACTGCGCACGTCGGTACACGCCGTCCCAAGATGCGGCAGCAGCGTAGTGTTTTCCAAATCCATCAACTTTTGCGGCACTTTTGGTTCCATCTCATAGACATCCAGGCCCGCACCGGCGATCATTTCGTGCTCAAGCGCAGTGATCAAGGCCCCCTCATCCACAATATCCCCGCGCGCGATGTTCACTAAAATCGCATGCGCGGGCATCGCCTCGAACACCGAGGGGCCAATCATATGATGGGTCTGCGGTGTGCGGGCCAATGCGACAACCAATACATCGCACTGCGCCGCCAGATCCAGTAGATCAGGCACAAAATTCGCCGCAAATGGCAGAGTTTTCTCACTGCGCGCATAATAGGACACCGACATGCCAAAGCCGTAATGCGCCCGTTGTGCGATCGCTTGGCCAATGCGCCCCATGCCAACAATGCCGATATGTTTGCCGCTGACATGCGCACCCAGTAACTGTGTGGGATGCCATCCTTGCCATTTACCCGCGCGCAAGAGCCGTTCCCCTTCGGAAAAACGGCGCGCTGTGCTTAGGATCAAGCCCATCGCAATATCTGCAGTGGCATCGGTCACGGCGCCGGGGGTATTGGTGACCATAACTCCGGCGGCCTTGGCAGCCTCCACATCGATATGATCATAGCCCACCCCAAAATTCGCCAAAATTTTACAGCGCGTCCCCTCCATCCCCGCAAAGACACTGGCATCAAACCGATCGCCTAAGGTGGGCAAAATCCCATCATAGATCGCCAAGGCGCCGCGCATTTGACCGGCCCCCATCGGCGTGGTCTCTTGCCGCTCTTCGACATCAAAGAGCGTATGGGCGCGGGCCAAAACATCTTGGGTCAAGGGGCGCGTGATCAAGATGCGGGTCATGCGATTCGCCCTCCGTTTGGCACGGTCTGTTCAGGTGACAAAAGGCCAATTCCGCCCTGCGCGTCGGCGACGCCCAGCACGAGCACTTCGGACATAAAAGGCCCGATTTGGCGCGGCGGGAAATTGACGACGGCCACGACTTGCTTGCCGAGCATTGTCTCGGGGGTGTAATGCGCTGTGATTTGAGCCGAGCTTTTTTTCTCGCCCATATCAGGGCCAAAATCGATCCATAACTTAATCGCTGGTGTGCGCGCCTCAGGAAAGGGTTCGGCGCGTAGAACTGTGCCCACACGCATATCAACCGCAAGGAAATCATCATATTCGATCATTCGCTCTTTCCCAATTCAATCGAACGCGCCACGGCGGCGGCGACCGTACGCTGCATCAAGGGTCCGAGGCCCGCACCCTCATCCATTAATGGCTCTAGCCCTGCTTGCGTGGTGCCGTTCGGGCTGGTCACGTTGATCCGCAGTTGTTCTGGGCTGTCGGCGCTGTGCATGGCGAGCGCCCCTGCTCCGGCAACGGTGGCTTTGGCCAAGCGCATCGCCACTTCTGGCGCAAGGCCGGCCTGAACACCTGCGGCGGCCATCGCATCAATCATATAAAACACATATGCCGGCCCAGACCCAGAGAGCCCCGTGACCGCATCGATTTGCCCCTCATCGCTCAGCGCCACGGTTTGCCCCAAGGCGGACAGCAGCGCATCGGCCAGTGCCAGATCCGTCTGATCCGCGGCAGCGTTGCCAACATAGGCCGTGATCCCCTGCCCAATCGCGGCGGGCGTGTTGGGCATAGAGCGAATGATCACCGCCCCCTCAGGACGATGCGCGGCAAAGCGCGCGATGGTTAAACCGGCAGCGACGGATAAAATGCGCGTCTCGCGAGGCAGCTGCGCAAGCTGCGGCAGCACATCATCAATCATCTGCGGTTTGACCGCGACCACAACGATATCAGGCGCGGCGGGCAAAAGTTGATTGATATGTACACCCAATTCCTTAAGATTTTCTGAAGGAAACGGATCAATCACATAAATATTTTCAGCCCGCCAGCCCGAGGCCAACCACCCCATGAGCATCGCAGATCCCATTTTGCCACAGCCCCAAAGCATAAGGCATTGGGTTGATTTTGTGATGCTCATTTACGCCTCCCTGTCTATGCAGGAAGATTAGGCGCGACCGTAGCTTTCTGCAATGGCCACTTGAAGAGATTCTTCAGGCGTGCTGTCTGACCAAATCGCCATTTGAACCGCAGGGTAATAGCGTTCGGCGGCCCGCACAGCGACGGTGATCATCGTATCAATTTGGCACGGCGTGGGGAATTGCCCATCGGGGAGAACCAAACCATATCGATATGTCATCAAGCCTTGGCTTTCCCAATAGGTGAATGCGCCGGCCCAACATTGATCATTGACCAAGTTCAAAAGCTCGTAGACCGCGCCATTGCGATCCTTAGGGGCATCGAGGTCATAAGTTGCGATCAATCTAAGTGTTTGATCAAATTCGCACCACGCCACAGTGATCGAGTATGTGCGCCATGCGCCTTCGACCGCCATGGCGATCTGATCCTCGCCGACACGGTCAAATTCCCAGTCTTGATTTTCTGCAATTGATTCGATCAAATCAATTGGATGCTGCTCATCTTCGAGAAGGGTATCAATATATGCCATCGCGCCACCTCATTTATTTTGATGCGTTGGACGTGGCAGCGCCCAAGCGCTTGGTGTCTGCTCAATAGGATGTAGTCTTGCCTGTATCCTACACTTCATATGGTGCGCGAGGATTCTCTGTGTGTAAAGGAAAATCTTGTGTTATCCCCAAAATAACGTATTTGCGGCCAGAACTGCCGCTATATGTAGATCACCCGAACACACAGTACCCAAACAAAGGCGGCGCATAAAAAAACCCCGCTGTTTCCAGCGGGGTTTTCGAAAGCCTATGGATCCGTTTTGCAACGGACCCGCAGGGGGATGATTACATCATGCCGCCCATGTCAGGCATGCCGCCACCGGCTGGTGCGCCGCCTTTTTCAGGCTTATCTGCGATCATTGCTTCTGTTGTGATGAGCAATGATGCCACGGAGGCCGCATCTTCAAGCGCTGTGCGTGTGACTTTAGCCGGATCAATCACGCCGAATTCGAACATGTTGCCATATTCTTCGGTCTGCGCGTTAAAGCCAAAGTTTTTGTCGTCACTCTCGCGGATTTTGCCCGCAACAACGGCGCCATCAACACCTGCGTTTTGTGCGATCTGGCGAAGCGGTGCTTCGAGTGCGCGGCGCACGATTGCAATACCTGCGTTTTGATCGGCGTTTGCGCCTGTCAAACCTTCGAGGCTTTTGCCTGCTTGAACAAGAGCAACACCACCACCAACGATGACGCCTTCTTGAACCGCAGCGCGTGTCGCGTTCAGAGCATCGTCAACACGATCTTTGCGCTCTTTGACTTCGACTTCGGTCATGCCGCCAACGCGGATCACGGCCACACCGCCAGCAAGTTTCGCAACGCGCTCTTGGAGTTTTTCACGGTCGTAATCTGAAGATGTTTCTTCGATTTGGCCGCGGATTTGGCTAACGCGTGCTTCGATTTCGGCTTTGTCGCCTGCGCCATCCACAAGAGTTGTTTCGTCTTTTGTGATGTTCACGCGCTTGGCTGTGCCGAGCATGTCCATTGTCACGCTCTCAAGCTTCATACCGAGATCTTCTGAGATCACTTGGCCGCCTGTCAAAATCGCGATGTCCTGAAGCATTGCTTTGCGGCGATCGCCGAAACCAGGTGCTTTGACCGCTGCGATTTTCAAACCACCGCGCAATTTGTTCACAACCAAAGTTGCAAGCGCTTCGCCTTCGACATCTTCTGCGATGATCATGAGTGGTTTTTGTGATTGGATCACTTGCTCGAGCAATGGCACCATTGGCTGAAGTGATGAAAGCTTCTTCTCGTGAAGAAGGATCAAGCAATCTTCAAGCTCTGTTGTCATTTTCTCAGGGTTTGTCACGAAATAAGGTGACAGGTAACCGCGGTCGAACTGCATGCCTTCAACGACGTCTGTCTCTGTTTCGAGGCCTTTGTTTTCCTCAACAGTGATCACACCTTCGTTGCCAACTTTTTGCATCGCGTCGGCGATTTGACGGCCGATTTCTGCTTCGCCATTGGCTGAGATTGTGCCAACCTGTGCGACTTCGTCGCTATCTTTAACGGCGCGCGCCATTGAGCGAATTTCTTCGACGATTTTTGATGTCGCCAAGTCGATGCCGCGCTTAAGATCCATTGGGTTCAGACCTGCAGCCACTTGCTTGAGGCCTTCTTTGACGATGGCCTGTGCCAAAACGGTCGCCGTTGTTGTGCCGTCGCCCGCTTCGTCATTGGTGCGTGAGGCCACTTCTTTGACCATCTGTGCGCCCATGTTTTCGAACTTGTCTTCGAGTTCGATTTCTTTGGCAACTGTCACGCCGTCTTTGGTGATGCGTGGTGAGCCGAATGATTTGTCAATAACAACGTTACGACCTTTGGGGCCGAGTGTCACTTTGACAGCATCCGCGAGGATGTTGACGCCGTTTAGCATACGATTACGGGCGTCTGTATCGAATTTTACGTCCTTAGCAGCCATTTTGCTTGCTCCGTTTCTTTAAATTCTAGTTAGGTAAAAAAGGTCGACTTAGGACAGGATGCCCATAATGTCGCTTTCTTTCATCATAAGAAGTTCTTGACCGTCTACGGTCACTTCTGTTCCGGACCATTTGCCAAAAAGAACTTTGTCTCCGGCGTTTACCGCTGGCGTGATCAATTCGCCATTGTCTTTGCGCGCGCCTGCACCGACGGCAATCACTTCGCCTTCGGCTGGTTTTTCTTTTGCGCTATCAGGGATGATCAATCCGCCTGCAGTCTTCTCGTCGCTCTCAACGCGTTTTACGAGAACGCGGTCATGAAGTGGTGTAAGTGCCATTCTTCGAGTCTCCGTTGCTCAAAGTGTTAATCCAAAACCCAATCCTTGGGTCATTAGCACTCATGATACCCGAGTGCTAACGAGGCATAGATATGGAGGGGGGCATCGAGTGTCAACAGGGCAGTTCAAATTTTTCCACGTGGGTAAAACAAATTCAAAAACTCTAGAAAACAAAGGCAACTGTGCTTATATGATCTAGAGACATTTTAAGTGAGGTTAGACTATGGAAGATATGATTTTATCGCTTATCAGCGGAAACTTAGTGACAATTATTTTTGCGATCGTTGTTTTTCTTGGACTGATCAAAGGGTTTTTTATTGTCCCCCAATCGGATAAATATGTGGTCGAGCGTTTGGGCCGATTGCGCGCCGTGTATGGCGCTGGGGTGCATTTGATCATCCCCTTTATTGACACGATCGCGCACCGCGTCTCGATCCTAGAGCGGCAGTTGCCGACGATGCGCCAAGATGCGATCACCACCGATAACGTATTGGTTCAAGTTGATACATCTGTGTTTTACCGCGTGACCCAGCCTGAGAAAACAGTGTACCGCATTCGCGATGTAGATAACGCCATCTCGACGACTGTGGCGGGGATTGTGCGTTCGGAAATTGGCCGAATGGAATTGGATGAAGTGCAATCAAACCGCTCCAACTTGACCGCGACGATCAAAGAGCAACTGGAAACAGTTGTCGATGATTGGGGGATCGAAGTGACGCGCGCCGAGCTGTTGGATGTCAATTTGGATCAAGCCACCCGCGAGGCGATGATGCAGCAGCTTAATGCCGAACGCGCACGCCGCGCCGCGGTGACCGAAGCGGAGGGCAACAAACGCGCCGTCGAACTGGCCGCTGATGCCGAGCTATATTCCGCCCGCCAAATTGCCGAGGCGCGCCGCGTGGCCGCCGACGCCGAAGCCTATGCGACCCAAGTCGTGGCGGTGGCGATCAATGAAAACGGGATGGAAGCCGCGCAATATCAAATCGCGCTCAAACAAGTTGAGGCCATAGGTAAGCTGAGCGGTCAAACCGGCAATCAAACCATTGTGCTACCGGCCCAAGCTGTGGATGCATTCGCCGATGCCTTTCACCTACTGACAGGAAAGAAATGATGGAAATCGAGGCTCTTTTGGCGATTTGGTGGGCGTGGCTGGCGCTGGCCGGTGGGTTATTGATCATTGAACTGATGGCCCCTGGCTTCATCTTTTTGGGGATTGCCTTGGGTGCTGCGATCACCGCCCCCGTTGTTTGGGTGGCACAGCCCTCTTTGACGGCAACGATGATGGTGTTTGCAGTGGCCTCCGTCCTCGCATGGGTCGTGTTACGCCGCCTCTTTCCGCCGGCACCAAAGTCTGAGCAGACCTTCGATACGGACATCAACGACTAACGTAATAGACCTGCGCAGAGACAACATTCTAGCGCAGGTCTAGCCCTCGGCTGCGTGCCTAAGGCTCTCTTTTAACAAGAGTTCTCCTTGAAGTTGCCTCAGTTGACCCTTAGGGCGTATAAAAGAGCAAACAAGTGTCGGGGCAAATGCGCTCAATTCGAAATATAATTCGCTTTTGGTCAGAGCAGTCCGGCGTTGTGTCACAATCCCAGTTGATTGCGATCAATATTTTGATGATGCTGCTCGGAATTCTGTCAATTATCATCATCCTGACGCGCGACGACCCGAACACAGATTACGAAGCCCTTGCGATGGATGACGCTGAAATCTGGGAATACGCATTTCAGCACATTCCAAGGGGCGCTATCGCATATGATTGGGGATATATGTCCCTGTCGCCCAAATACGGGTCATGGATCTCGGCCAATGGCGAGATTTTGAAATTCGCGAATTACACGTGGAAAGACGGCGCGACAAAGAGGGGCCTCATGCTAGAGGCGACCCCAACAGAAAACGGCATTTTGCGCGAGATCGATGAAGTGAAAACAGGGCGAACCTATACCATCGTATTTGATGCCGCCTTGCCAAATCATGCCACTCTGAGCGATGGCGACGCAATTGGCGTTTTTATTGATGGCCGCCTCAGAGGGACAGCGTTTCAATCCACCACACCAATGACCCACCGCATTGAGTTCAAATTCAAGCGCGGGCTCTCAGTTCCAATTCTGGAAATTAAAAGCCTCTCGGCCGCCGATGGCCATAGCGCCGTCATCAACAATATTCGTCTGCTCAACGGCGCATTTGGCCCCAAGCCCGACGACGAGGCGGCAGATGAATGATCTGCTGTGATTTGAGGCTGTCACAAACTCTGAATTCATCCGAATATCCATGAAATAATTCCGCGCACTGCCACTTGCCAAGACTGGCCGAGTTCGATATTTGAC
>JBDNBY010000001.1:0-22391 GCA_039767595.1 Paracoccaceae bacterium | reverse complement strand
GAAGAATTCAGCACGATTTACGGCCTCGGCGTTGTCGAAGTGCCAACCAACCGCGGCATTGCCCGTGTGGATGAGGATGATCATGTCTTCCGCTCCGCGCGCGAAAAATTTGACGCGGTGGTCGATGAAATCAAATTGGCACATGCCAAAGGTCAGCCGATGTTGGTCGGCACGACCTCGATTGATAAATCGGAATTCCTCAGTGATCTGCTGACCAAAGCGGGGATCACGCATAATGTCCTCAATGCGCGCCAACACGAGCAAGAGGCTCAGATCATCGCCGATGCGGGCAAATTGGACGCGGTGACCATCGCCACGAACATGGCTGGCCGCGGAACCGATATTCAGCTGGGCGGCAACGTCGAGATCAAAGTGCAAGAGGCCCTCGCCCAAAACCCAGATGCAGAGCCCACAGAGCTTCGCGCCAAAATCGAGGCCGAGACAGCCGAAGAAAAGCAAAAGGTGCTCGAGGCTGGTGGCCTGTTCGTTTTGGCGACAGAACGTCACGAAAGCCGCCGCATTGATAATCAGCTGCGCGGCCGCTCGGGCCGTCAGGGGGATCCAGGGCGCTCGGTATTTTTCCTCAGCCTCGAAGATGATCTTTTGCGGATCTTTGGCTCGGACAAGTTGGAAAAAGTCCTCTCACGTTTGGGTATGAAAGACGGGGAAGTCATCCAACACCCGTGGATCAACAAATCCCTTGAACGCGCCCAAGCCAAGGTCGAGGGCCGCAACTTTGACATTCGCAAACAGCTGTTGAAATTCGACGATGTGATGAATGATCAGCGCAAAGTGATCTTTGGTCAACGGTTGGACATCATGAAATCGCAGACGGTGTCTGAGATGACCAACGACATGCGCGACGAAGTGATCGACGATCTATTGGACGAATTTATCCCTGCGAACACCTATCCCGATCAATGGAATGGCGACGGGCTGCGGGCCGCCGTGATTGAAAAGCTTGGCCTTGATCTGCCGATTTTGGACTGGATCCAAGAGGACGGCGTTGACGATCAAGTGATGGCCGAGCGGATCGGCGATGCGGCCGATCAGCTGCGCGCGGCAAAGGTCGATGCCTTTGGTCAAGAGAGCTACGAGCAACTCGAGAAAAGCTTTGTCCTACAGGCGATTGATGCCAAATGGCGCGAACATTTGGTCACGCTCGAGCATCTGCGCTCTGTCGTGGGCTTTCGCGGCTATGCGCAGCGCGATCCTTTGTCTGAATATAAAAACGAGGCGTTCCAATTATTTGAAAGCCTGCTCAATGCGCTGCGCTCTGATGTGACGCAAAAGCTGGCCTATGTGCGCCCGTTGACCGATGAAGAGCGTCAGCGCGCGATGGCCCAAGTCCAAGCTGAACAAATGACAGGCCCAGATGAGGACGCGTTATCGGATCCAGCGGATCTGCCCGAGGGATGGGAAAACACATCCCGCAATGCGCCTTGCCCCTGTGGATCGGGCAAGAAATTCAAGCATTGCCACGGCCGGTTGGTGTAACATAACTGGCTGAGCGCTGCCGCTCAGCCAAAGTGCCTTGTTATTTATTTACAGGTGCCCTTGGCTTTGAGGGGCTTGTATCGGTGTTGGCGCATCGAAAACTCTGAAGTGTCATCAGCGTAAATTCGCAAGCTATAGGTAATATTGCGGGGTGTGCCGTTGCCGTCCGTAGTTGAAACATGCGCCGAATAAGTGGTGAAATTTTTGGTCTTTTGGATTTTTGACAAAGACACGGGATCCCACGCCCCTTCGGACGTGCTCGTTTGTAACGTTTGTTTCTCCGTATCAAGTGTAACTTTTTCACCTAGCCAAGAAATGACGATTTCCCGTTTGCTTGCGCTCGCGGTTGTTTTTGCGCCATATTCACTGAGGTCGCTATGCGTGCATGTGATCTTTTCCGCCATGCTGGGGGCAGCGCTGAGTGATACGATTAAGACGGCTGTTATCTTCGCGAGTGTGTTCATGTTCAATCCTTTGAGTGATTATACATACTTTAGTCGCGGGTTTGATTTGGCGTCAATGCGCAACGTTCGCCTATTTTAGAATTTGTTAAACTTGCGATGATATGTATCGGTGCATGAGTACGCACAGATATTATATCAAACAGGGTACAGTTTTGCGCGGGGGCGGCTATGATCGGTACGCGAAACGCGTTTTTGACATTGTGCTGGCCTTGGTTTTCACTGTGCCAGCACTTTGTATTATGGCGCTGTGTATTCTGCCGCTTGTGGCCGCAGGCCGCACGCCGTTTTACCGGCATCTGCGTGTTGGCCGTGGCGGCGTTGCGTTTTATTGTTTTAAAATTAAAACAATGACGGCGATGTCCGCGCATCAATTCAATCAGCATCTGCGATCCTGTCCCGCGGCGCGGCGCGCGTGGCACATTGGGCGCAAACTGCCGCAGGATCCAAGGGTATCGGGGTGGTATTGTCAGTTTCTGCGCGACACGCATTTAGATGAACTGCCGCAAATTTTAAATATATTATTGGGCCACATGAGCTTTGTCGGCCCGCGCCCCGTCAGTGCCGCCGAAGTGCGCGAGCATCACCTCGTGATCACGCAGCGGCCTGGGCTCACGGGGTTGTGGCAAATCGAACGCGTGCCCACGCAGCCGTGGTCCGAGCGTATCGCATTAGACGCGCGTTATGCAGCGCAGATGAGCCTCGGGTTGGACATAGTGCTTTTGTGGCGCACGGTATGTCTTGTGATCAGGCGTCTCCTACGCAGTCTCCACGCCGCTGTGCGCGGTGCTCACGTATCATTGTCGCAGGCCAAGGCCATCAGGCGGTAACAGACAAGGGCGGCCGTGAAATCCCACGCCTCCGCCCCATTTGGCGCCAATTCGACAACGTCGATACCAACTAAACGACGCCCTGCAATGGCAGAGGCACAAATATGGAGGGACTGATAAAAACTCAAACCACCGGGTACAGGCGTACCTGTGGCGGGCATGATGGAGGGATCCAAACCATCTACGTCAAAACTGATATAAACATCTTGGGGAAAATCATCTGGCAATTGCACGGCATGCAGACCTTTGGTCACCAATTCTTCGGCATCGATGTGAAATACTTGATACGCGCCGCGCGCCGCCTCTTCATCGGCACTAAGGGCGCGGACGCCGAATTGGGCAAGGCGCATCCCGTGTTCGGCCAGCAGATGCATCACCGAGGCATGAGAATGCACTTCGCCTTGATACGCGACGCGCAGATCCGCATGCGCATCGATTTGAATGATCCCCACAGGGCGGCCCAACGCGTGCGACACGCCCATCACTGCGCCGTAGCTCAGCGAATGCTCTCCGCCCAAGGTCACAGGCATCTGGCCGGCCGTCACGGCGGCCTGTGTGCGCTCGGCGATGCGATCCATCACAGTGCCCAGCGGCCCCGTGCAATCGACCGCCTCTTGCGTGTAGATGCCTTGCGCGATGGGCTCGGCCCCCGCAACCGTGCGTTCCAATTCGCTCGAGGCGGCGATGATGGCGTGCGGCCCATGTTGCGTGCCAGCCCCGTACGAAACTGTGCGCTCGAGAGGAACGGGAATGATTTGAAACCGCGCTAAGGGCGTCTTTTCATCATCGGTGAGCTCAGAGGCTAGGAAATCTGACATTGGCGATCCTTGGCGTTATCAAGATAGACGGTTTTTGAACGCGTCATAATCAAATTCACGGACCATTTTGAGGGTATCTGTGTGCGAATTCCATAGCGCGATCGCCGGCAGGGGGACGCCATTGAATGTATTGGTCTTGACCATGGAATAATGCGCTTGATCCAAAAGCGCATACCGCTGCCCCAGCTGTGGGGGCGTGTGAAATGTATAATCGCCGATCACATCCCCCGCCAAACACGATGGCCCGCCCATCCGGTAGGTCGTGCCGGTTGTGGCCTCATCTAACATGGCAGGGCGATAGGGAGCCTCGATCACATCGGGCATATGGCATGTTGCCGAAATGTCTGTGATCGCGATTGGCATACCGTTGTGAGACAGATCTAGAATTTCACCAACCAAAATGCCCGCATCCAAGGCGACAGCCTCGCCCGGCTCGAGATAGACGTCACATCCCGATTGCGCACGAACGGTTTGGATAAAGGTTATGAGGCCCTCGCGATCATAATCGCTGCGCGTGATATGATGCCCACCGCCGAAATTGAGCCATTTCAACAGTGGCGTGAATTGCATCATCTGCGGGCTGATCGCGGCCCATGTGCGGGCGAGGGGCGCGAAACCTTGTTCGCACAAACTGTGCATGTGCAGGCCATCGACGCCCTTGATATCATCAAGGCTGAGCTGTGAGAGCGGCACCCCAAGGCGTGAGCACGGCGCAGCAGGGTCGTATTTGGGCACTTCGCCTTCGGAATGTTCGGGATTGATGCGCAGCCCGATAGAAATCTCACGTCCCGAGGCCGCAATCATCGGCAAAAAACGATCCTTTTGCGCGACGGAATTAAAGATGATGTGATCGGATAGGGCGATGATCTGGGCCATGTCTTGCTGTTTATAACCGGCGCAAAATGTCGCCACTTCGCCGCCATAGGCCTCGCGCCCCAGCCGCGCCTCATAGAGGCCCGAGGCACAGACGCCGCCCAAGTATTTCATCACCAATGGCGCCAACTCAAACATCGAAAACGCCTTGAGCGCACATAGAATTTGCGCGCCCGAGCGCTCTTTGACATCGGCCAAAATGCGCAAATTCCGCTCAATCGCCACTTCGTCCACGACAAAACAGGGGGAGGGCACTCGAGAGAGGTCAAATTTACGAAATGCCCCTGCATCGCCGGCTTGAGTTTGCATCATCGTGCCCATGGACTTTCCTTAAAACTCCACGGGGCCATCAAGCTCGCGCACTTGCCATGGCAGGCCGTGCACATTGAGCATCGCCATGAAATCATCTGGGTCCAGCTGTTCTACGTTCCACACGCCAGGCTGTGTCCAATTTCCTTTGAGAACTTGGGCCGCGCCGATCATAGCGGGCACACCTGTGGTATAGGACACCGCTTGCGATCCAACTTCGCGATAGCACTCTTCGTGATCGCATATGTTATTGATATAATAAGTTTTCTCGCCTGACCCATCGATGGCCTCGCCGGTGGCGATATCACCGATATTCGTCTTGCCCTTGGTCAATTGCCCAAGATCACCGGGATCGGGCAACAGGGTTTTGAGGAATTGAATTGGGATAATCTCTTGGCCGTCGTGGATCACGGGATCAATTCGCGTCATGCCGACGTTTTGGAGCACGGTCGCATGTTTGATATATTCATCGCCAAAGGTCATCCAAAAGCGCGCGCGCTCAATCTCGGGGAAATGCGTCGACAGGCTTTCGAGCTCTTCGTGATACATCAGATACATGTTTTTGGGGCCAACTTGATCAAACTCAAAGGGCACCATTTTGGTCAGGGCAGGGGTGGTCACCCATGCGCCGTTTTCCCAATGGCGCGCCTCAGAGAGGACCTCGCGCAAGTTGATCTCAGGGTTGAAATTGGTGGCAAAGGCCTGACCATTGTCCCCGCCATTGCAATCGAGGATGTCGATTTGGCGAATGGTTTTGAGTTTGTGTTTGCGCAGCCATGTGGCAAAGACAGATGTCACACCTGGGTCAAAGCCTGATCCAAGGATGGCCGTCAGGCCGGCCTCTTTGAATTTGTCTTGGTACGCCCATTGCCAATGATATTCGAATTTGGCCACATCCTCAGGTTCGTAATTGGCGGTATCGAGATAATGACAGCCGGCCTCAAGGCAGGCATCCATCAGTTTGAGGTCTTGGTACGGCAAGGCAAGGTTGACCAAGATATCCGCACCTATGTCGCGGATCAATTGTACTGTGGCGGGCACATCCATCGCGTCGATTTGCGCAGTTTGGATATCCACGCCCACGCGCGATTTGACAGCCGCGGCGATATCATCACATTTGGATTTCGTGCGACTGGCAAGAGTAATCTCGCCAAAAATATCCGCGTTCATCGCCATTTTATGAACGGATGCATGCGCCACGCCGCCTGCACCAATGACCAGAGTTTTTGCCATGTCTCGCACTCCTTTTCAGTTACTCGTAATAGGTATAGCCGCCCAAGCTATCGCGATAGGCGTCTATGATTTTCTTGCGTTCTTTGGATTTCAACGTGCCTTTGGAAATGGCACCATCCACCACTTTGCGGAAGGCGGCCATCACATCCGCCGGATCATATTCCACATATGAGAGCACTTCGGCAATCGTGTCGCCCTCTTGCTCGTGCAATAGGTCGAAGCCACCATCGGCGCGAAAATCTATCGTCACCGCGTTGGTGTCACCAAAGAGATTATGCAAATCACCCAAGGTTTCCTGATAGGCGCCGACGAAAAAGACACCGAGGTAATACCATTCATCTTCTTTGAGTTGATGCACCGGCAGCGAAGGCGAGATATAGCCATCGAGGACAAAGCGGTCCAATTTCCCGTCGCTGTCACAGGTGATATCCGACAGGACGGCCTGCCGCGTCGGTTTTTCATTCAGGCGCTGAATTGGCAGGACAGGATGGAGTTGATCAATCGCCCACGCATCTGGGAGAGATTGAAACAGCGAGAAATTACAATGGTAAATATCGGCCACTTCGCGCAGCTGTTCTGACAGATCAGGGGCATCGGCATCTTCGGCGATTTCTTTGATTTTGGACACGAGATAGAGATACATCCGCTCTGCGCGCCCCATTTGGCGCAGCGTGATCGCCCCGCGGTGGAACAATGCGCGCAATTCGTTGCGATAATAAATCGCGTCATTCCAACATTCTTGGACGCGCTTGGGGGTCAAATATGTCTCGACCTCGGCCAAATTCGTCATCATGTAGTGATCCCCCTCTTCGAGGGTCGCGGCCGTGGGCGCATCATAGAGCGTGGCCTCAAGCACATCAAAGAGCAAAATCGACGAGGTCGCCACAAGAGCCCGACCACTTTCTGTGATCAATGTGGGATGCTCAATCTGCGCCTCATCGAGGGCATATTTGACGGTGTCAATGACACTCTCGCAATATTCTTGGATAGAATAGTTGATCGAGTTTTCGGTGGCACGTTTCTCGCCCGTATAATCCACGCCCATACCGCCGCCCAGATCCAAATAGCGCAGCGGCACGCCTTCGCGGCGCAGCTCAATGAAGTAGCGACAGGCCTCCGAGACAGAGCGGCGCACATCGTTGATATCAGGGACTTGGCTGCCCAAATGCGAGTGCTGGAGTTGCAGACAGTGCAGCATATTATGCGCCCTAAGCTTGTCCAAAACGCGCACCAATTGATCGGTATTCATCCCAAAGGTCGAGCGATCCCCCGAGCTTTCGGCCCAATTGCCTTTGATCCGGTTATTAAGTTTAACGCGCACACCCAAGAGCGGCTCGATCCCCAATTCTTGGGTCACTTCTAACACGGTATCAAGCTCTTTGGGGCTTTCTAAAACAATCACAGTTTTAAAGCCGAGCTTGAGCGATAAGATCGCCAGACGGATGAATTCGGCATCTTTGACGCCGTTGCACACCACCATCGCATCGGCCGGCAGGTCATGGGCCAGCGCAACGACCAGCTCGGGCTTGGAGCCGGCCTCGAGGCCAAAGTTGAACTTCTGGCCATAGGTGACGATACGGTCCACAATTTGCGATTGCTGGTTGACCTTGATTGGGAACACACCGCGATAATCGCCTTTGTACTCAAGATCCCTCATCGCCGCGCCGAATGTTGTGTGCACTTCTTCAATCGCATGGCGCAAAAAAGAGCCGACTCGCAACACAATCGGCGTATCAATGCCGCGCTCTTTGAGGTCTTGGATCACATGGCTGAGGTTCAACGGCTCATTGCTTGGATCAAATGGATTGATCAGCCCAACATCCCCCGACGGCAAAACTGAAAAAAGCTCTTTGCCCCATTTTTCAATTCCGTAAATTTCGTGCGGTGCTGTGTGTGCGTTTGTCAATCGTTTAGAATCCCTTGTGCCTTGGCAGAAAGCTTTAGCCGCATTTACATCAAACTGTCCTCAAGGCCACCACTAATTTCTCTCAGTCACAGGCTCAACATCATTTTTCAGGTCAATCTGCCCTGCGGCAATGAAATATGTGTTGCGAAATCCCGCCTTGCCATAGGTAAACGGCGTCATTTGCGGAAAGTGCACCATCTGCCCCCCTGCGGCACGCAACACGGCATCCCCTGCGGCAGTGTCCCATTCCATGGTCGGCGCGCAGCGTGGATACAAATGCGCCGCGCCGCTGGCGATCAAACAGAATTTCAACGATGATCCAGCGGATGTGGTCTGTGCCACATTATATAGGCGAATATAACGCTCGGTTGTGGGATCCATATGCGATTTGGAGGCAACCACCTGTATTGGCGCATCCTCTTGTGCCTGTGCCACACGCAGCGTCGTTCGGGCCCCGATTTGTCCGATCTCAAACGGCCCTGTTTCCTCATAGGCCCCGGTCTCATCGGCGTAAAACATCCGCCCCAGCGCGGGGGCATAGACCACGCCCATCACAGGCACGCCGTTTTGAACATAGGCGATGTTTACTGTGAATTCATCGCGTTTTTGAATGAATTCCTTTGTGCCGTCCAATGGATCGACAATGAGGAAGTCTTGCACAGTTTGATCATGCGTGTCGGCTTGTTCCTCGGTCACGAGGGCAATGTGTGGATAGGCGTCCCGCAGGCCGGCGGTGATGATCGCATCAGCGGCCTGATCGGCGCGGGTCACAGGGCTATTATCCGATTTCGTCACTGTTCCAAACACGTCCGAGGTGTAAACCTCCAAGATCGCCTCCCCCGCTTTGAGGGCTAAATCGCGAAAAATTGTGATAGAGGGGTATGACATATCTTAATGACTCCTTAGTATTGCCGTAGTTATACTCCATGCAGTGATGCATGACCACAGCGACACTGACCGACACAGGACCCATCTCACGATGAACGCACGCATTTCAACTACATGGGCGACCGTCAATTTGATGGAGTTGATCTATGTCGCAGCTGTGCGCCAAGTGCGATCAACCCATGGCAATGCTTTCATCAGTTTGCTGATCAATGTCTTTCAATCGGTGCTGTTTGTGATGGCCTTTTATGCCATGTTTGCGTTTTTCAGCCCAACAGGCCAGCCCAGTGCCCCCATCCGCGGGGATTTCATGATCTATGTGATGACGGGCGTGTTTATGTATATGGTACATATTAAAACGTGATCGGCAGTGTTTGGGTCCGAGGGGCCCACCTCGCCCATGATGCAGCATGCGCCGATGAATACCTTTATCGCGATTTTCTCAGCGGCGCTGGGCGCGCTCTATATTCAAACCCTGACCATGATCGTCATGCTCGGGGTATATTTTTTGGCGTTCGAGCGTTTCACATTACAAGATCCAGCCGGATGTTTGGGCATGTTTATGTTGGCATGGCTTTTTGGTGTCGGGGTCGGGATGGTGTTTTTGGCCGCCAAACCATGGGCGCCAAACTTAGTGGGGATCGTGTCGAGTATTTATCAACGAATCAATATGTTCGCCTCTGGTAAGATGTTCGTTGCTAATACGCTGCCGGGTTTTATGATCTCGATGTTTGCGTGGAACCCGCTGTTTCATGTGATCGACCAAACGCGCGGATATGCATTTGTGAATTACGTGCCGCAAAATTCCAATTGGCTCTATCCTCTGGCCATTTCCCTTGCATTGATCATGGGTGGCCTGATTGCAGAGGCCCATACACGCAAACATGCCTCCGCAAGTTGGAATTCCCGCGGCTAATTTTGCGAAAATTTTTTCCTAATTGAGTGGTTTTTTACGCACTTTGTGGTCATTCCCCTGTTGCAGGTGCAAATCTGCCTCCCTATATAGCCCAATGAAGCGGATAAACCGCGCCAAAGGGCCGCGCGCCGATCAGGGTGCAGCCCATGACATCGCCTAAAGGAAAGGGATAGACATGGCTAAAGTAATTGGTATCGATCTAGGTACAACAAACTCTTGTGTGGCAATCATGGACGGCACGCAGCCGCGTGTTGTCGAAAACTCAGAAGGTGCGCGCACAACGCCTTCGATCGTCGCATTCACCGATGATGAGCGTCTCGTTGGTCAATCGGCCAAGCGGCAGGCGGTCACGAACCCCGAGAACACCGTCTTTGGTGTTAAGCGTTTGATCGGTCGCCGGATCGATGACGCGGATCTGGCCAAAGATAAGAAAAACCTCCCCTACGAGCTGGTCGATGGGGGCAATGGCGACGCATGGGTCGAGGCGCATGGTGAAAAATACTCACCCTCGCAAATCTCTGCCTTCACATTGCAGAAAATGAAAGAAACTGCCGAGAGCTATCTTGGTGAAGACGTGACCCAAGCGGTCATCACCGTTCCAGCGTATTTCAACGACGCACAGCGCCAAGCGACAAAAGACGCCGGTAAAATCGCTGGTCTCGAAGTGCTCCGCATCATCAACGAACCAACAGCGGCGGCCTTGGCCTATGGTCTTGATAAAAACGAGACCAAGACAATCGCGGTCTACGACCTTGGCGGCGGGACATTCGACGTCACAATCCTCGAGATTGATGACGGCCTCTTCGAAGTGAAATCCACCAATGGCGACACGTTCTTGGGCGGTGAAGATTTCGACATGCGCATCGTGAACTATCTCGCAGACGAGTTCAAAAAAGAAAACGGCGTCGATCTCACGGCCGATAAAATGGCATTGCAGCGTCTCAAAGAGGCCGCCGAAAAGGCTAAGATCGAACTCTCATCCTCCTCGCAAACTGAGATCAACCAACCGTTTATCTCAATGGACGGCAAAACAGGCCAGCCTTTGCACCTTGTGATGAAGCTGACGCGCGCAAAACTCGAAAGCCTCGTTGGCGATTTGATCAAAGCATCGATCAAACCATGCCAAGCGGCCTTGAAAGACGCGGGCCTCTCCACGTCTGATATCGACGAAGTCGTTCTCGTGGGCGGCATGACGCGTATGCCCAAGGTCATGGAAGAAGTGACAAAATTCTTTGGCAAAGAGCCGCACAAAGGCGTGAACCCTGACGAAGTGGTGGCCATGGGCGCCGCGATCCAAGCGGGCGTTTTGCAAGGCGACGTCAAAGATGTGGTCCTTTTGGATGTCACGCCGCTATCTCTAGGTATCGAAACATTGGGCGGTGTGTTCACGCGCCTCATCGATCGTAACACAACGATCCCGACCAAGAAATCACAGGTCTTCTCGACGGCCGAGGATCATCAAAATGCCGTGACCATCCGCGTCTTCCAAGGGGAGCGTGAAATGGCGGCGGATAACAAAGTTCTGGGTCAGTTCAACCTCGAAGATATCCCACCCGCGCCGCGCGGCATGCCGCAAATCGAAGTAACCTTTGACATCGACGCCAATGGGATCGTCTCCGTCTCTGCCAAAGATAAAGGCACGGGCAAAGAGCAAAAGATCACGATCCAAGCGTCAGGTGGCCTGAACGATGAGGATATCGATCGCATGGTCCGCGAAGCCGAAGAAAACGCCGACGCCGACAAGGCGCGCCGCGAATTGGTGGATGCGAAGAACCAGGCTGAAAGCCTGATCCATTCGACTGAAAAGTCACTCGAAGAGCATGGCGAAAAAGTCGATCCATCGACTGTCGAAGCGATTGAATTGGCGATTGCCGCCTTGAAAGACGAGCTCGAGAATGAAAACGCGGATAAAATCAAATCCGGCATTCAAAACGTGACAGAGGCGGCGATGAAACTGGGCGAGGCGATCTACAAAGCAGGTCAAGACGACCCTGCGGATGTTGATGTTCCCAGCGAAGATGGTGCTCATACGCCAAGCGATGACGACATTCTGGACGCTGATTTCGAAGATTTGGGCGATAACGACAAACGCTAAGTCACCCGAAGTGGTCTCATCTCCAGGGCCGGCCCCATTTGTCGGGCCGGCCTTTGCAGTTCCACTTAATCGGTGAAAGAAAGGCTATAATCGATGTCAAAACGAGACTTTTACGATGTGCTCGGTGTGGCCAAGGGCGCGTCAGCAGAGGAAATCAAAAAAGCATATCGCACGAAGGTGAAAGAGCTTCACCCCGATCGCAATGCAGGTAACCCAGACGCCGAAGCCAATATGAAAGAGGCCAACGAGGCCTATGACATTCTTAAAGATGCCAATAAAAAGGCGGCCTATGATCAATACGGTCACGCGGCCTTTGAGGGCGGCATGGGCGGCGGCGGCCAAGGCGGCTTCAATGGTCAAGGCGATTTTGCAAGCGCGTTTTCAGATGTGTTTGACGATCTGTTTGGCGATTTCATGGGCGGCGGACGTGGCGGCGGCGGTGGCCGCGGACGTGCGACACGCGGATCCGACCTGCGCTATAATTTAAGCATTAGCCTTGAGGATGCGTTTCAAGGCGCGAAAAAAACGATCACAGTACCCACAGCGGCGCCATGTGGCACGTGCAATGGCTCGGGCGCCGAAGGCGGCGCGGAGCCAGCGCGCTGCCCGACCTGTTCGGGCATGGGCAAAGTACGCGCTCAGCAAGGGTTCTTCACAGTCGAGCGCAGCTGCCCAACGTGTTCGGGTCTCGGGCAGATTATTAAAAACCCTTGTAAATCCTGTGGTGGTGAGGGGCGAACGCAACAAGAGAAAACACTCTCTGTGAATATTCCGGCCGGCGTGGAAACGGGTATGCGCATTCGCTTGTCTGGCGAAGGCGAGGCCGGTTTGCGCGGTGCACCTTCTGGCGATCTGTTCATCTTTGTTGACGTCGCGCGGCACAATATCTTTGAGCGTGAGGGCAATAACCTGTTTTGCCGCGTGCCGGTCTCTATGACCTCGGCCGCGCTGGGCGGTGATATTGATGTCCCGACCATTGATGGCGGGCGCAGCCGTGTCAAAGTCCCCTCGGGCAGTCAAACGGGCCGTCAAATGCGACTGCGTAGCAAAGGGATGCCATCGGTACGTGGCAGTGCCGTGGGCGATATGTTCATCGAATTGGCAGTTGAGACGCCAGTGAACCTGACATCTCGGCAAAAAGAGTTGCTGCGCGAATTCCAAGAGCAGTCCAAAGAGAACAGCCCAGAGAGCAGCTCGTTTTTTGCAGGTGTGAAATCGTTCTGGGACAGCATGAAAAGCTGAGCCGTTCACCAAAAATTAAACATTTCATGAAACTCTTGACCTATGACGCAAGGGTTTCATGAATATACAGCCGATCTATTTAGCTTCGATGAGGTGGTGGACGTCCCGAAGAGCGCCCCTTCGTACTTAAAAGATCATCGGCAACGGCTGCGAGAGAGGTTCCGCAAAGGCGGGGTTGAGGCCGTGCTTGATTACGAGCTGCTTGAGTTGGTCTTGTTTCGTGCAATCCCGCGTCAAGATGTCAAGCCTTTGGCGCGCCGGCTCATCGACCATTTTGGCGATTTCAACCGCGTGATCACCGCGCCGGCAGAGCGATTGACCGAAGTGCAAGGTGTCGGTCACGCAGTGGTGTTAGAGTTTAAAATCACCCAAGCTGTGGCGCAAAAATTAACGCGATCGCGGGTACTGGGGCGGTGTATTGTCTCCAGCTGGCGAGAGCTATTGGATTATTGCCATACGCACATGTCACATCGTGAAACGGAACAATTTCGCGTCCTTTATTTGAATCGGAAAAATATCCTAATTTTGGATGAGGCACAGGGCGAAGGGTCGATCGATCACGTGCCCGTCTATCCTCGCAATATTGTTAAACGCGCTCTCGAGGTGAAAGCAAGTGCGATTATTTTGGTGCATAATCATCCCTCTGGGGATCCCACACCATCCCCCCAAGACATCGACATGACGCGCCAAGTCGCCGAAGCTGCAGCTCCGCTTGGGATCACATTGCACGATCATTTAGTGATTGGCGCCTCAACTGAGATTAGTTTTCGGACGGAGGGGTATTTATAGATGCCGGCGCAATCCAAATTTCGACGCGGCGGTTTACATTTTGCTCTGCCTCGGTGTCATCGCATAGAATGGGCATCAAGGGGCCAAAGCCCGCCGCGCTCATGTTAACTTTTTCGATATCAGCAAGAGCAAGCTCCGCTAAAACGGCACTCATTGCAGTGTCAGCGCGTTTTTTTGAGAGTTCAACATTGGTCTCGTAATCGCCAGTCGCATCGCTAAAGCCCAAAAAGTGCAGATGCTGACCATCCAGGGATCCAGATTGAATCAACCGTATGATGTGAGTGAGCTGATCTTTGGACTGCTGGGTCAATTGTGTTTGCCCTTGTGCAAACCGCAAAGCTGAGGACAGCCGCCGCTTATCTGACAAATAAGCGACCATGTCGCGGGCGCTGTGTGTTTGCTGCGCGGAAAGTGCGGAGAGGGTATTCACAAGTCGGTCGCCTTGCTGGCTCAAGCTCACTGTTTCAAAGGAGGGGTCGACCAAGCCATGGGACCTGAGGATCTGGTGCCCATCGGGGGATCGAAGGAAGTCCGTAAATGCAGTTGCAATACTTGGTAGGCTTCGGGCGGGGCGATAGGCAATCAGCGGCAGCGTGTGCGGGTAGAGATCCCCTTTGATGGCCTCCCGCGTGATCTGGTACCCCCGTCCACAAGAGCCGTGGATCGCAAGGGCCATGAGCTCGGTCGTCTGAGCATCGGATAATCGGACCATTCCAATAGCGAACGGATCTTGGGCAAGGGCGGTTTGAAGATCGCCGATATCCGTATAGCGCCCGATGATCTGTGACATTTGTGGTTTAGCGCCGTCCTCCGGGCTATTTTCAGGCTCGCCCTCCGCCTGCGGTGAAAAGAGTGTTAGGGCCAACGCATCGGGCGATGTCGATGGATTGGTTTGGATGAGTGTTTCCAAGTGATCTAGCGTGATGTTTTTATGAGCTGTGTCGGTTGATCCAACAGCCACCCACGCATCTTGGGCAATAGAGCTGCGCCAAGGCGCCCTTGCAAAATCGCCCAAATCGGCAGCTTTGAGCGTGTCTATGTCGATGTCAGTGAGCGGCTCGAATGCGTAAGCTAAATCAATATCATAGGTGAGAAGCTCTGAAACGGTCTTGGCCATGGGTTGCTGTTTGAGCGTGAACCGCGCCTCGATGCGATCAGCATGTGTGTTAATGACGGCATAGTGCGACGGCGTCCCGTTTTGACCGTTCTCTATCTCAATTTTGGCACCTAGGGAGTGGCCAAAGGCCAAGATAGACGAGTGCAACACCCGTGCAATCAATGGATCGTGTGTGGAGATCTGAATGTTTGGGGTAAATTCAAAGATATTAGGGCAGGCGGGTCCCTCACAGGTGACATGGGCGCCATCAATGGTCAGCGGACCGAATTCGGTGTCTATGCGATAAAAGTGACCATCGTAGTTCAGCAAGTCTCCAGACATCGAAATGGAGCCGTCTTGAGAGCTCAGAGTGATGTCTTGAGCCGCCACCGCAAGTGGCACACACACTTGTGCTATGCAAATCGCAACCTTAGTTTTGATGTGACTCACGTCGCCCCCGCGTCAATTCCTATTCGTTTGACGCTACTAATAGTTGACTGACAACGTTTTTCAACATGATATAATCACCAATGGCATCACACCCTGGCATGCTAAAGCGAATGTCGTGTGATTTTACATCGCTGATATCCTGTAATTCGATGGACTGCGCAACTAAATGTTTGGAGCAGTTACTTGAGAGAACGTCCACCTCTACAGAGAATTCAACGCAATCTGGGTTTTTAAATAGAGATTTGGGTGCGCTGTAGATATGTGTTTTCAAGGATCGCTCTTGAACATCTTCCCCCAACTCTGTGATGAAACCGCCCAGTTGCGAGAGGGCGACCATCGGGCTGCGCGGGGCTTGAGCCCAAACGTGGCCCTCTTCATTATAGCCAGCGCCGTTCTCATATGCGTGCAATTGGATCCCCAAATCACCCTTCCACTGAAGGGCGACACGGTTGAACTCTTCAAGCTCTTCGACAATTGTCTCGCCAAAGGCCCCTTCGCCATTTTCGAAAGACGCGATAAACACAGCGTTTTGATTGAGCGCAGGCACCATGGCTTGGTAATGGCCCTTTAAATCGGTTTGACCATTAAACATCAGGCCATTGTGATGAATCGTGACCAATTCGTTGGGCTGGCAGGGGGCTTTTACATGTAATTCTACCATTGCGGCAGAGGCGCTGATGGCGTCTACATGAACTTCGCAGGCGTTCGCTTCACTAAAGGTTTGTGCAACAAGGGCTTGGTTATATTCGTCAACAAAGGATTGCTCGCCTTGCGTTGACGTGAATTGCACTTCGGAAAGGTCTAACTTCGCAAATGAATCCCGTACCCCATCAAATGAAGGGGATTGCGATCCTGATAAATACTGCATTGTGAAGGTCAGTCCCGCAGCGGCGATCATCGTTCCGCCGATTGAGAGTAGTGTTTCCTTACGCATTGTTTTGCCCATTCCTTTGCTATGGGGTTAATATGCTTAACAAACATGGCATCTTCTGGGCAAGGGTATGATTAGATTCAGATATATTGTGTTCATTTCCGAGACTTTACATGTGTAACGCCGCGCGGTACGCGTTGTCCGGGGGATTGAACTGGAGCAGCGCGTGACCGCGATTTTATCTACATATTGGGCATTTGCGCGGTACAATGGCTGGATATGGCGTCGCATTTCCCAAAAGCGCCTCGCTGATGGGAAAGAAGACGCTCAGCGGATTGCGGAAAAATTTGGCCACGCGAGCCACAGGCGCCCAGATGGCCCCCTTCTATGGTGTCATGGTGCCAGTGTCGGCGAGACCCTCGCACTGTTAGGATTGATTGACCGATTCCTTGAAAATCACCCAAAGGCGCATGTTCTTGTGACCTCTGGAACGATCACGTCGGCGGAAATCTTAGAAAAACGGTTGCCTCCACGCGCGATTCATCAATTCATCCCATATGATAACATTGGATATGTACGCCGATTTTTAGCGCATTGGCGGCCTACTCTTTGTGTATTCACGGAAAGTGATTTTTGGCCGTGTTTGATGCGCGAGGCGGATCTGGCCGGTGTGCCCATGGTCTTGGTCGGTGGCCGTGTGTCTGATAAAACGCGCCAACTTTGGCGGCGGTTTCCCGCCTCGGCCCATCGGCTGTTGTCATTCGTGTCAAAATTCCAAGTACAATCACAGGCCTTGGCGCAAAGCCTGTTGGATCTGGGATTGCCGGCGCGTGATATCGCAGTGACGGGGTTCTTAAAGCAGGATCTTCATCCTTTGCCATTTGATCCGCGGCTGTTTGAGGCGGTGCAGGCACAGATCGGGGATCGCCCTGTGTGGTGCGCCGCCTCCACGCATGAGGGCGAGGAGGAGGTCATCCTTCAGGCGCACCAGGCCCTCGCGCCCGATGCCCTATTGATCCTTGCGCCGCGCCATCCCGAGCGTGCGGAGGCGATTGTCAAATTGGCGTCGGACGGCGACCTGACACACGCACGGCGCAGCCGGGGCCAAGAGATCACCCCCAACACCCAAGTCTATATCGCGGACACGATGGGCGAACTGGGTCTATGGTATGCGCTATGTGACGTCGGGTTTATTGGCGGGTCCCTTGTGGATGTGGGGGGGCATAACCCTTATGAGCCCGCGCTTTTGGATTGTGCTATTGTGCGCGGCCCCAAAGTGCATAATTTTCAACAGCCCTATGACGAACTAGATCAAAGCCTTGCCGCCTTAACCGTCGTAGATGCCGCCAGCTTGGCAGAGGCAGTGCAGGTGGTCTGGCAAGACCACAGCGACATGACCACACGGGCACGAGCGGCCCTGACCCCAGAACACAGCGCAACGGATGCGGCATTAGAGTTAGTATCCGAGTATTTCTAAGACGTCTTTTTCGGAAGGCAGCGTTAGGATAAAACCCCTATCTCGCGTCGCGATCGCGCTGCAAAGCGCAATGAACAAAGGATCACAATATGATTGAACGGATTGAAACAGGCCAGCGCATGAGCAAAATTGTGAAGCATGGCGGCGTTGCCTATTTATGCGGTCAGGTCGGCGCAGGCGAAAGCATCACCGACCAAACGCAAGACTGTTTGGCACGCGTGGATGCCTTGCTCAAACAGGCGGGCTCTTCTCGTGAGCATATTTTGCAAGCGACCATTTGGGTGGCCGATATGGCCGATTTTGCCCAAATGAATGCCGTTTGGGATGCGTGGGTGCCCGAGGGTCATGCCCCCGCCCGCGCGTGCGGCGAGGCGAAGCTGGCCCGCCCCGAGCTAAAGGTTGAGGTCATCGTCACGGCGGCCGTGGTTGCATGACGACCTCTGAGGGCGGCGGGTAGATTTTTATTGCACGTTGTTTTGAAAACGCATTAACCTCAGGGCAACTCGAAATAGAACACAGAGGGCAGTGATGTTTGAAGATCTAGGCTTTGTCGATATGACCGCAAAACAAGCATCCGTTTGGTTTGGGCTGGGTCTGGGCGTGCTCTTTGGTATTTTGGCCGAGGCGTCGCGGTTCTGCTTTCGGCGCGGGATCGTTCAATCCCCTGATCGCGCGCAGGCCCAAGGCGTATGGCTCACAGGCTTCGCCGTGGCCATTTTGGCCACGCAGCTGGCCGTCTTTTTGGGATGGGTCGATTTCTCCGGTCACCGGTTTTACGCGGAAAACGTCCAAGTGCTTGGCATTGCGGCGGGTGGTATTTTATTGGGTATTGGGATGGTCCTGACCCGTGGGTGCCCCTCGCGCGTTACCGTTTTGATGGGAACGGGTAATCTGCGCGCGGCCTTTGTGGTTGTGGTCTTTGGTATTGTTGTGTTGTCGACCCTCAAGGGCGTGTTTGTGCCATTTCGGATGGGACTGAGCGATGTGACCGTTGCCCTACCGCTTCAGGGGTTTGGTGACTTGCCCGGTGGTGCCGTTCTATGGTCTGTGGTGATCGCAGGTGCCGCGCTGTTGATCGCGGCGCGATCTGGCGCGCGGGTGATCGATTTGGTCACGGCCGTCGGAATTGGTCTTTTGGTGGCCGTCGGTTGGGCGGGAACTGGATTTATCCTCTACGATGAATTCGACCCTATCGCGATGGAAACGCTCGGCGTGACATTACCATGGTCTGAGGCGGTCTTTTGGTTTGTTGCCTCCTCTTCTATTTCAGCAAGTTTTGGCGCCGGCCTCGTGGGCGGCATGATCCTAGGCGGGTTTGTATCGTCTCTTGTGACGGGCCGGTTTGAACTTCAGGGGTTCAGCGGTGGGGCGGAAACCCTACGCTATTTGATTGGCGCGGTGCTGATGGGCGTCGGTGGCGTTCTGGCCGGAGGATGCACCGTGGGCGCAGGCCTTGCGGGCATGTCGACGTTGAGTTTTGCGGCCCTTTTGGCGGTCGTTTCGATTGCGATTGGCGGCTATCTCGCGGACCGTATGATCGACTAAGGGGCGACATGCGCCGCGAAAGGGGTTGAACCTCTGCAGTGATCCGCTATCCATGAGGCGGGGTGCGGATCAGTCAACCCCGTGAGGGGGCCCTTGTCATGACATCACAGTTTTTTATGCTCGTCGCGCTGGGCGCCGCGGCCGGAGGGTTCATCAACGGCCTCGCGGGGTTTGGGACCGCGCTGTTTGCGCTAGGGTTCTTTTTGGCGGCGCTGCCCCCGCTAGAGGCGGTGGCGCTGGTGTTTTTGGTGGCCATTGCGACGGGTTTTCAGGGGCTATGGGTCGTGCGGCGCGCCATCTTTGCCCATAAACTAAGGTTGCTGCGCTTTGTGCTCCCTGCTCTGGGAGGGATCTATTTAGGGGTGCTGAGTTTGAAATACGTCGATGTGAGTTTGCTCAAACTCGTGATCGCGACCTTTCTTATTTTATACGGTGGGTTTTTCTCGTTGCAGCGGCGTTTGCCGCAAATCGCGCGGCCGACCCATGTGATGGATGTGTGCGTCGGCTTTTGTGGTGGCGTTTTGGGCGGTCTTGCGGGCCTATCGGGCGCGTTGCCGAGCATGTGGTGCGCGCTGAAAGATTGGAGTAAATCCGAAACGCGCGGTGTCTTGCAACCCTATAACTTTATCGTGTTGTTGATCAGTGCAATTTTATTGCTGTTTTCCGAGGCGTATAGCGCGCAAACCCTCTATGCAGCGGCGATCGCCATACCTGTGTCATTGGCTGCGGCGCAAGCGGGCCTATGGGTGTTTCACAAAGTACAGGACGCGACATTTAGGCGGCTGATTATTGGCTTGTGCCTGATCTCTGGCGTGCTGCTGATGATCGCTGAGGTGACCTGATAGGCCAAACGGCCCCTTAGCTTCGCATGCGGTCGAAGTTGGGGTCATAGGGCGACGGAGGGATCACATGCGCGTCAATGAGGTCGCCGCATAGGTCAAGTTGCAGTGTCGATCCAACGGCGGAAAAATCGGGTTTAACGAAGGCATAGGCAAGGTTCATTCCGACACGGTGACCGTAGTCTCCAGACGTGATGGTGCCAACCACGGTATGGCCGTGCATGAGGGATGCGCCTGGGTGCGCAGGGGCACGGCTCGTCTCGATTCTGAGCGTGACCAGCGTGCTGCGCGGTCCAGTCGCCTGCCGTTTTAGGAGTGCCGCTTTGCCGATGAAATCGTCCTTGTCCAATGTCACAAACCGTGAAAGGCCCGTTTCGAAGGGATCAAATTCCGTGATCAGATCGGCCTTCCAATGAAGGAACCCTTTTTCCATCCGCATGGATTCAACAGCGCGCGCGCCAAATAGCTTGAGGCCATGTGCATCTCCTGCCGCGCGCAACGCGAGATAGGCGGCATAAAGTGATGCGTTCGGGACGTGGATCTCATACGCCAATTCCCCAGAGAAGCTGACAGCCATGACCACGGCGGGGACAAAGCCAATGCAACATTCGCGCACAGACAGCCAAGGGAAGGCATCCGACGACCAGTCACCGCGTGCACATTCGGACAGGACAGCACGCGCCTTTGGGCCCGCCAGCAATAGGATCGTGTGATCATTGGTCAGGCTGCGCAGCTGCACATCCTCAGTTGGTCGCAGATGCTCTTGGAGCCAATCCATATCGTGATATTCCGATGCGGCCGCGGATCCATACCAAACTCTGGCCGGCCCTCGATCCGAGGCGGGCAGATTGGCGATCGTGGCCTCGCCTTTGATGCAGCCGTGGGCGTTCAGCAAATAGCCCAGCCCGACGCGGCCATCACGTTTGGCCACGCGGCCACAGATCATACGATCCAGAAAGTCATGCCGATCGTGGCCAGTGATCTCGATCCGGTTGAACCCGTTGACCTCGGCCAGACCCACATGGGTCGCGACATTGGCGACCTCTGTGGCAACCACATCAAAGGCCTCATCAAAATCAAAGCTTAGTGAGGGGTGAAACTCTGGGGATGGCTTGATGTAATCAACACGCTCCCAGCCGTTGACGACGGTGAATTCCGCACCCTCTGCGGCCAGAATAGGGGTCAGGGGGGTGGTTTTCGCGGGCCGTCCAGCGGGTCGATGTTCGTGCGGGAAGTGGAAACGGAATTCGTTTTGATAGTCTTCTATCGCCTTGCGCGCTGTCAATTCGACCGTCGAGTGGCCTGTAAATCGCCGTGGGTCGATCACCCAAGTGTCATAGCACGCCTCGCCCTGCACGATCTGCTGCGCCAGAAGCCAGCCGTGACCACCCCCTTCGCCCAATCCGGCCCGCAGCCCGATGATGCAATAGGCGTTGCGCTTGCCTGGGATTGGCCCAACCAAAGGCGCGCCATCGATGGTGTAGGTAATCGGACCATTGACGATCCGTTTGATACCAACCTCGGCCAAGGCCGGCATACGCTCGAACGCACCTTCTAGCACGTCCATCACGCGATCTAGATCATCGGGACACAGATCATTGGAAAAGCTTGGGCTGATGCCATCCATGCCCCATGTTTTGCAATCCTGTTCATAAAAACCGACAAGCAGGCCGTTTTTCTCTTGCCGAGAATAATAGTCCGAAATCGGACAGCGCAGCAGGGGCATGCGGTGCCCCGCCTCGGCAATCGCGGGGATATCCTCCGTGACGAAATACTGATGCTCCATCGAGGCGACGGGATGCTGCACCCCCATCATCTGGCCAATTTCGTTAACGCGGTAGCCGCCTGCATTGACCACGATATCACAATCGATATCCCCCTGATCGGTGTGCACCGTCCATGTATCATCGCTGTGCTGGGTCAGATCAGTCACGGGGGTGTTGCGATAGATTTCGGCCCCCGCTTTGCGCGCATGAAATGCTAGGGCTTGGCACAGCTGAGCCGGATCAATATCGCCATCCTCGCCATCCCAAAGCCCACCAAGGAGGTTGTCGGTCGAAATGAGCGGATGACGGCGCGCGCATTCTTTGGCGTCGATCACTTCATATTCGACACCCATGCCCCGCGCCATCGACGCAAAGTGGCGATACCCTTGCATTTGCGCCTCTGTGTTGGCCAAGCGGATGCCGCCGTCGCCGTGGTGATATCCAACGGGATACTCTGGATCATCGCGCAGTTTTTTGTAGAGCGCGATGGAAT